>NZ_JBALDU010000009.1:0-165606 GCF_036917235.1 Nostoc sp.
TAGTTTAGGGGTAGCCCTACGCAAAAATAGCTCGATGCCAGGTTTTATAATTCATAACCAAAAGCCCCACGCCCCACAGCCTGGGGCTTTTGGTTATGGTTGTGTGACAAAAAACTATGCAATTAATTGGCATTACATACTTCCCTCATCTCAGTTGTGGGTTCGCGGAGCGTCTCCCCTTGGGAGAGGATGCCCACCAGATTTAGCTGGTGGAATCAAATGGAATCAAAGGTGCCAAAATTTCCCATTCTAAGTCACTAAGGTCGCTAGAATAAGCTTTTTGAACCATCGCTTTATAAGTAGATACACTGTCTTTAAAGTATCCTACCTTTGCAATTATACTTGGCTATCCATCTTTAGATTTACTTTATAAATAGCCTCTAACTACACAACTGGTGAGGTGAGAGGTGTCGAAACTACATTCCGTCCTTGGAAGAAAGGTGATCCGATTATCGAACCTACTGGTGTATATCGGCTAAGTAATGGGCAGTTGCTATTAAGTCGAGAATGTTCTTAATTTTTGATCAAGTCGAGTTAAAATCATGACGATAAGAAGCCCATAACTCCTAAATATGCGTCTCCATACAAGATGCATACATGGTTCACACAAATGAGAAAAATTATAAGTTTTAACAGTGCCGGTAAACTGACCGCTCTTTTGTTTTTGATAACTCTCTTCCTCACGCCTTGTGTGATTGTAAATGCAGGAGAACGTGGTGTATTAATGAAATTTGGCGAAGTGCAAAACCAGATATTAGGAGAAGGACTTCACTTAATTATTCCTGTAGTTAATACTGTAAAAAAGTTGAGTATTAGAGTCCAAAAGCAGGAAATTTCTGCTGAGGCTTCTTCCAAAGATTTACAAAATGTTTTTGTCGATGTAGCTCTCAATTGGCATATTATTTCCCAGGAAGTAAATGTCATTTTTCAGAAAATTGGAGATGAACAAAATGTAGTTATTCGGATTCTTAACCCAGCAGTTGAAGAAGTGCTAAAAGCAGTAATGGCAAAGTATACTGCTGAAGAAATTATTACTAAACGAGGAGAAGTCAAAAGTGGAGTAGATGATGCCTTGTCAGCACGACTGAGTAGCTATCACGTTGCAGTTGATGATATTTCTCTAGTTCATGTCCATTTTTCAGAACGATTTGGTGAGGCGGTGGAGGCGAAGCAGATTGCTGAACAAGAAGCAAAACGAGCAGAATTTATCGCATTGAAAGCAACAAAAGAGGCTGAAGCAAAAGTGAATTTAGCCAAAGGAGAGGCTGAGACGCACAGATTATTACGTGATGGTTTAACTCCAGAAATTCTGCAAAGGCAAGCAATAGAAAAATGGAATGGTAAGCTGCCATTAATTGTAAGTAAGGAGGCTCCAAAATTGTTGAATTTAAGTGAACTCTTAAAATTTGACGAAAATTGATCTTTTAGTTTGTAATTTTTACATAGATTGCTATATCTGTATCTGTCAAATTATAATATGGGCGCATATATGTGCGCCCAGACTTCATAAAGGTGATAAACTAAATTAACTGTTGGAGAATAGAATGGGAAAATCGAGAATCTTCAACTGGATCAATAGCATAATCAACAGGGTATAAACTGTTGAAGAAATTAGACCTGTGAACAATTCTTTTTTAAGGTTATGCTCTTGAGGTTCTTTTTGAAAAATGTCCTTAGAACCGAATTGCATCAAGAGAATTCCCACAATATTAGAGAGCCAGTATCCGATAATTGAGCAAGGTAGAAGTAATTTTGGGGAAAGTAAACTACATGCATACCCAAAACCATAAGCTATGGGCAAATTGAATAGTAGGTCATTCCACCAACATAGTGGTGACAACAAATATCCCAATACCAGAAAAAATCCACCTCTGAGTTTTTTGAAAATGTCTTTTTTGAATTCTACGGGAGTAGACTGTTGTAACTGATCTATTGCTGTGTCTCCTGTTACATTCAACTCTTGACTAACGTTTTGGACGCTTTCCATAAAAAACCACTATTCCTATCGTCTTAGTGTAGTTTAATATATAAACTAAATTAACGTCTAGTACACGAGTGATAACATTTTGGCTTTTTGATGCTGAAAGTTCACCACAGAATAGTTTCACCAAAATTGAGGTTTAAATCAACTGCAACTTAACAATATCTGATTTCTATCCAGAGACATATCAGTTAGTTGGCTTCTTGCAGAATCTAGGTTTTATTTCGGTATCTGAGCAAAACAGAACAATTTATACACACTTGAGACAATTAATGTTATTTGTCGCTTAATAAGTTTTAAAATCAAAATACCTCTTCCTATATCATAGCACACAATGAGTTCCAACACCGATACTGCAATAGCCAGAGCTTCATTAAGTTAGGGTGGGTGGATGTTGAGTTGCAAAATTTTTATGTTTTTGCATCTAGCAAGGGCAGAAATTTTAACTAATAATAGCTACAATAAAAATCCTGAGGCATATTAATCGAAAAATGACAGATTTAACTTCAAATAGCACCTTTTTAATAGCAGGAATTGTTTTTATAACGATTGCTGTGATCGGGCAATCTAAATTAGCTTTTATTGAAATCAATCCCGGTTGTTTTGGGAGATTTCTAGCTTTACTTATTGGAATTTCGAGCCTATTATATGCTTTGGGATTATTCAATGTTTCTGCCGTAAACCTTGACTTATTAAGAACTTCTCTGACAGAGCAAATAAAACAAAGCATAAGTTCAATTAATGAGCTTTTGCAAGGTTCGTAATTGGCTTCAAAAATAAATTTTTGGCTCCATCTCAATACTTTTTTGTTAAGGGTAAAAGGTAGAATTCACCCCTTAACCTTTGAAAATACTACTAATAATATGCTCCGACAAGACTGTAAGTCAGGCTAGCCATGACTAATAAAGTAACAATCACATAAATAAATTCTCGCTGTAGTAAAAAAGTCAATAGGGAAATAAAAACGCGCACAATGGGAGTGGCGACTAGTAGCAACAGTCCCGCTACCTGATAAAACTGCTTTTACTACACCTACTGGTGAGCGAAATTCTGATGGTTCTCCCCGAAAAATTCATATCCCGCAGCTTGATTACCCTGATGAATTAAGTAGAGTATACCCCCCAGCAAAACCACAGCACTAGCTATCAAAACACCATATTTCATCAGGTTACTGAGCAAATATTCTAATTGCTGCTCATTTGGTGTTTTTGTCACATTCTTGTTAGCATCAATCTCAAGACATCACTCCATCAGGAGTTGGATAACTGCTATTCAGAAGCCAGAAGCCGGGAGGAATTCTAACTCATAACTTCTCACTAAAAAGTTTCATTAAGTTTTCTGAAAGTGCAAAGATTAAATCAATGCTAGATGCTGGTATTGTCATAGGTTCAATTACAGTAAAAGATTGCGCCATTACTTCCGAGAAAGAAAGACAATGTGGTTTTCAACCATAAATATTTTGATGAGATGATTTTTATTTTTTCCTTGAGCAAGTTTTCTGGTATACCTATAGAGATATAGGGGGAGATAAAGTACAGCTTTATAGAGGTTAGGTTAAGCTGTACCTCCTCCTTCCCTTTGCCAAAACTGCCGTAAAATCTCCCTTGGCTTTCTATCCCAGGTGTCGATATGCTCATATATCAAATTATCTTGATTGAGTTTATATGTTGAATAGCCATTAAAAAGCAACCCTGCTTTCCAGGGAACGCGCAACACTCCCCGCACCGTCCACTTTGCTAAAATCGTGTCTTCGGCTGACTGATAAACCTCATGTACATCAAAGTGAATTTGGGTAAAAAATAGTCGAGCGTGAAATCGTAAAGTCCAAAATATAATACGATAGTTAAATTTGTATTTGAATGTATTCACCGGGTCTTTAAAATAGATATCCCGTGTATAAATGTCATAAAAAATATCTTTTTCAAAAAGTGTCGGTAAATCTTTTTTTAAAGTATTAATTACCTTTTCCACTGGCAATTTATATTCCACTCGCCTTTTCCCTTAAAAAATCTTTTTTAACAAATTTTCCACTCCTGACCAAATAGAAGATGTCGTCTTGTGACTCACAACACCTGCACTCAAATCTGACAGAGTGGGAAATGATGCAGACTTAGCATAAGGCCCATTGCGCAAAACTTTAGCAAGGGTATTGTTATTCTCGCGCAAACCTTCGTAAAAAAAGAATACCTCTCCTTGAATGCCAAGTTGACGATTGTATTCAATTGCCTGCACCAGATATTCTGGACTAATACAGTAAGAGCCAAGCTTCATCAGTATTCCTGGTGCTAACTTGGGCAGTGTCGCATCTGTGAACTGCTGGTTTACCAGTTTATCAGCGATCGCCTGATAACTCCTAAAGTCACGGCGATAAATCTGCGGCTGAATCATATCAACTATCCCCCGCTTCAGCCATGCGGGCGAGTCTTGCAGATATTCCTGGAATGCCCAATCATAGATATTGGGTGCGATCGCAACTAACAAATTAGGATTCACTCCTTTCACCTCCCCGTAGAGACGCGCCAAAAACTCAGTGAGAATATCTGCACGCCACTGTAACCATTGTCTATCCTTGGGGTTCTGTGGCGGATTGCGATCGAATTCCTGGCGATAGCGAATAGCGAGTGACAGTTCCCTCATCATAGCCACCTTCACATGGTAATGCTGGCAAGCGATCGTCACCTTGAACACCATCCACATCGTAGTTATTCGCAACTTCCAGCACCAAGTTCAATAAAAATTCTTGCACCTGTAGGTCGAGTCCATTCAACCACTCAAAGCCGTTTTTCTTCAGTAAGTTACCGTTATAATCACGCGCAGCCCATTCCGGTTTTTTCTGTAAAAGTACACCACCACTCAAATTGTATGAACTGGCAAAACCGTATTCAAACCAAGGAATAACTTTTAACCCAACTCGCCGCGCTTCAATCACCACTTCTTCTAAAGGGTCGCGACCTACAAATAGAGGGTCAATTTCGACTCCAAAAGTCTGCTGCATTGTTTGGCTAGGATACAAAGTTACCGCCTTATTCCAAACAACTGGAAACACCACGTTAAATCCCGTCTCGGCCAGGAAATCCATCGCCTCAGCAATGCGTTCCTTTGACCTGAGAACCTTACTATCAGTAGTGGTCAGCCAAATACCACGGGTTTCTATTATTGCCATTTCTATAAATTGAAATTCTCAGCACTGCACCATCTAAACATTGACTAGCCGACGATACCGCGCCTGTATTATTGTGTAAATTCCATAAGCAACCAAACCTAATGCCACAATACCCAAAAGCCATGCTCCATAGGGCTGTTGCGCTAGCGTCTGTAATACTTCATCCAAACCTTCTGCGGTAGCAGCGTTCGATTGCCTTGCAGCTTCGATTAAAAACCAACCGATAATACAAAACACTATACCCCGTGCCGCTAAACCAAATCTGGAAATCCTCATTACCCATTGGGCTTGTGTGTTGCTTAACTCTGTTAAATTGAGTTCTTTACGAAATTTGGCACTAAAAGCTTTATAAAACTGATAGAAGCCTAGAGCGATTACAAATACCCCCACAGTTCCAACTAACCATTGACCAAAGGGTTGAGAAAGCAAACGCGCTGTCCAATCTTCAGTAGAATCACTACTATTTTTACCGCCGCCTGTACCCATAACGATTTGCACAGCACTTAAGGCTAAACTTGCATAAATCAAGCCATTAGCTGCGTAACCAATTCGCACTGCTAAACCTTTGGCATCATTACTTTTATTTTCTGGGTCTTTAATTGCCTGTACAAAACGCCAGATTACGTATCCAATCAAGCCAATTGCAACTAAAGCCAGCAAAAATTTCCCAAATGGCTGGTTGACGATTGTTTGGAGAGCGCCTTGGGTATCAGTTGTTTTACCACCCCTGCCAAAAGCCGCCTGTGCCGCCAGTAGTCCAACTATACCGTAAACTACTCCCTTGGAAACATAGCCGAATCGTCCCAGTCGCTCAACCCACAATGAAGCATGGTTTGTCAACTGTTGTGTCATGGTAGTTGGAAATAATTATTATATCTAATGTCCTACCAAAATTTACCCACGCTTCACATCTATCTTAAGGCAAATTTTATAATTTTTTTGTCATAAATCACTATTGTAAGTACTGTCTTTTAATAGATGTGAGGATGCTCAAAATAACATTACATTTATTAAGTAGAGTATATTATTTAGTATTTTATAATGCTGAATTGGGATTAATTATGTCTCTAATAGAAACTTCTTGGAAACACGAATATATCACTACTAATGGGGTGAAGCTACACTATGTCACCCAAGGTGAAGGCCCGTTAATGTTGATGTTGCATGGTTTCCCTGAGTTTTGGTACTCTTGGCGGCATCAAATACCAGAATTTGCCCAATATTTTAAAGTTGTCGCCATTGACTTGCGTGGCTACAACGATAGTGATAAACCAAGTGAGCAATCAGCTTATGTAATGAATGAGTTTATCAAAGATATTGAGGGAGTAATTAAGGGATTAGGATACCAAAAATGTGTATTAGTTGGACATGATTGGGGAGGTGCGATCGCTTGGAATTTTGCATACACTCACCCCGAAATGTTAAAACAATTAATTATTCTTAACCTGCCTCATCCTGCCAAATTTGCCCAAGGGTTACGCACTCCCCAACAGTTGCTACGTAGCAATTACATATTCCTCTTTCAACTACCGTGGATACCAGAATTACTTTTACAATCTTCCGACTACCAAGCTATTGAAACAGCTTTTAAAGGTACAGCAGTTAACAAGAGTGCTTTCACACAAGCCGATATTGACGCTTATAAAAATGCTGCTGCAAAACGCGGTGCCCTAACAGCAATGTTGAACTATTACCGCAATATTTTTCAACAGAGAATGCTAAATCCAAGTTGGGGCGTTCTGGAAGTACCAACACTGATGATTTGGGGAGAAAATGACACCGCACTCGGCAAGGAACTAACCTACGACACCGCAGCTTATGTCAGAGATTTTCAAATCAAGTATATTCCTAATTGTGGTCATTGGGTGCAGCAAGAACAGCCGGAATTGGTTAATCAGTATATGCGAGAATTTCTAAGGACTTAAGCTAAAACATCAATTAATAAAGTATAAATACTTATCAAATTAGCTATGGCGAGTAGCGCCAGATTTGACTTTTGAAAAGATTTAACAGTGGGCATTTTTGAGGAATTATTGGGTAAAAATTGCTAAAAAATCGGAATTAATGGCATTTTCGACATTAGTTTTATCTGGGTTTCAGATCGTAACTAACCTGTCAGGAGATAGATTGTCACAAGATACATTGACCTCACAAAGTTTAGTGAGATAATAGAGTTGTGAGGGACAGAACGGACGCAACTCGATTATTAAGGGGGAAAATTATGAAACTCCAGCTATTAGCGGCCATGGCCTTAGCAACACCCCTATTTCTCGCTAGCTCAGTTAGAGCCGAGAATCCACAGGATTTACAAAAGCTGCTTTCAACTGGGGAATGTGTTAAGTGCGAACTATCAGGAGCTAACCTTAGTGGCGCTCATTTAATTGGTGCTGACTTGAGAGGCTCGAAGCTTCAAGGAGCTAACCTTGTAGGAGCTAACCTCGAAGGTGCTGACTTAACTGGTGCAAACTTGGCAGGTGCTAACCTAACATCTGCTTATGTAACCAATGTGAATTTAAAGCAAGTTAATCTCAACGGAGTAAATTTTACTCGTGCTACGATTCACGATTCTAATGTGTATCAAGCATCAATGAACGATTTAAATCTTACTGATGCGGAAATATTTAACACTGGAATCGGGATTGGGGGAGAAGACGCTGAAATTCCCGATTGGAAATAGGCCTAACTGAGTACACAGCTTAAAATCAATTCAACATAGGTTTTGGCGGGTTTTAAATCAAATAAACTAGTTTTTTGCCAGAATTATTCTTAAAACCTGCCTCCACAAAAATATTAAAATAAATGAAACCCCTCTGCGTTGTAATCACTTTACTATGGCAAAAGCAGAGGGGGTTTCTTTTTGCGATCGCACTGATATCCACACAAAAAAGTGCAATCAAAATCTAAAAATCTTTACTATTTCCCATTCAAGGACTTTACTGCCCCTAACTGAAAATCAGGGTTTTGGCTATTACTTGCGTAAGTTGTACGTTGCACAAAGAAGGTTTTTTCGCTAGATCAGCCAGATGCAATTGATTTGGCATGATTTTTGCATAAGAGTATTTTGACGCCTCCATAGCTGACAAAATATCATTAAAGACTTATGCAAAAACAGCGAAAACCCAGTGGGAAGAGTTTGCGATCGCTTGATTACTTGAATGTGTTTCTCGCAGATGTGCGCGATGGTGTTGGGCCATATTTGAGCATTTACCTGAAAGCTTCAGCAAATTGGAACCCAGCCCAGATTGGCATGGCGATGTCAGCTTCGGCAATTGCCACAGTTATTGCTCAAACCCCAGCTGGTGCATTGGTTGACAGGCTACGTCAAAAACGGATGTTGATTGTACTGGCGGCTGTGTTTGTTTCTATCGGTTGTATTGCTATGGGCTTGTTCCCCAATTTGCCTGTTGTCATCGGCTCTCAGATTATGATTGGGATTGCTGCTGCAATTTTCCCACCTGCGATTACTGCTATTACTCTGGGACTCGTAGGACATGAGAGATTAGATAGGCGAGTAGGTCGTAATGAAACATTTAACCATACAGGAAATCTGCTAGCTGCTACTCTCGCTGGTTTAGTAGGTTACTTTATTGCACGCAAGGCAATATTTTTCCTGGTTGCAGCTATGGCTGTGGGCAGTATTATTTCGGTGAGGATGATTCGTGAAAGAGAGATTGACCACGAATTAGCGCGTGGAGATGGTGAAGAGGGCGAAGAAGGCCAAGAGGAGGATAATGAAAAACATCAGCAGCCATCTGAAGGCATATTGCAATTATTAAGCGATCGCAAAATCTTATTCTTTACTATTGCAGTAGTTTTGTTTCACTTTGCCAATGCTGCTATGTTACCGCTAGTCGGTCAAGAATTGGCGGAGGGGAAAGGGACAAGTGACACAGTTTATATGTCTGCTTGTATTATTGTGGCTCAGTTAGTCATGATTCCAGTGTCTAACTTGGCTGGGCGTTTCGCACATACAGCCCGAAAACCCATATTTTTGCTTGGCTTTGCCGTCTTACCGATTCGAGGGGTGCTGTATACGCTTTCGGACAATCCCTATTTTCTCGTTTCTGTGCAAATTCTGGATGGTATTGCAGGCGGGATTTTTGGTGTGCTTTCCGTGTTGATGGTAGCTGATTTTACTAAAGGTACGGGACGCTTTAATGTTACCCAAGGGATGCTCAACACTGCCATTGGCGTTGGTGCGGGTTTGAGCAATGTGTTAGCTGGGTTTGTAGTTAAAAGTGCTGGTTACAATGTTGGTTTTTTGATTTTAGCAGCGATCGCAGTTGTGGCTTTGGCAGTTTTTTGGTTCTGTGTACCTGAAACAAAAACAGGAGTTAATAGAAATGCACCACATCAAAAGAATCTAGCGAAATCATGATTGTTTTCAGATACATCATCATTGGACTGACTTATATCGGTTTGGGTTTAGGATATATCCCTGGTTTGCGGATGAACCGAGCCAGTATTGCTTTAGTTGGTGCATCTTTGCTGATGGCATTCGGGGTATTAGACCTCAAAGAAGCATGGCAAGCGATAGACTATAAAACGCTGATTTTCCTGTTTGGCATGATGGTAATCAGCACAAACTTAGCTTACGCTGGTTTTTTCCAACTAACCCTTGATACAGTTACACACTTTACCCGTAGCCCTTTGGGTTTGCTGATTGTTTTAACTTTCGGCAGTGGAATTCTCTCGGCTTTTTTTCTGAATGATACCATCGCTCTAATTTTTACTCCTTTGGTTCTCGGTTTAACCCAAACTTTGAACCTCAATCCGATTCCTTACTTACTTGCCTTAGCGGGAGCAACTAATCTGGGTTCAGTGGCTACCTTAAGTGGTAATCCGCAAAATATTTTGATTGGTTCCTTCTCTGGTATCAGCTATCTCGATTTTGCGAAAGCATTGACTCCCATCGCATTAGTAAGTTTGTTGATCCAAATTGGGTTATTGTGGTGGCTTTATCCTGATGTCCGTTCTACTAAATCTTGTCCGAGTGTAACCCCCGTGCGTTACCGCATATTTAAACCGTTGCTTACTAAAAGCCTATTGATAACAGGAGGACTATTAATTGCATTCTTAATTGGGATACCCCCAGCCCAAGCAACACTTATAGCTGCTGGTTTACTGTTTATTACTAGGCGAATCAAACCGCAACGAGTTTTAAATAAAGTAGATTGGAATTTACTGGTGATGTTTTCTGGACTGTTTGTTGTGACTGCTGGAGTAGAAAAATTAGGAATATTGAATTTATTTAGCGGTTTAGTTTACAATCCCCTGAACATATTAGGAATTACTGCTCTGCTTTCAAATTTAGTTTCTAATGTTCCAGCAGTATTATTACTACAACATTTAATTCCCCATCCAGATACAAAAACCTGGTTACTATTAGCCGCAGGATCTACCTTAGCTGGTAATCTAACTTTGTTAGGTTCAGTTGCTAATTTAATTGTTGCGGAAGCTGTCGCAAAACTTGGTTATCAATTGTCATTCTGGGAACATCTGCGTTTTGGTCTACCGTTAACTGTTTTGACTCTCATCCTGGCTTATTTTTGGATTTAGTCATTGGTCACTGGTCACTTGTACTGAGCGAAGCCGAAGTATTGGTCATTTGTCATTTGTCAACAATCAAACTTAAAATTTCAGGCTCAAAGGTGCAACGTTCAAGCTCAAAGGTGCAACGTTCAGGTTCAAAGGTGCAACTTCCAGGTTCAAAGGTGCAACGTTCAGGTTCAAAGGTGCAACGTTCAAGCTCAAAGGTGCAACTTCGAGGCTAAAAGGTTCAACGTTCAGGTTCAAAGGCTCAACGTTCAGGTTCAAAGGTGCAACGTTCAAGCTCAAAGGTGCAACTTCGAGGCTAAAAGGCTCAACGTTCAGGTTCAAAAGCTCAACTTCCAGGTTAAAAGGCTCAATGTTCAGGCTTAAAGGCTCAACTTTGATATTTCAAGAGACTTCCTTGCTTCCTGCTCTTGCTTCCCATCTTTTTATCAGTCAACTTGCGCTGATGTGATGACTTTATCCCGGAAATTTTACGATATTTTGTAACTGTTCTGCGGGTGATTGGCAGACAAAATCGGATTTTCAAAAGCTGGGCTAATCGCTCATCAGTATAAGGATTGGCGGGTGATTCTTCTGCAATTAACTGTATTAGCATCTGTTGGATTTGTTGAGAAGTACGTCCGCCTACTCCTACAGGAACACATAGTGAATGCAACGGAATTATCCGACTGTGTTGATTGCAAACTAATATATGCCGTCCTCGCACAATCCGGCTGACTGTAGAGTTACTAAGTCCTACCGATTGAGCTACTAATTGCTGAGGGGTAGATACTAAGTCTAATTTATCCCGACTCTGCAAAAAAGCTTGCTGGCGCTCAACTAAAAATTGACCAACTTTGAGCAGATTTTCTTGCCATTGTTGCAAAGCTGTGAGTAAATTTCTAGCTTTTTGTAATAATGCTTCTAGCTGTTGGGTATCTCGCCTTGATTTTGGTGATTCCTGCAAAAGCTTAATGGCTTCGGAATTCAGACAAAAACGTTGTTTGACTTCATAGGCTAAAGAAATTTGCCAACTTCCAGCTATTAGCTTAACTTTTAAATCAGGGGTGACGATGGGAGCATCACTACCACCAAAGTTTCTGGCAGGACGGGGTTCTAATTCTTGAATTTCATGAATAGCATTGGTGATTTTCTCAATATCAACATCAATATTTTGGTGATTTTGGTGCAGCTTTTGTAATAGTACTTGATAATTGTGCTTTGAATTGGAAGAATTACCAATACAATTTGCTATCTCTTCTAAATAATTTTTAATTAGTAGAAAAGCTAAACTTTCAGGCTGGTCTTTGAGTTGTACTAATAGACATTCTTGCAGGGTTCGTGTACCAATTCCAGATGGATCTAAACTTTGGAGGATAGGCACAACAGCTTTTAGTTCTTTTGCACTCCAGATACTACCATCTGCCCAAATTTCTGGAGTTTCTTCTAAGTAACCGGAGTTGGATAACCACTGAGTTAGATGGATTAAGGCTTCACGTTGTTTTGATGGAATTGATAAAGCTGATATTTGTCCAAAAAGATGTTCGCTTAAGCTTAAGTTCTGGGCGATGGGATTGTACCAATTAGGTAGAATATCGTCTAAAAGTGCTTCGTTGCTATGGAAATCAGAATTTTCTATTATAAATGGATTGTGTTTAGATTCTTCTCGAAGATGGTCGAATACTCGTTTACCATCCCACGGCAAAAAGCGAACTAAGTACTGTAGGGTTGGGTAAATAACGGTTTGAGTTTCTAGGTGTGTTTCTAGTGCAGATGTTGAGTTTAAGGAATTCATGATACGAACCGCAGAGGCGCAGAGGACGCAAAGAGGAGGAAAAATGCTTAACCCAAGGATATTGTGCTATAAATTCCATTGTTTCTTTTTTTGCTCAAAGCTTTCGGCAGAAATTCCTAATGCTTTGTGGGGTTCTTGGGGATAAAGTGCTAAAGCATGGCGGATAAAGTTTATTTCTAACTGAGCGATCGCTTGTTCTAAATTTAAATTCATCTGATATTCTTGATTAAAAATGAGATGCTCTGAAAGAATCGTTCTTCCTCCAGAAAAAACTGCTGCTCTCTCTAAAGTATTTTGTAGTTCTCGCACATTTCCGGGCCAAGCGTAACCTTTCAATTTTTCTAGGGCGATTGAGGTAATTGCTAAATTTTTAATTCCATTTCTTAGGGCAATAGAACTTAGAAAATGTTGAGTAAGTTGTTCTAAATCTTCGGGGCGATCGCGCAAAGGTGGCAGTTCAATTCGTACTACATTAAAGCGATAGTAAAGGTCTTCTCGAAACTGATTCAGGCGTACCAATTGTTCTAAATTCCGATTGGTAGCAGCTAAAATGCGGACATCTACAGTTTTGGTTTGGTTACTACCCAAGCGCTCGAAGGATTTATCTTGTAATACTCGCAACAATTTTCCTTGAATTATCTGGCTCAATTCTCCAACTTCATCCAGAAAAATTGTACCGCCATTGGCTTGTTCAAAGCGACCAATTCGCAAGTTATTAGCTCCAGTGAAGGCTCCTTTTTCGTGACCAAATAATTCTGCTTCTAATAAATGTTCTGGAAGGGCTGCACAGTTAACTTTTACCAAAGGGCCGCGACTGCGAGGGCTAGCATTATGCAGGGTGGAGGCGACTAACTCTTTGCCCGTACCTGATTCCCCGACAATCAAAACTGTGGTGTTTCCTTGGGCAAGTCTACCAATGAGTTTAAAAACTTCTGCCATTTTAGGCGATCGCCCCAACAGTTCTTCTGGCTGTCCGAAATTTTGGGTATTTGCTTCACCAATTTGCTCGGCTGATGCTTGAGAATGAGCTAAGGCTTTTTGCGCCAAGTTGACTAAATCTTCTAAATCGAAGGGTTTAGTTAAGTAATCATAGGCTCCCAATTGCATGGCTTCAATTGCTGTACGACTTGTTCCATAAGCTGTCATCACAATTACTGGCAGTTCAAACAGAGTTTTGCTACCTAAAGCTTTTAGAACAGCATTACCCTGAGTTTTGGGCATTTTCAAATCTAGAAATACCAAGTCAGGACGAGATGTGGTATCTTGTTGAATCATCTTCAGTCCTTGTTCTCCGTCTCCCGCCTCTACTACGTCATGGCCTTCATCTTTTAAAATCTGCGCCATCGCTTGACGCAAGGCTTTTTCATCATCAATAATCAAAATCTTAGCCATCGTTGTGATTCTTCGGTAAGTAAACGCTAAAAACGGTGCAACCTGGTTGAGATTTCAAATCAATATGCCCTCCGTGTCGGGTGACAATCTCGTGGCTAATCGCTAAACCTAAACCTGTTCCTTGGGGTTTTGTGGAATAAAAAGGATCGAAAATGCGATCGCGTTCTTCTGGTGCTAAACCTGCGCCAGTGTCTTTTACCCAAGTCACTAAGTAGTCTTGCTCTTGGCTTACACCAACCTCTACTTCGCTTTCTGGTGGACTTGCTTGAATAGCATTTAAGATTAAGTTAACCATTACCTGTCCTAACTCCCGACGGCGTAGTGGTACTTGGGGCAAGGGTTCAGCAGCAGAGCGATAAAAAAGTGTTACTCCCTGTTCTTCGGCTTTGAGACGCAACAGAGAAACTGATTCAAAAGCGATCGCTTCTAGGGAAATAGTTACCATTTCTTCTTGCTGATTTTGGTCAAAATACAATAGCCGTCGCACCAGCATTTCTAAACGGTCTACTTGTTCTAGTAAACTAGCGATCGGTAAAGTCGTAATTCCCTGCTTTTTTAATTGCCGTTCTGTATATTGCAAATTGAGGCGCATACTAGCTAAGGGATTGCGGACTTCATGAGCTACCCCCGCTACCAGTTGTCCCAGAGAAGCCAAGCGTTCAACTCGGTGCAAGCGCTGCTCTAACTCTTGGCGGCGGTATTGCATACTATTAATTGCAGTTCCCAACAGTCCCATTTCTGCGGGTAGGGGAGGAATTAGCGAAGCTTTATCCTCTTCCATTGCTTTAATACTTTGCTGGAGTCGCTGCACTCCCCACTGAAGTTGTAAGGCAATATAAAAAGTCCAAACTCCCACGACTAAAATTCCTAAAACTAGGAAAACACTTAAAACGTTTTGATTGCTATCTTCTAGATGAGGCATACGTTTCATCGTCCACACCGCACCCCACAGGGGTAGGGGATCGGCACGCAGTAGCAAGACATCAAGACCGGGATGCAATACTAATTCTTGGGGTAAGCCTTGGCTTGTGGCTTTCCGAGTCAATTGCAAAATTGTGTCTCGTTCAGCAGGAGGAATATCTTTTTTGGGGACAGGGCCTCCGTGGGTAGGATAGGCATAGCCTAAAAGCTGGTCTTGTTGCAGCAGATAAAATCCCCCTTCTACCCTTGGAAAAGCAGTTAGGGCATCGTTTGAAAGTTCCGCTAACGGTTTGCTTGACTGCTCACTTGGCTTTGGTGCTTGCCCAAGATTTGATTCCCAAAACAGCTTAATTAGTCTGGTGTTGGCAAAAGCTAATTCTCTCTGATTTCTGGCAACAACAGCACCTTCCAGACTTTCAAATAGTTGTACCACTAACCACAAAGCAGCTGCACTTAAACCTAAAAAAAGGATGCTGAGGATTGTTAGCTGTCGCCGCAGTGTCCAACGTTGAGATAACACAATAGGTTGCATGGAATAAGGGTTAGAACTTCTAGAAGTGCAAAAACTATGCCAAATTCCAGTTGCTCATTTTTCATCCTGTCTTACTAACTAACGAGTGTCTTGTATCTATGGCACGAGTTTTGCACTATTAGAGTTCTAGTTAGCAATTAAATTTTAAAGCAGATGAATAACTCTAAAGTTCGCATTCCGAAAGAAATTGCTCCCGATGTTTTCGCTCTAGCGGCTCAGTTGTATGCCCAAGAAAATCAGGATTATTCTTTAGAAGAAATTATGCAGGCTGGAGCAGAAGTACAAATTCCTCCAGAGGTGATTCAACAAGCTATACAACAGATTCAAGCCAAGCAAATCCGAGATCGCGATCGCCAACGCAAGTTAAAGTTAATTTTAACTAGTGGCGGCATTGGAGCAGCGATCGCACTTTTCGGTTTTTGGACATACAATACTGTTGCTAGTAATGCTACACCAAGCGGGCGATCGCTAGAAGCTAATCTCCCAAGCGCCAATTTACCTAATCCTAATCCTCTAGAGATTCCCCCAGCACCCCCACCAGGATTACCCCCCGCAGCCGGAACCACTTTCACCGGAGAGGTAAAACAGTATCTGCTCAACCCTGAAGGTAAGGTGGATGGGCTATTACTCAATAACGGACTACAGGTGAAATTTCCTCCCCAGATGGCGGACAGTTTAGTGGCGATGATTACCCCAAACACCAAAGTGAGCATTTTTGGCAATCCTGGCTTTTCCACTCGCTTCGGACAGGAAGTGAGAGCCAAAAAAATCACCAATTCTCAAACTGGACAGACTTTAGTCGAACAACCTCCCACAACAGCCCCCCAACCCCCCAACTTAAACAACTACAGTACCTTATCTGCACAGGGAACTGCTCAGAATTGGTTGGTGGGACATCGAGGAGAAATTAACGGCGTTATTATCTCTAATGGCACAATTGTCAAATTCCCGCCCCATGTAGGCGAACAGCTAGCCAGTATCGCGAACATCAAAAACACAATTCAAGCCAAAGGATTCGGCACGCGCAATCGTTACGGACAGATTTTAGAAGCTACGGCATTGTCAGTTAATGGGCAATCTGTATCTTTGCAACCAAAAGCCATCACCGGCCCGTAATACCATTGACAAAAATCTTTGCAACAGATGAATCTGCTGTCGGGGCGTTTAGCTTGACAAAGTAGTAGTTTTACTTTTGGATATTCAGGTGGCTAATAAAAAATGAGGGTATTGCTAACTTGTTAAGTTGCCAATACCCTCACGTAGATAAACTAAGTTTTTTTAGTAGCCTATAAGTCTAAGTTACTGCCTGAGCAACTACTGTCGAAAGTGACTCATTCGCTGCTTGCTTCAACAATTCGGCTTTATCGGTCTGTTCCCAAGGCAAGTCTAAATCAGCCCGCCCAAAATGACCGTAAGCCGCGACGTCCTGATAAAAACGTCCGCCTCGTTCACTTGGTAAGTTCCGTAAGTTGAAGGTATGGATAATCCCTGCTGGACGCAGTTCAAAGTGTTTATTGATTAATTCCAGTAAGGTTTCTTCATCCACTTTGCCAGTGCCAAAAGTATCCACTAGAATACTTGTTGGTCTTGCTACGCCAATAGCATAAGATAACTGGATTTCAACTTTTTCTGCCAATCCGGCGGCGACAATATTTTTCGCTACATAGCGAGCCGCATAAGCAGCAGAACGGTCTACTTTCGTGGGGTCTTTGCCAGAAAAAGCGCCGCCACCATGCCGTGAATAGCCACCGTAGGTGTCAACAATTATTTTTCGTCCTGTCAGACCAGAGTCTCCTTGAGGACCACCAACGACAAATTTGCCAGTGGGGTTGACTAAAAAACGTGTTTCCTGATTAGGTTTAACGTCAATGTCGCCAAAAACAGGTTCGACCACTGCTGACCAGAGGTCTTGTTTAATTTTGGCTTGTACCGCCGCCTCATCCGTAATTTCCCCAATGCTGGCTGTATGCTGAGTGGAAATTAGAACCGTATCAATACCTACGGGGCGCCCATCTTCGTAGACTACAGTTACTTGGGTTTTACCGTCAGGACGCAGGTATGACAATTCACCTGTTTTACGGACTGCTGCCAATCGGCGAGCAATGCGGTGGGCGAGACTGATGGGTAAGGGCATCAGTTCTGGTGTTTCGTTGCTGGCAAAGCCAAACATTATACCTTGATCGCCCGCGCCAATTTTGTCGAATAGCTCATCACTATCTTGCTGGCGGGTTTCTTGGGCGGTGTTAACGCCTTGGGCAATATCGGGCGATTGTTCGTCTAAAGCCAGCAGAACGCTGGTGCTGTTAGCAGAAAAGCCATTGTCAGCATTGGTATAACCAATTTCGGCAATTTTTTTCCGGGCAAGATTGACGAAATTTACATTAGCTTTGGTGGTTATTTCACCAGTGATTAGCACCAAACCAGTATTAACTACGACTTCAGCGGCGACACGACTGCTAGGGTCTTGTGTCAATAGGGCATCCAGAATAGTATCAGAAATCTGATCGCAGATTTTATCTGGATGACCTTCGGTGACTGACTCAGAGGTAAATAGATATCGACGAGACAAAGGAAATTCCTCCATCGAGAGTTTTTTCGTTGGCTAAATGTGGATATTTAGTTCAACTACTAATTTATGAAATCATAACAATATTTATACTTCAGTCGTTAGTATCTTCTTGATATTGATAAAAACCACTAACTATAAGGTAAATATCCGTAAGTAAGATAAATGTATGCTAATTATTTCGTAGCTAAAATGTATTTAATAACACAAAAAAAAGGGGGTACCCGGAAGCGCCCCCATAAGCTTTGACACAAACACTGCTGCTTTAAACCTGAATCGCTAACTTTGCTTCCGTAGCTGTCAACCGCTCATAAGCAGCACGCATCTTCAAACCTGTAAGCACTTGGAAGAAACCAGTTCCATTATTGGAACCTGGATACTCGCGGTGCTGGAGTAACAAGTGAGTCAATTCACCTTGATATTTTGTGGATGTATTGCTGAGATGGGTTTCGATATAAATGACTTCTTCCAAGTTGTCAAATTGACCATCCACCTCTAGTACTGAGACATAGCGGCCATAGTAAACATCTGAACCGTAGTACAGTTGCATACCAGGATAAGAACAGGTCAACTTGCGTCCACAGGGAGTCCAATTAATTGTTGATCCTTCATCAAACAAGTAGGTTGGATCGAAGCCTTCCTTGCCTTCCCGCTGGAGCATACGTACCCTTAAGACTCTGCGCTCGGTGTCGTTTTTGATCAAGTTTGTGGGCAACACCTGGAGAACCACATCGGCAAATTCTCTTTGTGGTTCGATAAACTTATCAAAGTCAGGTTTGCGGGAATTGATTTGCGCTAATACATCTTCGTAGCGATGACCGCGTTCAGCCATATCTCGCTGGATTTTCCAGGCAATTTTGACCTCATCGCTAATGTCAAAATAAACACTGAAGTCGATTAGCGATCGCACCCGCTCATCATATAAAGGATGGAGTCCTTCAACAACTATAATGTGATTCGGCTCTACCCGCTCTGGCGGGTCAATCAAGCCGGTTTCGTGGTTGTAAATCGGCTTATCAATAGCTTGACCACTTTTGAGCGCTTTAATTTGCTCATACATCAAGTCAAAATTGTTCGCCCTGGGGTCTAGCGCCGTTATCCCCGTTTCTTTGCGCTGTTTGCGATCCAAGGAGTGATAGTCATCTAAGCAGATGACTGTCATTAAATCTTCACCAAACAAATCTATCAAACGACGCAAAAACGTAGATTTACCGCAACCAGAGTCTCCGGCTACTCCAATCAGTACCACGCGTTCCGGCTTACTTGTCATAAATCTCCTCTAAAATACTAAAGTTGTGTCAATAATTTTTCACACAGCAGATTCTGAAGCCAGGAGTTTACCCCTTTGGTTTATCCTGCGTTCTTGCTACCTAGCACATTTATAAGACACCAAGCGGGTAAGCAACAAAGTAATTAAGTTGCTACTCGTCGGACTAGCCTGAATGTTGGTGCCGGTAAGTATTTAATCCTAGTGATATATTTGATTTTAACAGAAGGGGGTATCCCATACAATATTGCTGTCAAGAAGAATTAGCGTGGTTCCTCAATCATTTTTTTGTTAATTTAGTTGTTAATTTAAAAATGGGGATCAGCACTGCTCATCAGCGTTGCACCTTTATCAGTCTGCTACTTGTGACTCTATAGAATCAATAGTATAAGGTATAATTTATTATTGCCGCAAAATTGCCGCAAATTTTCTAATGTTCCTAAATTGTAATTCGTGCTCGACAATACTTAATATATTCAAAGCAAAAATCTATCCAACGAATGAGGAAATAACTTGCATTACCCAAATTCTTGGCTGTAAATTTATGAATATGCTCATATAGAAGCGTTGACGTTATGGCAAAGTACTGATGCAAGGTTGACAGATTTTTCACATCAAGTGAAACTAGTTACAGTTGCTTAAATTATGATTGTCTATCTCGTGATATTTGTGGCTGGAGTTATCCTAGTTATGTAATTGTCCATAGATAGGTAATGAAGATAGCTAACAACATTCCAGAAGAGTAGTAGATTTGGAGAAGTAAAACCAATCGGAAGAAAACCTTCCTTTCTTGGCATTCTCCGATTTAAACCTCTGGAGTAAGCAAGCACAAGGGAAGCTTTTGGAGGTAAACTGAGCGGTAGCTTCCACCGATCAAAGTAGCCCTCCGAGAATATCTACTATTGTGATATTGTGAGTTGCTCATAGGGTCCTAAGGTAAAAAGCTATCTCCCTGATGGGGGTGCTAGTTAACGAAAAAAAGATTAAATTGATTCATTATTAACATTCTCCACAAGATTTATCCTTTACCTTAGAAGGTGAACAGGTGTGTTTTTTGCTATGCCTGCATGTCTTTGGTGAGTGTACTTAGCAAGGCATTAATTTAATGATGCCGTTTTTCCTTCTTTCTCCAGTTTTGTGAAACGAAAATCCGGTAAACTAAAGCTGGCATGGGATGGGAATAGTTTTTTTTGAAAAACGGTTAAGTAAATTATCGGAGTGGTAGAACGAATGTACAATCAAGGTGCTGTTGAGGGTGCTGCCAACACAGAATTAGGTAGCCGCATCTTCCTTTATGAAGTAGTGGGTTTGCGTCAGAGCGAAGAAACCGATCAAACTAACTACCCAATTCGGAAAAGTGGCAGTGTGTTCATCAGAGTGCCTTACAACCGCATGAATCAAGAAATGCGACGTATCACTCGTCTAGGCGGCACAATTGTTAGCATCCAGCCTGTAACTGCTCTAGAGCCAGTTAATGGTAAAGCCTCACTTGGGAGTGCTACAAGCGAAGTCAGCGAGTTAGCTACATCTGGGGAAGCTGCTAACAGTGAAGGAAATGGTAAAGCCACACCTGTAAATGCTCATAGTGAAACTAAAGGTTTCGCTAAACCACCAGCTGAAGAACAGCTCAAGAACAAGGACAAGAAAGGCAACACCATGACTCAAGCGAAAGCCAAAAAAGACCACGGTGACGTTCCTGTTAACACTTACCGTCCCAATGCTCCGTTCATTGGCAAGGTAGTATCTAATGAACCGCTAGTCAAAGAAGGTGGTATTGGTATTGTTCAACACCTCAAATTTGACATTTCCGCCGGGGATTTGAAGTATATAGAAGGTCAAAGTATTGGGATTATTCCACCAGGATTAGACAAGAACGGTAAGCCAGAAAAACTTAGACTCTATTCCATCGCCTCAACTCGTCATGGCGATGATGTGGATGATAAGACAGTATCACTGTGCGTCCGTCAGTTGGAGTACAAGCACCCAGAAACTAGCGAAACAGTCTACGGTGTTTGCTCTACGCACCTGTGTTTCCTCAAGCCAGGGGAAGAAGTAAAAATTACAGGGCCAGTGGGTAAGGAAATGTTGTTACCCGATGATCCCGAAGCTAACGTCATCATGATGGCAACCGGAACAGGTATTGCGCCGATGCGGGCTTATCTGTGGCGTCAGTTTAAAGATGCAGAAAGAGCAGCTAACCCAGAATACGAATTTAAAGGATTCTCTTGGCTAATATTTGGTGTGCCGACAACTCCAAACCTTTTATATAAGGAAGAACTGGAAGAAATTCAACAAAAATATCCTGAAAACTTCCGCCTCACTCCTGCCATCAGCCGCGAACAAAAAAATCCCCAAGGCGGTAGAATGTACATCCAAGACCGCGTAGCAGAACATGCTGATGAATTGTGGCAGTTGATTAAAAATGAAAAAACCCACACATACATCTGCGGTTTGCGAGGTATGGAAGAAGGTATTGATGCAGCCTTAACTACTGCTGCTGCTAAAGAAGGCGTAACCTGGAGTGATTACCAGAAGCAACTCAAGAAAGCTCATCGCTGGCACGTAGAAACCTATTAAGTTAGTCATTAGTCATTGGTCATTAGTCACTTGTACTGAGCGACTCGTGCCGAGCGGAGCCGAGGTAAGTCGAAGTATTAGTTTTAGACAAAGAACGAAGGACGAAGGACAAATGACAAAGGAAGCAGGATAATCAGTAGGTAGGGCAAACGCTCTACCTACAATTTTTATTGGTGAAATTGGGTGCAAAATGGGTGTGAAACTAGGAATACTGGGATTAGGCACCGTGGGAACGGGAACAGTGCAGTTGTTGCAAGATAGCGCTGGGCGTCACCCATTGTTGCAAGAGATAGAAATTTATCGGGTGGGAGTCCGATCGCTAGATAAACCCCGTACAGTAGAATTGTCTACGGAAGTCTTAACTACAGATTTAGAATCAATTGTCAACGATCCGGCGGTGGATATAGTTGTCGAAGTGATGGGTGGATTGGAGCCGGCGCGATCGCTAATTCTCAAAGCTTTAAGTAATGGTAAGCATGTAGTCACCGCCAATAAAGCAGCGATCGCCCGCTTTGGAGCGGAAATTTTCACAACTGCCAATCAAGCTGGTGTATACGTCATGCTAGAAGCCGCTGTGGGTGGTGGTATTCCAGTGATTCAACCCCTAAAGCAATCTTTAAGTGTTAACCGAATTCACACTGTAACTGGCATCGTTAACGGTACAACAAACTACATCCTGACGCGGATGCAAACAGAAGGCAGCAACTTTAATGATGTCTTAGCTGATGCTCAACGTTTGGGTTATGCTGAGGCTGACCCCACAGCCGATGTGGATGGCTTAGATGCAGCTGATAAAATTGCCATTCTTGCATCATTAGGCTTTGGGGGACGTATCAACCTACAAGATGTTTATACTGAGGGGATTCGGCAAGTGAGCAAAACAGATATTGCCTACGCCGAAAAATTGGGATTTGTGATTAAATTGTTAGCGATCGCTAAACGTGATACTCCCTCATCTCCCCTTTCCGTCAGAGTTCATCCTACCTTAGTGCCCAAAGCCCACCCTTTGGCTAGCATCAACGGCGTTTACAATGCCATTCTTGTGGAAGGAGAACCCATCGGTCAGGTAATGTTTTTTGGCCCCGGTGCTGGTGCTGGTGCAACCGCCAGTGCCGTAACATCAGATATTTTGAATTTAGTTGCTGTCCTCAAGACCAATACAGCAGTTGCCAATCCATTATTAACTTGTGGACACCAAGAATACTGCCAAATTGCACCAATGGCAGAATTGATAACTCGCTTTTACGCCCGTTTCCTCACCAACGATCAACCTGGAGTTATCGGGAAATTGGGGACTTGCTTTGGTAACTATGGCGTTAGCTTAGAGTCAATTGTCCAAACTGGCTTTCAAGGGGAACTTGCAGAGATTGTGGTAGTTACCCATGATGTACGGGAAGGTAATTTTCGGCAAGCTTTGGCAGAAATTCAGAATTTGTCAGCGATCGAAAGCATTCCCAGCTTACTACGTGTACTTTGAGATTAATGTTTTAGCGATCGCGTAACTGCTCAATTGCGTAGACGCAAAGCGGCTTGTCGTTAGACATCGCTCGGTGTTTAACTAGAGTTTTAAGTATTTGGTTTGAGGGTGCGATCGCGCCAATTTGAGATTTGGTTGGGGAAAGTAAACAAGTAATAGACTAGGTACATAGAGGCGCAAAAATTCGCGCCTCTATGATTTTTGGAGATAGTAGGATTGAAGTACGCCAGGTAAACAGCCCCATTTGCTGATGTAGTAGCAATAAACATCAACAATAACTGAATGGGTGTTAATAATAAGGAGTAGCGCTGTGGTCAATTTGAATAATTATAATGCAGAATTAGCTGATGAAGAAATTTTAGATGAAGAAGACAATGATGAAGAACAATATGAAAAAGTAACTTTTCAATACGATCCAGAAAAAATAAATATTGCTACAAGGGAGCCAACTATTGAGCAATTACTCAGAAGAATTGACGAAGAAGCCCTTGATTTAGCACCTGATTTTCAACGACAAGCTAATATATGGACTTTAGAAGCAAAAAGTAAATTAATTGAATCTATTTTGATTAGAATTCCATTACCTGCTTTTTATATTGATGCTACAAATGAAGAGACAGATGAAGATAAATGGGTAGTTGTAGATGGATTACAAAGATTGTCCGCCTTAAAGCAATTTGTAATTGATAAAAGTGATAATAGACTTAAATTAGTTGGGTTAGAATATCTAAAAGACTTAAATAACAAAAATTATGATGAATTAGAACGAAGATATCAACGTCGTATTTTAGAAACTCAAGTTACAGTATATTTAATTGAAAAAGGTACGCCTTTAGAAGTCAAATATAATATATTCAAACGTATTAATACGGGAGGTGTGCCTCTTTCCAATCAAGAATTGCGCCATGCTTTGAATCCTGGGCAAGCTATAAAATTGGTGGCAAAACTAGCTTCTTTCTCAGAGTTCAAACGTGTTGTTAATCTCAGTGACTCAAAGAAAAAGAGAATGGATGATAGAGAGTTTGTACTAGGATTTCTTGCTTTTTATCTAATTTCTTATAAAGAATATCAAGAGGAAACTCGAGATTCTTTCCTCAGTAAAGCTTTATCGAAAATAAATAGTCTTTCCAATGAGGAAATAATCAAGATAGAAGAAAATTTCAAAAAAGCGATGATTGCAGCTTTTGATGTTTTTAATAATAACGCTTTTCGCAAGATTTCTAATAAAAATAAAAGAAAGTTCCCCCTTAATAAATCTTTGTTTGAAGTTTGGTCTGTAAATCTTGGAAGACTAAATATAGAAAATATTCAAATTTTAAAAGATAGAAAACGAAAGCTCATTGATACTTTTATTAGATATGTAGATAACGATGCAGACTTTCTAGTATCAATATCTCAAGTAAAAAATAAAATTGAGCATAGATTTGAAACGGTAGAGAAAATTATCCAAGAAGTATTATTATGATTAATTTCATTAATTCTCTGAAATTGACCAATTACAAAGCCTTTGAAAATCAGTTAATCGAATTTAAGCCACTAACTTTACTTTCTGGTCTAAATAGTACGGGAAAATCTTCTGTCTTACAATCGCTACTTTTGCTGCGTCAATCTTATCAACAAGAATTATTGCCAAATGTCGGTTTAGCATTGAATGGTGAATTAGTACACATTGGTACTGCTCAAGATGCATTTTGTGAAAGAGCCAAAGAGGATTATCTTGGTTTCGAGATTATTTGGAATGATAGAAAAAAAGGGATTTGGCGTTTTAGCTATGACCAAATTAAGACAGGTGCAGATGTTTTAAATAATTTAGATTCTAAATTACCAATTGAGAATGTTTATAAATTAAGTCCTTTCAATAGAAGATTTCACTATTTACAGGCTGAACGTCTCGGGCCACGAACATCTTATGATATGTCAGATTATCAAGCAAGGCGACTAGGACAGTTAGGTAGTAAGGGTGAATATACTGCACATTTTTTAGCAATTAATCAAGATAAAGATGTTCTTCAAACTAAACTAAGACATCCGATGGCAAAATCTAACACTCTTAGCAGCCAGGTTGAAGGATGGATGAGAGAAGTTAGTCCTGGTACAAGGATTAAAATCAACTCTAATTCAGATATAGGTTTGATGAGTTTACAATATTTTTATGGGGATAGTAACCCCTATCGTACTACTAATGTCGGATTTGGGATTAGTTACACATTACCGATTATCGTAGCAGTTTTATCATCTTCTCCGGGTACACTAATTATAATTGAAAATCCAGAGGCACATCTACATCCTAAAGGACAAGTCAAGATGGGTGAATTATTATCGCTTGCAGCTAATTGTGGGATTCAAATACTAATAGAAACCCATAGCGATCATGTTTTAAATGGTATTCGTCTTGCCGTTCATGGAGGAAAAATTAAGCCCTATGATGTTCAGTTACATTATTTTCAGCGACAAGAAAAAGAAGGGCAGACTGTTACAGAAGTAGTATCTCCACATATTGATCGGAATGGCAGAATTGATCGATGGCCTGATGGATTCTTCGATGAGTGGGAAAAAAGCTTGGATATTTTGTTAGAACCTGCTGGAGAGTAGATTGTGGAGATTGACCTAGTTTTAAATGAACTTTCTCTGCAAAATCCTACCTCTGATAAGCAAACAGCGCGACAATGGATGTCGAACTTCATTAACACTATAAAAGCAGTTAAAGCTCAGGGTGTGAAAGTCTATCTTCGCACTAAAGATAACTTTCATACAACTATACTTGCACCTGACTATCCTTTACGTCGTTGGCTTAACGATAGGGAAGTAGATCAAGTTGAACAAGGTTTTATTAGAAATTTAGCAACAGGAAGTCCTTTCTCAACTAATATTGCAAATTCAGATATTCAAGAAATTGAAAATAATGCTGGCTTGTCTGAATTTTGGCATCAGGGAGAAGCCGCAATTGGGCTTGGTATTGCTTATATGCTTGATGCGATCGCAGTCAGCTTGCTTTTTGAGGAATGCTGGGATTTAAGCCACCTAGAACTCGCAGCCAGACGAATTGATGAAGATGGAGAAGTAATTGATTATATTGTAGAGATTATCCATGTTAGTCGTAGCAACCATGTGCAGGAACACGCGCAGTGGATACAAAAACGTATTCGTACCGGAGTTATTGACGGCGAGGATCTTTGGAATCGGAGAGAGGAATTATTTCCCAATCTGGAGTTTTGCGAAAATGTCAGCAAACAGATCCAAAGCCTTTATTGTCTAACGCCAATGCTCAGACAGGTTGTAAACAAGTTATTTGAACTAGAAAACTACTGTAAAACTTGGACAGATGGAGCTTTCGATTTAGACCTAATTCCTAGCAAAGCGACTCCAGAAAGTGACTCTAGACTTCAAAAATTAAAGCCGAAACTAACCTTTAAGTGTCCTGATGATGTACATCGTATCTTCAGTTTGCACCTAAGAATGACTGGTGCAGGGGCTTGGCGGCTTCATTTTTCTGAAGAATTAGGGCCAGATAAAATTATCATTGGGTACATCGGGCAAAAAATCCAATAATCTTAAAGCCTAATTATAAAAAGCGATCGTCTACGGTTGCTAAACTAAAAAACAACCCTTACTCCTGCAAAGGTAGTCTTATGACCTCTGCAACCGATCAAGAGGGTTTTTATTTAAATTAGTCAAAGCCTTATAAGTATTTATCCCCGAAAATAGGGGATTTCGGACATTGGCACAAGATCCATTCAGGGAAGGGCAAAATTTGGAGTCTGAAAAGAGTGGGTGACGAGGGATTTGAACCCGCAACCAATAGATTAAGAGTCTACTGCTCTACCGTTGAGCTAGTCACCCACACGAGTAAGAATCTTAGCATAACTTCTGACAATTTAGCTAGTGCTATGCCCAAAAAAGGAATTAAAAGGGGAATTTGACGGTGAAGGTGGTTTGGCCTGCTGCACTTTCTACATAAATCGAGCCGCCTAAATGTCTGACCATTTTCTGTACTAATGCCAATTCCAGCCCCGTGCCGCTATGTTTCCACGGATCGTGTTTGGAAAGGTGATAGAAAGGTTCAAAAATCCGTGAGAGTTCATTGCTGGTAAGCTCTATTCCCGAATTGGTAATATTAAGCTCGATTGCATCCCCGATCAACTGAGCAGAGACTGCGATCGCTTCCCCGGCTGGGGTGTATTTGCAGGCATGGTTGAGCAGTTCGGTAACAATCCGCTCCAAATCAGTGATATCTGTCTCCAAAGGGGGCAGCGCACGATCGACAGTCAGGTTTAACTGCTGTCGCTGGCAGATGGTGAGGTCTCGAAAAGACTCGATAATGGGGTGAAGCCAGCTTTGAAAGTCAATGGCAATCAAGGTTGGGGGATCGGGTTCGGCTTCGAGATATGTGAGTGTGAGTAAGTCGTTGATTAACTTGCTTTCTCGCCCACACTCGTTATGCAGAATCTGCAAGAGTTGCGGCACTATTTCTATCTCTGATATTTCTGCTGGTGTGAGGACACTTTCGAGAGTTTGGACTGCAAGGCTAATGCTTGTTATTGGTGTCCGCAGTTCTTGGGATAAAGTTCTGAGAAATTGGTTTTTGAGCCGATCGCTTTTTTCTAGTTCTTTTACCTGTGCCTGGTTTTGTTGGTAAAGTTGGGCTTGACGAATGGCGATCGCACATTCATTTGCTACCTGCTGCATTAGCTCAATTTCAAATTCGTCAAAAGCCTCTTGTGATGGTCTTGTCAACCAAATATTTCCCAAAATCCCTTGAGTATCAAAAATTGGACAAGCCATCTGGGACATAACTAGCAACTTTGGTTGCCATCCCGGTACAATTTTCAAAAATTGCAATGGTTGTTTTTGCAACAGCGGCTGATAAACTTCAAGATAGTCTACAATCTGTTTAGTTAATCCTTGACACTGAGGTAAATTAATACTGTATTCGTAAGTAATAGTAACTAGAGTTTGGCAGGTACTGTAGAGTTCAATTTGGCAACGCTCAAGGTTCAGTAACTTTGCTAATTCCTGGGTAAGTGTCTGCAACACCTGAGTTTGATCCAGACTGTCGCGGATTTGTTCTGTCATGCGTCGCACCAAGGCTTCAAAGTTTCGCACCTGCTGCAACTGATTTAGATGTTTCTGTTTTTGCAACTCCATCTTGGCTTTGAGATCCTGGAGTTGCTGATGAAGTTCTGCCTGTTGGACTGCAATGCCGATTTGAGTTGCCAACTGCTTGAGCAAGTCAGTTTCTGTTTGCTGCCATTGACGCGATTCACGGGAATGCTGGGCAATCAACAGCCCCCACATATCTTGCTCTTGAAAAATCGGCACGACGAGATTGGCTCTTATCTGCAAAGATGTCAGGAAATCTATATGGCAAGGATGCAACCCGGCTGCATAAATATCTTCGACAACTTGAATGCAACCTTGTCCGTAGTGTTCTGGATGTTTGCCACCCAAACAGGGATCGGTGATGTTTTTTCCCAACAGTGGATCGCTTGTAGCTACAGTTGATTCGGCAATGATTACTCCACTACCATCAGCCTCGAAACGATAAATCAACACGCGATCGCAATTTAAAAACTGCCGCAGTTCAATTGTAGTCTGATGCAGAATTGTCTCTAATTCTACAGATTGGTGAATCCGTCCAGCGATCGCTTCTAGCAGTTGCTCTCGTTCAACTTGGAGTCCAACTGCTTGCTCTGCTTGCTTCACAGAGGTAATATTACTACTAGTACCAATCAATCGATAAACCTTGGAGTTAGCATCCTTTAGTGGGGTGAGAGTCGTACTCCACCAAGTAGGAACTCCCTGGAATTGCAAACATTGTTCGTAAGAAATAGTTGTGCCAAATTGTACGCAGTCCACATAATGTTGACGCACCTTTGCAGCATCAATAGCAGAGAGGATATCCTCTGGCTTTTTGCCCCGGAGATCGTCTGAGCGAATCCCTATCCACCGTTCATGAGTGGGATTAAGGGCCACATATTGAAAATCTCCATCCTCCAAAACATCAACTACAAATATTGATGCCTGTACAGAATCGTACATGCTGAGTAGAAACTGCTCGCTACTACTTTTTTCATCTACTTCTGTGCCAAAAAGAATTTGAGGTGGTGATAATTTTGTCAACTCCATAGTTGATTCCACTGGATTTATATTCATGCGAGAGTCCCACTCTTGTATTACTGACTCTTCTAGGCGCTCTCTTGTCGTTAAGCTTGTAGTAGATGCACTTTAGCGCCTATAGCAAAGTATTGTCAGCTGTTGCTCATCGAAATTTTGATCTTTCTCTACTTCTTGTCAGAAATCTAGGAAAGCTAATAGGAGTCAGCTTAACAAAATCCTGCTTTTTGAAGGTGAAAATACATTTGCAGGTTAGGGCAAACTTAACTGAGATTTTTTAACAGTTTTTCAATATTGTTGCATATATCTAAGTGCAAACATCAGTATACATCAATTAAATCTATAATTCTTAATAATAAAGTGAGGAGTCGGAACTTACGTAGGCGTAGCCCGCCGCAGGCATCGCAATTTGTGAGCATTGATTCCTGTGAGGATACCAACCAGCAGCCAAGTGATGCCTAATCCGATGACTTCACCTAAAAATAAATGGCTTAAGTCGCGCCAGATCGTTCCTACAGCAGAACCCACGGGGATAGCAACAGCCCAACTTGCCGCAGAGACAAATATCCATCGCCACGCTACAGGCTGGGGAATTGCTAACGATTGTGCCAATCCAATCCCCAAGCCGCCAAGAGCACCATAAACCGCTCCTGACAGGATTCTCAGGGGAAGAATCTGTGTACTAGGTACAATCCAACCCACGGCACCAATACCGATCGCAGTGATAATACTCCAACCCAAAAGACTTGACAAAATCCACCTGATACAAAATATAGGTTGTTTGAGCAGACAACCTTGAGGAAGTGCGATCGCAATTGAGCCAATAGCCGCCTCTACCACTCCAACATCTGGCTTTTCGCCGACTTCAATTAGTAGTAAACTCAATAAAAATCCGCCAAAAGTAGCTAAAGTCCACAGCAATGTAAAGCCAAATCTAGTATTATTAGGCGCGAATGGCATCAAAGTTTCTTTGTTTGTAATAGTCTGACAGTTTTTGCATTAAACATCTCAAAAAAACCTTTGCGTCGCTGTTGTGGTGATTCTGGTACGATGTAACCCCACAGACTCTCCCAGTAGAAAAAGGAGATACCATCAAAATTGCGATCGCGCACTACCTGAACCTGTTCTCTAACTTGTGCCATTTTCACCGGATTACCTACTGTTCCTGTTGATATCCCAATACCTACAGGAATTAGACTTTGAGCCAATTTTATAGATGGTTGTTCCAATTGAGCGATAAAAGACTTTTTGTCATTTCGATACACCTGCAAAATCAACTCATTAACTAAACCTTTTTTTATCCAATTTTCCCAATCTTGCAAATAGTATTTATAAGCAAAAGCTTGATAGTTAGGAGACAAAGATATTCTAACTTTAGGCTTAACTGCCTTCACAGCTTGATAGATTTCTGCCATAAAATCGGTAATTTTGTCTGCCCGCCACCGCATCCACTCTGGGTTAAAAGGGTCATTAGGGGGACTTTTACCTTGATGTTCTTGCTGGTAGAGTTCAATAGTGAAGCGATCGTAGCCGAACTGTACAGGCATTCCAAAATGGTCGTCAAGCTGAATACCATCCACATCGTAATCCCTGACTACTTCTAAAATTAACCCTTGGATAAACTCTTGTACTTGTGGATGTAAGGGATTCAACCAAGCTTGTTTAGTTATTAAAAGATTGTCGATTTCTTCTGGTGGGGCATCTTGAATAGAGTTAATACCTTCTTGGCCAATTGTCAACCAGTCAGGATAACGCCTTGCTAATTGTGAATAATGCGGCGTCATGAACCCGTATTCAAACCAGGGAATTACTCTCAAATCTTTATTTTTGGCAAGTGTCACTATCTTTGCTAAAACATCCTGTCCACCGTGCATGAAGTTGAGCAAAGGTTGAGTTTCTGAACCTGTAGTTATTTTGGCTACAGTACTCTTGTAAAAAGTATGTCCTCGGTTCCAAACCACAGGATAAATCGTATTAAAGTTGAGAGTCGATAATTGATTTATGGCGCGGTTAATACCCCAAGGGACAAATAGTACACCACTAGCAACATTAGTGATCCAAACGCCGCGAATTTCTGTAGTTAAAGGACTTGTTTTTTGGGAATAAACTGGCACTGAAGAGACTGAAGAGGGTAAAAAACCTGTTAAAGCGACTACTAATCCCAAACACAGCAAGTAAGCAACACAACGGCGAGCAACCCGATTCATTTGTAAGCGTGACCTAGTGCGATCGGAATATATATATAACTACAAAATAAAGTTGTAATCCTCCGGATGATGTAAAGAAATGATGATTAAGAATTCAGAATTCAGGAGTCAGAATAGTTGAAATAATACGGAGCTATTTTGGTCATGAATATACTTAACGATACCAAAACCTAATAAATTAGGAATTCAAACCCCTTAACTCCTAACTCAATACGGTTCCGTTAAGTGCTACTTGTACAAAATTGTGGGTTTTTGAGACGCGATAAATCGCCGTCTCTACAAGTGTTTTGGTTTTATCTTAACTGTATTGACTCCTGAATTCTGAATTCTTTCTTATTAAAATCTTTCCACACCTTCAAATTGTTTGACTGCCGATGCATTTGCTGCTTCACCACAAGTCCGTGGTGTGGGGAATATCTTTTCAGGATTTGCTAACCCTTTAGGATTAAAAACTTGCCGTACCCATTGCATAGTTTCTAAATCAACTTGGCTAAACATCTGTGGCATATAGCATCTTTTCTCTGCACCAATACCATGTTCGCCAGAAATACTACCACCGACTTGCACACAAAGTTTAAGAATTTTTCCGCCCATTTCTTCTACTTGCTCTAATGCTCCATGCACAGAATTATCATAAAGAATTAGCGGATGAAGATTGCCATCGCCAGCATGAAACACATTAGCAACACGATAACCATATTGTTTACTTAATGCCTCAATCTCATGTAAAACATAAGGTAACTGAGTCCGGGGAATTACACCATCTTGTACATAATAATCTGGACTTAAGTGCCCTGCCGCAGCAAAAGCCGCTTTACGTCCTTTCCATAATTTCAATCGGGTTTCTGGGTCAGTAGCAGAAGTGACATTCCGCGCACCATTCTTTTTACAAATTTCGGTAACTCGCTGCTTATTTCCTACAACTTCCACTTCTAAACCATCAATTTCTATTAGTAAAATAGCAGTAGCATCGCGGGGATAACAATTCGTTGCGACAACATCTTCAACTGCATTGATGCTGAAGTTGTCCATCATTTCCATACCACCAGGAATAATGCCGACGCTGATGATGTCAGAAACAGTTGCCCCAGCAGCTTCAATGCTAGTAAAATCTGCCAATAGTACACAAATTGATTCTGCACTTTTGAGAATTTTTAAAGTAATTTCTGTGGCAATTCCTAAAGTGCCTTCAGAACCAACAAAAACACCTGTTAAATCATAACCAGGCATTTCTGGGATTTGTCCGCCTAAATCGATAATTTCCCCTTCCGGCGTGACAATTTTTAATCCTAAAACGTGGTTAGTAGTAACACCGTATTTAAGACAATGTACGCCACCAGAATTTTCGGCAATATTGCCCCCAATAGAGCAAATAATTTGACTGGAAGGATCAGGAGCGTAGTAAAATCCAGCACCACTAACAGCTTGTGTTACCCAACTATTAATCACCCCTGGTTGTACAACTGTCCGTTGATTTTCTAAATCAATACTGAGGATTTGCCGCATCAATGAGGTAACAATTAAAATGGAATCTTCTACTGGTAAAGCACCGCCAGATAGACCAGTGCCAGAGCCGCGTGCTATGAAGGGGATAGAGTATTGGTTACATATTTTTACAATTTCTGCAACTTGTTCTGTAGTTCTGGGTAACACCACCACAGCCGGACGTTGGCGATAACCAGTCAAACCATCGCATTCATAGGTAATGAGTTCTTCGCGGCGTTGCACCACACCATTTTTGCCAAGGACAGTCTCGAATGCTTTGAAAATGGGTTTCCAGTTGCGTTGTTTTTTATCTTGGGTAAGCATAGTTTTTTAAAGTTCAAGGTAGATGTATAACTTCTTGCAGGCTTTTTGGGACGCTTTAATTACTATTGTTGCAAGAATAGCAGCTAAGAGTGAGTAAAAGGCGATCGCCTGATTTGATTACGCAAGGTGCAATGTCTCTTAACAAGCGTCTTGAGTTATGGTAAAATTTAATATCCTGTTAATTATTACGTTAAAGTAACATAGGGTCAGACATTTAACAGGAGAGGTTGAAATGACTTACCAAGTTTTAGATTCCACCTCAAAATTAATTGCCAAGCTGCAAATACTAGCACCAGAATAGCAACAAGAGGTGCTAGATTTTGTCGAATTTCTCGCACAAAAATATGCTCAACCACAACAAACACCGCAGAAATGGATACTCGGCTTAAACCAAGGGAAGATTTGGGTAAGTGATGATTTCAATGACCCTTTACCTGATGAATTTTGGTTAGAAAAAAATGAAATATGAAACTTTTTTAAGCATTAAAACTACTTTGGCATTCATCATATTTAGATTCTTTTCTTCTTTTTCTTCTAGTTTCATTTACTGAATTTGAAATTCTATCTTCTTCCTCTGTTGTAAGTTTTGACTTCTCATCTCTTAATTCTTTTTTTAGTGATGTATCTATCTCTATATCTTTTAAAAAATTAGAGTTGGGAAAATTGACCATTTGACCTGTATGGTCAATATATTCATGATTTTTGCCAATTCTGACTCGTGCTTGCCCTTTAAAAAACTTGTCAGCACCATCAAACTGAGGAGAGATTATTATCTGCCCTGATAAGTCAATATAGCCCCATTTATAGGCAATTTTAACTGCTGTCAGGCATTCCGAAAACCTATCTGCGTAATCAAAATTGAATGGTATAATAACTCGCCCTGATAAATCTATGTAGCCGTATTTCTTGCCAATCTTGACTCGTGCTAGACCTTGGGAAAAGCTCTCAGCCCAATCAAATTGACAGTTGATGAATATTTGCCCTAATGAATTGATATAGCCCCACTTGTAGTCAATCTTTACAAGTGCTAGACCTTCTGCAAACTGCCAAGCCTGAGTAAATTTAGGAGGTATGATTATTTGCCCTCTCTTATCTTTATATCCATACTTTTCACCATTCTTGAATCGCTCTAAACCTAATGCAACGTCTTCCACTTCTTCAAACTGAAACGGAATCGTAACAATCTCTCTATCAACACTTTTGTTGCTAACTTCAAATCGCGTTACCTCATGAGACAATCTTTCAGGCTTATCAAACTGTGACTGAAGAATCATCGTCCCCATGTGGTCGATGTAGTCAACTTTATGACCAAGCTTTACTTGTGCTATTCCATTGAAAAATTTTCCAGCCTCATCAAACAGAGGTGGAATAACTACTTGTCCTTTTTGATTTTTGTAGCCCCACTTGTCCCCCTCCTGGAATGGCCTCAAGCCGTTGGTCATTTAGTTTGCCTACCTTTTATTTTCGTACTAACACAAACCTCTTATTGTCAATAATGGCACAATCATCTCCTAAAGCCAAAAATAGTGTGTCCACTATTTTTGGCTAACTTGCATCCTCTCATCCCTAATCAACTAACCTAGAAATAACGCTCTCAAATACTGGATAAAATCATGGTTCAGGAAGTTTTAATCAATGATAATGATTACTAGGTGCCAGATGCCAACCAGTTAGTAACTGAAGATGACACTTTAGATAATTTTGCTACTTCCAAACAGAAACGCCTTTTAATTGGCTCTCTTTACAGTTTTATACAGCAGCAGACTTTTTTAGCAGCCGCTAATGTCGGTATTTACCATACGGACGGTCAAGCTGCAATTGTACCCGACGTTTTTCTCAGTCTGGATGTGCAAGTACCTCAAAATTGGTGGGAAAAACAAAATCGTTGTTATATGGTTTGGCGGTTTGGCAAACCTCCAGAAGTTGTCCTCGAAATTGTCTCTAATAAAGAAGGTGATGAACTTGGCAAAAAGCTGAAAATTTATGAACAAATGCGGGCTAGTTACTACATCGTATATGACCAGAATCAGCAATTAGGAGAAAAACTACTACGCGTTTATGAACTTAGAGGAAGACGCTACTTTGAAACTTCAGAAAATTGGTTAGAACAAGTTGGTTTAGGTGTAACTTTGTGGGAAGGTAAATTTGAAGATAGACAAGATACTTGGTTACGCTGGTGCTACCAAGATGGTAATGTTTTATCGACTGGAGATGAACGCGCCGAACAGGAACGACAACGTGCCGAACAGGAACGACAACGCGCCGAACAAGCAGAACAACGCACCCAATTACTAGCAGATAGGCTACGGGCTATGGGCGTAGATCCCGACACTCTATAGGACATTTACTGTAAAGGCGCAAAGTTTTTTGCGTCTTTGCATGAGTTTATAATTCTCACAAACTTGTGCAACTTATAAACTCATTTATCCGATACCAAACCTTCTCTAATAAATCTGGATCATTAGCATCAAACCATTGAATTTGTGGATATGCTCGAAACCAAGTGCGTTGTCGCTTGGCAAATTGTCGCGTATGCAAAATTGTTAATTCTTTCGCTTCATCTAAGGAAATATCCCCAGCCAAATATTGCTTAATTTCTTGATAACCCAAAGTATTCAATAAAGACAAATGAGCGCCATATTTTTGACAAAGATACTCCACCTCAGCAACCAAACCATTTGTTATCATCTGTTGAGTACGCTGTTGAATCCGAGCATCCAATCTTTCAACATCGCAATCTAAACCAATTTGCAGAATCGGATAATCGGGTGGATTCTCCCCTTGCTGTTCTGAAATTGGATATCCAGTGACGTAAAATACCTCTAATGCTCGTAAAGTCCGCACTAAATCGTTACCATGAATCTTTTGTGCGGCAACTGGATCAACTTGTTGTAAAATTGCGTAGAGTTGTGGTTGACCGAGAGATTCAAGCTGCGATCGCAATTCCGTTTGTGGTGCAACTCTCGGAATTTTCATCCCTCGAACAATAGAACGGATGTATAAACCAGTGCCACCAACTAGAAAAAGTGGTGTAACACCAACAGAAGCAATTAAAGCTTGTGTTTGTTCCTGGTAGTCTGCTACTGTCATCGTGTCTGTTGGATCGCAGATATCTATTAGATAGTGCGGCACAAATTTTTGTTCAGCCACAGTTGGTTTCGCCGTCCCAATATCAAACTCACGGTAAACTTGACGAGAATCAGCACTGAGAATTACAGAACCCAAACGCATCGCCAAAGCCAAAGCCAAACCAGACTTACCCGTTGCCGTCCCCCCACAAATCACAATTAATTTAGTCATTAGTCATTAGTCATTAGTCATTAGTCATTTGTTATGGGGCATTGGGCATAAGGAATAAAATTGTTCAATAATTCTCCCTTGACCCCTCATCTCCCCCTGCTTCCCCTGCTCGCCTGCCCCTCTGCTCCTCTGCCCCCTCTTCCACGGTACTGCAACCCCAGTATAAACTTCTCTTGAAAATGCCCTACAGACGCCAGCAAGGCTTTTGTGTTAAAATTTTGGAGTGTTTTTACTTTTATTTGCCTTTAGGCGATTTCAACCCCACGCATCAGGAGAGTTTACATGACGAGCAGTTACAGTGCCGATCAGATTCAAGTTCTGGAAGGTCTGGAAGCCGTCCGCAAAAGACCAGGAATGTACATTGGTACCACTGGCCCGCGAGGACTCCACCATTTAGTTTACGAGGTGGTGGACAATTCAATCGATGAGGCTTTGGCGGGCCATTGCACTCATATAGAGGTCGATATCAACGCTGATGGTTCCGTGACTGTAACAGATGATGGTCGCGGTATTCCCGTCGATACTCACTCGCGCACCGGAAAATCGGCTTTGGAAACCGTAATGACGGTACTGCACGCTGGTGGTAAGTTTGGCGGCGGTGGTTACAAAGTTTCTGGAGGATTGCACGGGGTTGGTATTTCTGTTGTTAATGCCCTCTCTGAAGTTGTAGAAGTTACAGTTTGGCGAGATAAAAAGGTTCATCTCCAACGCTATGAACGCGGTATCCCAGTTACTGAACTGCAAACCAAGCCTTACAAAGAAGCTAGAACTGGAACTTCTGTCACCTTCAAGCCAGATACCCAAATTTTTACAACTAGCATTGAGTTTGATTACATCACTTTATCAGGTCGCCTACGGGAATTGGCGTATCTGAATGCAGGTGTCAAAATTACCTTTACTGACCACCGTCTTGAACTACTAAAAAGCGATACACCGAAAGTAGAATCCTACAATTACAAGGGTGGTATTAAAGAATACATCGCTTATATGAACCGCGAGAAGCAGCCGTTGCATGAAGAAATTATCTATGTGCAGGGCGAACGTAACAATGTGCAAGTAGAAGTTTCATTGCAATGGTGTACTGATGCTTATACGGATAATGTACTAGGTTTTGCCAACAATATTCGTACAGTTGATGGTGGTACGCACTTAGAAGGCTTGAAGGCGGTTCTGACTCGGACATTAAATGCGATCGCTCGCAAGCGCAATAAAATTAAAGAGAATGAAACTAACCTCAGTGGCGAACACGTCCGCGAAGGTTTGACTGCGGTTATTTCCGTTAAAGTCCCAGATCCAGAATTTGAAGGACAAACCAAGACTAAACTCGGTAATACTGAAGTACGGGGAATTGTGGATTCTTTGGTGGGAGAAGTCCTCACCGAATATCTAGAATTTCATCCTGCCATAGCAGATTCAATCTTAGATAAAGCTATCCAAGCTTTCAAAGCCGCAGAAGCAGCGCGTCATGCACGGGAATTAGTTCGCCGCAAATCTGTACTAGAATCTTCGCCATTGCCTGGTAAATTGGCAGATTGTAGTTCTCGTGACCCTAGCGAATCTGAGATATTCATTGTGGAAGGGGATTCAGCAGGTGGGAGTGCCAAACAAGGACGCGATCGCCGCACTCAAGCTATCTTGCCTCTACGTGGTAAAATTCTTAACATTGAAAAAACCGATGACGCTAAAATTTATAAAAATAACGAAGTTCAATCGTTAATTACAGCACTTGGTTTAGGTGTTAAAGGTGATGAATTTGATTCCACTCAACTGCGCTATCACCGGATAGTCATTATGACGGATGCTGACGTAGATGGAGCGCACATTCGGACTTTGTTGTTAACATTCTTCTATCGATATCAACGGGCACTCATCGAACAAGGCTTTATTTATATTGCTTGTCCCCCACTGTTTAAAGTAGAACGGGGACGTAATCATGAATATTGCTATAGCGATCGCGAAAAAAATCAAGCGATTGCCAAATTCCCGGCTAACGCCAACTACACCATCCAACGCTTCAAAGGTTTGGGTGAAATGATGCCACAACAACTCTGGGACACCACCATGAACCCAGAAACTCGTAAAATGAAGCAAGTCGAAATTGAGGATGCCGCCGAAGCCGATCGCATCTTCACAATTTTAATGGGCGATCGGGTCGCACCCAGACGAGAATTCATCGAAACTTATGGTTCTAAACTCAACTTCACCGATCTAGATATCTAATCTCAGCAGTCCTAAATCATTTGTAAAAAACAAGATCCCCGATTTCTCAAAGAAATTGGGGATCTTTAACTTTGAAATATTACTTGACATTCCTGCAACAGATTTTGCTAAAGAATTTATATCCAAAATTTCTGTAAAAACTACCTCTTTTGGATGATGACAACCTATGTAATTTATAAATTTATTGTATTCAGATTTTTGATACTACAAATTCTGTCGTTAGAGTAAGTGACTATATCGACAAATTCATTAAGTATTATTAATAATTCCTTATTTAACTGGATTCTACACAAAGCTATGAAAGCGAGCAAAGGCATAGTAGGAAAAGTATTGTTCAATATTATTGGCATCGGTAGCTTAGTTACTCTGTCTGCCTGCGCTCAACCTGTTGCAGAAACTCCTACATCAACTGTCCCGCCCGTCACACCAACCGATCGTGCCAGCAACTCAATCACAGTCAACAACGCTAAGGTGACTCAGCCAGATATCCCAGCTAGCAACGGCATTGTTCATGTAGTTGATCGGGCACTTGTGCCACCTAATTTTCCTACAAGTCTAAACACCACCCCAATACCACGGTAGTTCAGCAAAGTTCATAGTATCCAGCTTTCGTTAGGGGTAGTTTTCAAAGCCACCATGACTTTGAACTAGTCGCTAATAATCAATTAAAATGTCACACAAGCACTCGTTTAACACTACAATAACTACAAAAAATTCAAATTGATCGGCTATTAAAAAACCATATAGTTTGCTTATTGTCAATATTTTCCAAACATTCAATGCTCGACTGTTAACATAACTACCAACTTTATTGGAGATTTAGTCCAGATAATACTCTTTGCTCTGACTCGTTGATTAATTTGAACCACCAGCTAGAAACACATTTGTTATGCTTTAAGAAAATAACTGAACATCATCTATCCAACAGCAATTAATAAGTATTTTGAGGATTTCTCATCATAAGATGACAGAAACTTACCGAAATAAAAGTATTGAAATTTACAATTGCTTTACGCAAAAAAGCTTTGTAACTAAATCATCAGGTAATCTGCTGGGTTCTATGTGTTTGAGGTAATAGCTGTTGGAAATACACACCATAAGGCTGAAAACTTGTTAATATCTTCATGTAGTGCCGTGGCGATCGCGATCGTATCGTATGTATCTAATGTACTTTTGCCTAAGATAAGACGATATTGGCAAGTTCACAGGACAAATTATTTTTGAATTGATTAAAATATCCTTGTATACAATAAAAAAAGTTTGTCAAGTTTCATAGGGCTGAAATCGCCACAGTGCGCTAACGTGTGAATAAGACCGAATTAGTAAACCTAAATTGATCTCCGATCGGGTCGATTCTGCCACCGCCTCAACTCCTCAGTTAAGGTAGTTAGTACGCAGAAGGTTAACTGCTTTCAGGCAAGCACCACCACCGTTGTTGTATTTACCCAAAGACAAGACCCGTTTTAGTCTAAGGGATGCTTAATTTATGAAGGAAATGTAAAAATGGGTAGGTTAAGACTAATAGTCTGAGTTAACATAAAATGCACTCTTTCTCAGTAATTAATGTTGTGTAAAATACATGAAATTCGGCAGAAGCAAGCGTACTTACTTCGTAATGTAATAAGAGCGTCACTGCAATTCCGAAAAGTGGAGAAAAAATTTCCGGGTATAAATCCCGTTTTCAATGTCTTTTTGGTGAAAGTAGCTAAAGGTTACTTAATGAATTCATGATTAATACACAAAAAGAGTGCAATTTCTGTGAAACAGGCTACAATCGGAAGAGTCTTTATACGAAAATCTGCCAACAGTCTGAACTCATTTGTATAGAGTGGCAATTTTTTTGATAAAGGCAAGTATTTTTTTTGACCAGTTAGTTGAAAGCAATATGTGATAGCAACACATATAACATTTACTAAAGTGAGCAAGTCACCTTTAGTATTTGCTTAAACTAAAGTAAAAACCCTCCTACCGGAGGTGTAAAACTTCCGAAAATATCTCTGGCAAATCTGCCAAAAAACTTATTTTCGGTTGGCAATTGGCTCGTTTAAAAGAGCCGTAAACACATCTTGAGTAATTGATTCTGCAAGGAGCATGAGGAACGCGGCATGAACCAGGCTAACAACGTACTCGAAAGCATATATCAGCCTGACCTAGAAATAATGAATCAGCCTGAGCTCGAGTTAGAAGAACTCTTAATAGACGATGAAGAGGACTTGCTGATCGTAGATGAAGGTGACGAGGAATTTTTAGAGCCTCAGTCTGATGAGGACGACGCAAAGTCTGGAAAAGCCGCTAAATCGCGTCGTCGGACACAAAGCAAGAAAAAGCACTATACCGAAGATTCAATTCGGCTTTACTTGCAAGAAATTGGTAGAATTCGTCTGTTGCGGGCAGACGAAGAAATTGAATTGGCGCGGAAAATAGCCGATTTGCTGGAATTAGAGAGAGTCCGCGAAAGACTCTGCGAGCAATTAGATCGCGATCCTCGAGATAGTGAATGGGCAGAAGCAGTACAACTGCCACTACCAGCCTTTCGTTATCGCCTCCATGTTGGTCGTCGGGCGAAAGACAAGATGGTGCAATCTAACCTCCGTCTTGTAGTTTCAATTGCTAAGAAATACATGAATCGTGGTTTGTCGTTCCAGGACTTAATTCAGGAAGGCAGTCTCGGTTTGATTCGTGCCGCTGAAAAGTTTGACCACGAAAAAGGTTATAAGTTTTCTACATACGCTACATGGTGGATTCGTCAAGCAATTACCCGTGCGATCGCAGATCAATCCCGCACAATTCGTCTTCCAGTTCACCTTTACGAAACCATTTCTCGGATTAAGAAAACTACCAAGTTACTATCTCAAGAAATGGGTCGCAAACCCACTGAAGAAGAAATCGCTACTCGAATGGAAATGACCATTGAGAAGTTGCGGTTCATTGCGAAATCTGCCCAGTTACCTATCTCATTAGAAACGCCTATTGGTAAAGAAGAAGATTCTCGATTGGGCGATTTTATTGAATCCGATGGTGAGACACCAGAAGACCAAGTTTCCAAAAATCTTCTGCGCGAAGACCTTGAAAAAGTCCTCGACAGTCTCAGTCCACGCGAACGTGATGTTCTTAGACTGCGTTACGGCTTGGATGATGGTCGGATGAAAACCCTTGAGGAAATCGGACAGATTTTCAACGTCACCCGCGAACGGATTCGTCAAATTGAGGCGAAAGCACTCCGCAAATTACGCCATCCAAATCGCAACAGCGTTCTCAAGGAATATATTCGGTAGTCAATTAGTCAATAGTCATTGGTCATTATCCTTAAACAAATGACTAAGGACAAATGACAAATGACAAAAAAATAAAAAACCTGGTAGTGAATTAGCACTCCAGGTTTTTTTATTTATAGGTCATCTTTGATATTAAAACTTATAGGATACCCCAAAAATGTAGGAAGCCTTGACCAGAGAAAACCTCAACCAAAACCGCTGCTGAAAAGCCAATCATTGCCAAGCGACCATTCCAAACTTCTGCTTGTGGGGTAAAGCCCCAGCGCCAAGCGTTGCGATCTTCAATTAAAGGAGTAGTGACTTTTGTTGTGCTTGCATTTGTCATGGTTAGGACTCCAAACTTAATTTTTAAGGTTTATTGCCTTATGTAAACTAATATAACAAATATTTTTAGAAAAGCAACATTTTTTATACTTTTGTTTCTAGACATTGACATAAATAGAAATATCTATTTATACAAATTAAAACATCAGTCTTCAGTGAGATTTACTGAGACAAAAGAAATGTTATCTATATTTTTACTTTATAAACAATATAATCTTATTGAAATTAATTATCAAGTAATTGATTTATATTGCTTGAGTGTAAATATATTTTGGATTTTAAAATAAAAAATTATTGATAATTAAACTCAGTAGTAGACAATTTCCATTTCTTTTGAAGTCGAGACAAAACCAAGCTTCTCATAGATACGTTTACCATTCTCAGTGGTGTGAAGCCAGAGGCGTTTTGCCTCAGTTGCTCTCACAAAGCTGATAATTTCCTTTAACAATGCTGTAGCAATTCCTTGTCCTCGCCACACCGGAATTGTATAAACGTTCATAACGTAGGCTTCTAAGCCGGAGAAATTCCCGTTGTAAGGGGGTCGTTGAAAAAATACCAAGCCGCTAGTGGCAACAATTTGGTTATCCACTTCAGCTACCCAAGCTAAAAACTCACCCGACGGCATTTTTTCGCCAAGATATTTTCGAGTCGCTTCTGCTAGGTTTGTGGTGTCAGAATTACCTTTAATCTCGCCAGCCTCCCGCAGGAGTTCGAGACGCAGTTGGGTTAGCGCCTCTAAATCCTGCAAGTTGGCTTGTCCTAAGTTAAACATCACCTTGATTTACGATCGCACTTCAGCTACAGTAATGATTTTTTCATCGCGGCTGAGTTGGATAATGCTTTCACCTTTCACATCTTTACCTAAGAGCGGCACTGTTTCCACAGGGATTCGCACTACCCGCTCCTTATTCGTTACTAAAGCCACTTCGCCAGATGCGTTGGCGTAGCCCGCCGTTCGCGTAGCGTCTCGTAGAGAAGGCATCGCCATCACCATACCAGCTAAATTGTCAGTTTTGCTAGCAAATTTCAGCGCTTGCGTACCTAAATCGCCGCGATTAGCCGCTCTTAACTGACTCGCAGCCATCCGCTTGGCATATCCTTCTTGAGTAACTAGCAGCAGTTGGTCATCTTTACCGACTGTGACACAGCCAACCATTTGCTGATTTTTCAATAACCGAAATGCTTGTAAACCCATTGCTGCGCGACCCATGACCGGTAATTGTTCATCATTGACTGCAAAGCGCAACATTCGTCCACCGGAACTAGCTAAAATCAGATGCGCCCCTGGAGCGGTGAATTGGGTAAATGACAATTCATCATCATCTTTGAGCTTCAAAATCGTGATGCCGCGCCGAGTCAGGTTAGCAAATTCTTCCAGAGACAGACGCTTAATTCTTCCCTGTTTTGTTAAGAGAATCATCTGCCTAGTTTCGAGATTTTCCGGCAGCAAAAAGCGGCTGACCACACCTTCTTGAGCGCCTTGAGCAGTATTACTGAGCATAGTAATCAAAGGTTTTCCCCGTGGAGAACGTCCAGTAGTTGGGGGAATCTCTCCTACATTCACCGGATAGACTTTGCCGCCACCAGTTAGTATTAGCAAGTCTTTCCCTGTGTCGGTCAACACAGTTTGGATAATAAAGTCATTATCGTGTAGACCATTTTCAGCTTTTGACTTTCTCCCAGATGGCTGAGTGCGGCGGACATAACCCCGTTGGGTAAATTCTAAAATCGCTTCTTCTACTGGTTCCGAAGATTTAAATTCCTCCTCCTCTGCGCCTCTGCTCCTCTGCCCCTCTGCCCCTCTGCCCTTCTGCTCCTCTGCCCTAGACTTCTGCTCCTCTCCAATTTTTGTCCGCCGGGGATCGTTGTACTTGCGCTTGAGCGATCGCAAATCTTTTTTCAGCGCCTTCAATAATTCGCGGCGATCGTTGAGTAATTGCTCCAACAAACTAATTTGTTCGCTGATCTGCTCAAATTCCTGCTGCAAATTTTGCTGTTCTAAACTAGTGAGGCGGCGCAACGGCATCGCTAGAATTGCATCTCCTTGTACCTCACTCAAATCCAGTTGGCTACAAAGATTAATTTTTGCCGTACTGCCATCGGGAGCTTGGCGCAAAATTTGAATTACCTCATCCAAATTAGACAGCGCTTTCAGCAAACCTTCTACCAAATGCACGCGACTTTGAGCCTTACCCAACTCGTAATTGTAGCGACGGTTCAGCGTCTCTTCCCGGAATTTCAAAAACTCCTGCAACAGTTGACGTAAACTTAATTGGCGGGGTTGTCCATCTACGATTGCGAGGAGAATGGCCCCAAAAGTCATTTGTAAAGCAGTTTGGTGATACAAATGCTGGAGAATTTCTTGGGGATTGGTATCGCGTTTGAGTTCAATTACCACCCGCATCCCTTCGCGATCGCTTTCATCCCGAAGATCGGAAATTCCTTGCAAACGACCTTGATTTACTAAGTCCGCTACCTTCTCAATCCAGGCAGCTTTATTCACTTGATAAGGCAATTCTGTAATAATAATTGCCGTCCGTCGCTTGCTTCCCCTCGCGGCTGGAATTTCCTCTAGAGCCGCGACTCCCCGCAGCAGAATTCCACCTTTACCTGTGGTATATGCTTCCCGAATTCCCGCTTCACCAACTATTTCCCCACCAGTGGGAAAATCTGGCCCTGGAATTAGCTCAAATAATTTTTCATCTGGCAACTCTGGATTGTCGATTAAGGCAATTAACCCATCGACAATTTCCCCCAAGTTGTGCGGTGGAACATTTGTCGCCATTCCCACAGCAATACCAGAACAGCCATTGAGTAACAGAAACGGCAACTGAGCAGGTAACACCGTTGGTTCTTGCTGGGAATTATCAAAGTTCCCGACAAATTCCACAGTTTCTTCACCAATTTCTGTCAGCATTCCCTCATGGCTGATCGGTGCGAGGCGCGTTTCTGTGTAGCGCATCGCTGCTGGCGGGTCATTATCGACACTGCCAAAGTTACCGTGTCCTGCTAGCAAAGGATAGCGGCTAGAAAAATCCTGCACCAGCCTGACTAAAGCATCGTAAACTGATTGGTCGCCGTGGGGATGGTATTTACCCAACACATCACCCACTACACGGGCACATTTTCGATAGGGTCTATCTGGTACTAAACCGAGTTCGTGCATTGCATACAAAATTCGCCGATGCACTGGTTTTAAGCCATCACGCACGTCTGGTAGCGCTCGCCCGACAATCACGCTCATGGCATATTCTAGATAAGACCGTTGCATCTCGGTGTGCAGGGCTGTTGGAATTACCTGTCCCGTTGAGAGAAGGTTTAACTGTTTTGCCATGAGTTTTTTCCCTGAAATTTAACTACACAAAAGCCGATGGAACTCAACACTGCGGCAACCACAGCATAACGGATGAAATGAGATTCATAACAAAATTTTGATAGTCACAGAAGAAAAAGCAGTAGTATCATCCTTGATGACGAAGATGCAGACTATTAAAAGGGACTGCGGACTGCGGACTGGGGACTAGGGATTAGGGATTGGGTAATCAGCGGAAAAATTATGGAATTTGTTCTGATCCCTCTCAAATTTTGGAATGTTTTCCTAGTTCCCAGTACCCAGTCCCAGAGCGGCGTTTCTCCCGCCCCTAACATAAAGGTATAGCAGGAGACTCATCGCCGTAACCAGTTAAAAAGGATGCACACGAGTATAATCTACATAAACTTAGTAGCTATGATACTTACCATGATTGCATTTCTTAATTTTGTATTCTGGAATTCTTGAATCTCCTCACCTCTATAACTAAAATTCTCATGAAAACTGTTTTAATTGTTGAAGACGATCTAATTAATGCTCGTGTTTTTTCCAAAATTTTGTCCAAGCGTGGTGGCTTGGGTGTAAAACACACTGAAAATGTCGAAGAAGTCATCAAAATTGCCCAATCAGGAGAAGCCGACCTGATTTTGATGGATGTTTCTCTCTCCAGAAGTGTTTACCAAGGCAAGTCGGTTGATGGAATCAAGATTACACAAATGTTAAAATCCGATCCAAAAACAGCAAACTTACCTGTGATTCTGGTGACAGCACATGCGATGGAAGGCGATCGCGAGAACTTTCTCAAGCAAAGCGGTGCTGATGGCTACATTTCTAAGCCAGTTGTTGACCATCAACAGTTCGTTGACCAAATCATCGCACTTCTACCCACAGACGAACACTGAGAATTAAAGACTTATTTCAGCAATATTCGCCCGCAAATGTTTTTGGGCGATTAGTTCCTGTATTTATCTAGTATAGATGTACTACGAAAAGGTACTATTAGGCAAGTGGTAAGGAGGAGTGCTGAGTAATGAGTGCTGAGTAATGAGTGCTGAGTAATGAGTTTAGAGTTAGAAGTTTGGAATTAACAGTTAAATATTTGAACTCGTAAACTCCTCACTCATTACTCATTACTCATTACTCATTACTCAAAACTACCTATTGAGTAGGCTGTTTTCTAGGCGTAGGCGCTGATGATGAGTTTGCTGGTTGCTGTATAGCTGCTTGAATACGGGGTAATTCTAGGAATTTTTTCGTATCAGACAGTAGACGATCGCCCCAGAGATTTTCTTTGAGGAAATTTAAATTAGCATAGCGCGAATCGATACGGAGTGCAGCTTCTCCCAAGGTTAGTCCTTGTTGACGATCGCCTTTAGTATACAGTGCCACTGCTAAGGCCAATAAAGGTTCTGCGGCTTGTTTATCAAGGGTTACAGCAGATTGCCATCGCTTAATCGCTTCGGGGATATTACCCTGCTCGTAGTTGATTAAGCCAATGTTATTAAGCGCCGGCCAGAATTTTTTATCTTGGGAGACAGCTTTATCGTATTGGGCGATCGCATCTGGTAATCGACCCAGCAAATAGTAAGCATTACCCAAATCAAATAAACCCTCTGGATCGTTGGGTTTTAACTTCAAACCATCTTGATAATTGACAACAGCAGCCTGGTAATTTTTCTGCTGAAAATTCGCTGAACCTAAAGCAAAGAGAATATCACCATTTTTAGGGTTGAGAGATTGCGCTTTTTTTAGACTAGCGATCGCCCCGTCAAACTCTTTCGTTTGCAGTTGCAATCCACCTAACAGCAACCACACTTTATCATTCCCCGGAGCCAGTTGACTAGCCAGCCGCGCTCGTGGCAAAGCTAAGTCAACCTGTTGAAACTGAGCTAGTTGAGCCGCCTCTTGTGCCAAGCTCAACCCCTGCTTTTCTAACTTCGTCGCATCTAGTTGCAGTGTATGGGGTATTAATGCCTGCGCGTTAGCGGCTTTTGGCATACTCCATAAACTACAGACCATTAAAAGAGAAATCAAACGAACATGTTTAGGCACACTACCGCCTTTAAGCCACTAATCAAAGAATCTTTCAGCTAGCTTAAACGATCTGCGCTCTTGACGGTAGCAAAATCTTAGCAATCTTGGGGAAAGGGATGCGGGGAGTAGAGAAGCAGAGGGAGTGAAGAAGGGAATAGGGTAGAGGTTACAGGGTACAGATTATTCCCTATTACCTATCACCTGTCATCAAAAACTTGGGTCTGTTCGCGAAGCGTCTCCAAGAGTTGCCCCGTCCTTTGAGGACGGCTTTTTATCATCGGTGAACCAAATTTGCAGGAGTAATGAGTAATGAGTGGATCAGAAATAGGTCATTTACTCATTACTCATTACTCATTACTTATTACTTATTACCCCAGAATCCCTACCCTTCAAAGCTGGGGAGTATGTTGTCACCTATCACCTGTCACCTGTCACCTCTACTTTAATCCCAATGTCCAATGCATAATGCTCATAAAAAAAATTGATGACTTTGGTCATACATCAGTCTGGAATTACTAATGACTTTGGTCATACATCAGTCTGGACGTTTTGAACGATAATTATTATGTATGAATTTATACGATGAGGTAAATATTAAACATCTTAATGCCAAAACAAAAACAACTGTCTAAAGATTGCTGAATTCAAACTTCAGCAATCTAGAACTTTAATACAAATAAGGAGTCAATTTCATGTTGAAACCAAACCGTATATCGATAGTCTTAGCTGCTGCTGCCCTGATAATTGTTCCTACACTCTTGACTGCACCTGCAAGTGCCCAGACGAAAGTCTACGTTGGTGGCGATCGCGATCAAAATTGGAACCGCGACGGCAGATCCAATTCTAGAGAAGTCAGAAATAGAGACAGGGATAATAATTGGAACCGCGACGGCAGATCCAATTCTAGAGAAGTCAGAAATAGAGACAGGGATAATAATTGGAACCGTGATGGCAGACCCAATTCTGTAGAAGTCAGAAACCCCAGAGATCGGGATAATTGGAACCGTGACAACCAATTTAATGGCAGAGTAGTCAGACTTGGTAATGGTGATATCAGATATCCCAATGGGCAAATTATACCCTCTAGATCCATAGTCAGACTGCGCGATCAAGGTTATTTCAGACTTCCTAACGGGGATATTCTGCTTCCCAATCAGGAAATTGTTCCTGCTGGGAGATTAGTCAGAGTGCGTGATGATTACTTCAGACTTCCTAGTGGATTGGTACTGCAAATAAACCTTTAAAACCCTAAAAGCTCAAATCATTGTCAGTATTAGGCTACTAGGCTATAGTTTTAGCCGTGAATAAATAGCTCAGTAGCCGTTCCTTATAGACAAAATGGATATGAAAATTGATACACCAAATACCGTAGATTCATCATCATCAGTTTTAGTTCCAGAGGTAAAGAAAAAAAAGGGCAGACGTAATTGGCTCTCTTGGCTAATTGCTCTTTGCTTTTTAGGTGGAATTGGCTATGCCGTTTATTACCAAGTAACGGTTGCTCCCCGTCAACAAGCCAGCCGCCGGGTGCTGACAAGACCTGTACAAAGGCAGAGTTTAACAATTACAGTTTCAGCGAACGGAACGGTGAAGCCTGAGCGGTCAATCAACCTCAGCCCGAAAAATTCCGGCATCTTGAAAAGGCTGCTAGCGAAAGAAGGAGATATCGTCAAACAAGGACAGATTGTCGCTTACATGGATGATTCCAACCTTCGGGGGCAACTTACCTCTGCTCAAGGACAATTGGCACAAGCCGAGGCGAATTTGCAAAAAGCGATCGCAGGTAATCGTCCTCAAGATATTGCCCAATCACAGGGAGCATTAGACGAAGCCGAGGCGAATTTGCAAAAGGTACAAACAGGGAATCGCTCTCAAGATATTGGCCAAGCACAGGCACGTTTGCAAAGCGCTCAAGCTGCCCTTCGCCAAGCAGAAGATGATTTTGTTCGCAATCAGCAACTTTACAATGCAGGCGGTATTTCCCTTCAGACTCTTAACCAAAACCGTTCCAATCGTGACAGCGCCCAAGCTAATGTCAATGAAGCACAGCAAGCACTGGCGTTGCAAAAAGCCGGGTCACGTCCAGAAGATGTTGAGCAAGCACGAGCTGTGGTGAAGCAGAGACAGCAAGCTTTGGCACTCCTGAAAGCTGGAACGCGCCAAGAAGATATTAACGCAGCCCGCGCCCAGGTAACATCGGCTCGTGGTTCGCTGCAAAACATCCAAGCCGAAATCAATGACACGATTATTCGTGCACCCTTTGATGGTGTGGTGACAAAGAAGTTTGCCGATCCAGGCGCTTTCGTGACACCCACAACTGCTAGTAGTGAAGTAGCTTCTTCTTCTTCTTCTTCAATCTTGTCTCTAGCTTCAACAAATGAAGTTGTCGCCAATTTAGCGGAAACAAATATTTCCAAAATCAGCCTTGGTCAAAAAGTCTCGATTAAAGCAGATGCCTACCCAGGAAAAACCTTTGAAGGTAAAGTCAGCCAAATTGCTGCCCAAGCAATAGTGGAGCAAAACGTCACCAGTTTTGAAGTGAGAGTATCACTCTCAGATCCTCAAAGACTGCTGCGGTCTGGGATGAATGCGGAAGTAGATTTTCAAGTCGGTCAAGTTCAAAATGTTCTAGTAGTGCCAACAGCCTCAGTGGTACGCCAAGAAAATGCCACAGGCGTGTTTGTGGCAGGAAAGAATAATAAACCTGTGTTCACTCGCATTGAGACTGGCGTTAGTGCAAATAACTTTACCGAAGTTAAGTCTGGATTGACAGGAGACGAAAGGGTATTGCTCAGTTTCCCACCAGGATCGCGTCCGCAATCAACACCAAGAGGAGGAGTTTTCCCAGGTCTAGGTGGAGGCGGAGGAGCCGGCGGAGGAGGCGGAAGAGGAGCAGGTGGCGGCGGAGGTCGTTCAGGCGGCAGTTCTGGCGGTGGTGGTCGTTCTCAAGGCGGTGGTTCCCCTTAAAGTTAGTTTTAAATAGAAACATTATGTTTAAGATATTTAAGGGCTTTTACAAAGCTAAGAATACCCGCACAGTGCCATTGCTGGAAATTTTGACAATGGCGGCAGAGACTCTGTGGAGTAACAAATTACGCACAGGTCTAACTATGTTGGGCGTGATTATTGGGATTTCTTCAGTTATTGCCATTACTTCTGTTGGTCAGGGAGTACAAAAGGGAGTTGAGCAACAGATACAAGCATTGGGTACAGATGTGATCCAAATCTTAGCTGGTGCGGCAAGAAGCGGGAATGTTCGTCAAGGAGTAGGTTCTAGCAGTACCTTGACTTGGGAAGATGCAAAGGCGATCGCTACACAAGCGCCATCAGCACAGATGGTTTCTGCTTATCTCCAACGGACTGCTCAAGTTGTCTATGCAGGACAGAACACCTCAACAACCATTTATGGCACTGATTTGAACTACCCAGAAGTCAGAAATACTCACCCCCAACAAGGGAGATATTTTACTCAGGAAGAACTAGATACTGCCGCACAGTTTGCCATTCTTGGCCCCACAGTCCAAAAAACACTCTTTGCACAGGGTGCTAATGTCATCGGCGAGAAAATTCGTGTTCAGGGAGAGGCTTATGAAGTAATTGGGGTGATGGAACCTAAAGGCGCTCAAGGGCCGATGGATCGAGATGACCAGATTTTTATTCCTCTAACTACTATGTCAAAGAGACTGGTTGGTAACAATGCCCTGGTAGGCGTTTCTGTAAATGGAATTTTGGTCAAAGGCGCTAATCAGGAGGAATTAGAAGCTGCTCAGTTTCAAGTTACCAATCTCTTACGTCTGCGTCATAACATTTATCCGCCACAAGCTGATGATTTTCGGTTGACTAATCAAGCTGATATTGTTAGTACCTTTACTAGTATTGTGGGTTTATTTACAGTAATGGTGGTAGCGATCGCTGGAATTTCTCTGGTCGTTGGTGGCATTGGTATTGCTAACATTATGCTAGTTTCCGTGGTTGAGCGGACACGAGAAATCGGAATTCGCAAAGCCGTAGGAGCAACTAATTCGGCAATCCTCAATCAATTTTTAGCCGAAGCGATCGTGATTTCCATTGTTGGCGGATGTATTGGCATGGCGACTGGCATTTTATTAGCCTTTATCGCTGCAAACAGTTTCAAATTTCCCTTTGTAATTTCTTTCTGGTCGATCGTTGCTGGCTTTGCACTCTCGTTAACTGTTGGCTTAATCGCTGGGGTAATTCCAGCACGGAATGCATCTAAATTAGATCCAATCAATGCTTTAAGAAGCGACTAAGCTTAAGAGTGCTGAGTAATGAGTAATGAGTAATGAGTAATGAGTAATGAGTAAAAACCCAGTTTTTTCAAGCCTTTGAGCAATTAACACTGTCCTAACCGATAGGACTCATATTTGATTTTTGAACAAAACTCAGTACACCTTTATTCCTTCTTCCCAGTCGCCAGTCGCCAGTCCCTTACCTCTACGAGTGATTCAGAAATCAAATCGGATTGCTATATGTGACTACGGCTATAAATGAACTCTCACTACTCATTACTCATTACCCATTACTCATTACTCATTACTCATTACCCATTACTCAATTTATGCCAACAATGATTTGGATGGAATCCATTACTAAAACTTACTACTTGGGAGAAGTTAGTGTTCCCATACTCAAGGGAATTGAACTCTCTATTGAGGAAGGGGAATACGTCTCAATTATGGGTGCGTCAGGTTCGGGTAAATCTACGCTGATGAATATTTTGGGATGTCTGGATCGTCCCACAACTGGAGACTATATTTTTGAAGGCAGAAACCTGACGACTTTTGATGATGATGAATTAGCCTATATCCGCAACCAAAGGATAGGTTTTGTGTTCCAACAATTTAACCTATTAGCGCGGGCGACAGCGTTGGAAAACGTCATGTTGCCAATGGTTTACGCTAACTTACCCAAGCCAAAGCGCCGGGAAAGGGCATTAGAAGCTTTAGAAAAGGTAGGACTAGGGGGGCGTATAGCTAACCGTCCTAGTCAACTCTCTGGCGGACAACAACAACGGGTAGCGATCGCTCGTGCTTTGGTCAACCGACCTGCATTAGTTTTGGCAGATGAGCCAACAGGAGCTTTAGATACTGAAACTTCCCATGAGGTAATGAATTTACTGACTGAACTTAATAACCAAGGGATCACGATTGTGATTGTCACTCATGAACCTGATATTGCTGCTCAAACCCAAAGGATTATCCGAGTTCAGGATGGTTTGATTGTCGGCTAATTTGTTAATTTGTTAAGATCAACCCTTGGAGGAAGAATTTAAGATTTAAATCTCTGTAGGTCAATCAGGATGAAAACTTTTGATTATATCCTCAAAAGAACCTAATTAATTACTATATCTAGATTATGAATTTCAGCTTATTATTCGTGCATTTTACCTGGGTTACTGTCGCATTCGCGATTCTTCTTCCAAATGCAGCAAATGCAGCAACTCCGCCAAAAGCACAGAATTCTTCAAGCTCTGTACAAGTTCCCAATCGCCTCAACCCCAATCCCAATCCTCTGCAATTTCCGACTAAACCGGAGGAAGTAAGGATTCAGGGAACTGTGCCAATCAGTTTGGCACAAGCTTTAGAACTCGCAAAACGCAACAATCGAGACTTACAAGTAGCTATATTACAGCTAGAACGCAGTCGCTCGGCGCTACGCGAGTCTCAAGCTGCCTTATTTCCTACTCTTGGTATTAACACTAGTGTGACTAATAGTGGTAATGGTTTTAGTAACAGTTCATCTCAAAGCAGCACCTCTTTCAATGGTTCAGCACAACTGAATTATAATCTCTATACTTCTGGGAACACACTAGCGACTATCCGAGCCGCAGAAGAACAGCTACGAATAGATCAATTGAATGTTGAAAGTCAGTCTTTGACAATAAGCTTGAATGCCACTACTCAATACTACGATTTGCAACAAGCAGATGAACAAGTCAGAATTAATCGGTCTGCTGTGCAAAATGCCCAGGCTAGTTTGCGGGATACTCAAGCTAGAGAACAGGCTGGAGTGGGTACGCGGTTCGATGTGCTGCAAGCTCAGGTGAATTTAGCAAATGCCCAACAACTACTTACTAATGCGATCTCACAGCAGCAAATTGCCCGTCGTCAGCTTGCCACGTTGTTAAGTTTGTCGCAGTCAGTTGATATCAGTGCCTCTGATCCCGTACAATTAGCGGGTCTTTGGCAGCAGACGGTAGAACAAAGTATTGTCCAAGCGTTTCAAAATCGTCCAGAGTTGCAACAGTATTTGGGACAACGTAATATTTACGAGCAACAGCGACGGCAGGCACTTTCGCAGCTAGGGCCACAAGTTAGTTTGGCAGGAAACTACAATCTGCTAGATCGGTATAACGATGGCGCGAGCATTACTGATGGCTATTCAGTGGGACTTCAAGGAAATCTAACGGTGTTTGATGGGGGAGTAGCAAGAGCAAGGGCGGCTCAGTCGAGAGCTAATATTGCGATCGCAGAGACTCAATTTGCTAACCAGCGCGACCTAATTCGCTTTGATGTAGAACAGTACTATGCTCAATTGCAATCCAATTTAAATAATGTGCAGACTTCTAGTGTGGCCTTAAATCAAGCAAGAGAAGCTCTGAATTTAGCAAGATTGAGGTTCCAAGCTGGTGTGGGCACTCAAACAGAGGTAATTGATGCTGAAAATGACCTGACAAGAGCAGAAGGTAATCGCGTCGCAGCTATTTTGGATTACAATCGCGCTCTAGCTAATTTACAAAGATCGGTAACATCCAGAGCTTCGCGCTAAGACCAAATCATTAGATATCTGGTGAAATTAAATATGCGTTATCCAGAACCCTAGTAGAGACGTAGCACTGCTATGTCTCTACATTCTTTTTTACTGCAATCTCTATCAAATTAATCTATAGTTGATTGCTCAAAGCTTTGAAGCAACTGGGTTTATACTCACTACTCACTACTCTTATGGCACAGTAATTACTGCTACTGGACAATGGGCTTTGCTCAGAATTGCATCGACTCTATGACCGAAGAAAACGCGACCCGTAACCATGCGGATATTACTCCCTAGAATAATTAGGTCAACTTCCTGGGTTTTGGCAAACTTGAGGATTTCCCTTTCTGGGCTGGTTCCTTGAAGAATATAGGTTTTGACATCAGCACCCAGATTACGGCTAATTGCTGCTTGCTGTTCGAGCATATCGTGGGCAATTTCCTTGACCGGAGCTAGCGATCGCTGTTCGTAAAGAATATACTCAACCTGTGGCAAATTAATCACGTTAACGATCATCACTAATGCCCCGGTTTGAGCTGCGATCGTACTTGCCATTTCTACAGCATTTTTACTATATTCTGTCCCTACCGTTGGCACCAAAATCTTTTTCAGCTGTTGTTGAGGGATTTTGCATATCTCGTCTTTCGATTGGGGTAGATGCGACTTCACCACCATCGTTGCACAAGGCGCTTCTTGGACAACCCGATCGACAAGCAAATTAAACAATGCTTTCTGGGGGCGGATCTGTTCCGAAGCTCCCAGTACAATCAAGTCATAGTTTTTGTTTGCTTCATTCAAAATTACCTCCGCTTTATTACGCCCCGACTCCGTTTTTGTTTGCAAGGTGGTATCAGCAGGTAGCTGCATTTCCTCAGTGACAGCAGCCAGAGCTTGCTCGGCAGCGCTATCTTTAACCTGGATTGCTTCCATCCGGCGGGCTTTGCTTCGAGGTTGCTTATCACTCAGGGCATATAGAGATGTAACTTCTATGGAGTTTTGGTGAGCCATGTAACCGACTAGTTGCGCCGCGAGTTGGATGTTTGGACCACCGCTAGTAGGTATTAAGATACGGTGAATCTGCTTGATAAAACTGCGGCTATCCTGTTCTTCTTGTTCCAAACGTCGAGCTTCCTCTTCACCCATAACCACTTTTGATAAAGTCCATCGCAGTAGGGGTGGAGCCATTAGAGAAGTGACGATCGCTACCATGACAATAATCGAATACATCTGGGGATTCAGCACTCCCAAAGATAAACCAATGGTGGCAACGACAATTTCCATCGCCCCGCGAGCATTCATCCCGGAACCCATCGCCAAACCTTCCCAATGACTCAAGCCGCCCGCACGAGAACCAAGGTAAGCACCTGTAAATTTGCCAACACAAGCGACAGCGAGAACAATCAAGCCAAATATCAATGTTTGAGGGACTAACAGAGCTAGTAAATTAACTTTCAAGCCGGCTGAAGCAAAGAAAATTGGCGCTAGAAAGGCTGCTGTGAAGACTTCTAACATGTGTCCAGCTTCATTGCTAAAGCGGCGGGATTGACCTGCTAGAATCCCCATTACAAAAGCACCTAATGCCGCTTCTAGACCTAATCCGTGGGTAAGTGCTGCTGCGGAAAGCGCAAGAATCAGCACAACCGACATACTAGCGGCGATGCCGCCAACGTAGTCATCAACCCAGCGCAAAATCTGGTCTACAATGGTACGCCCAATTGTAAAAGCGATCGCTAAAAATAATATGGCCGCGCTCACAGAATGGAAAATTGTCCCCAGGTCAAATTTGCCGCTACTAGCTAAACCTGAAACCACAGAAAGTAAAATCCAGCCGATGGTGTCGTCAGTCATCCCAGCGGCTAAGGTAACTTGACCAATGTCACGGCGAATCAGGTTTAAGTCCATCAGCACCTTTGCAATCACTGGTACTGCTGAAATACTCATTGCTGTGGCGATAAATAGACTAAATACCAATCGCTTTTCTGGATCGGCTAAAAAACTATCTGGCAATAGCCACCCCAATCCAAATCCAGTGATAAACGGGATAATAATTCCGCCCAGTGAAATCAACAGAGCCGTTTTACCCTTACGCAGAATCAGCTTGAGATCCGTCTCCAACCCAGTCACAATCAGCAAAAATAACACGCCTAACCAAGAAATCACCGAAAGTAAATTAGACTGTTCTTGACTTTTGGGAAAGATGTGCGCCTGTAAGTCGGGAAGGAGCAAACCAAATAGAGAAGGGCCAAGCAGCACACCCGCCAGTAATTCTCCAACAACAGGCGGTAGGTTAATCCGGCGCATTAACTCACCTAATCCCCGTGCTACCAGCAGCAACAGTGACAGTTGTACTAGTACCAACAGCAGTTCATGATGACCGAGAGGTTTAATTACACCGTCACCTGCTACTTTCTGTGCAGCGAGTACAGGTACTAATATTAGGGACAGGTTTTGCATATAAGCGTCCAAAGGTTGGATTACAAATTTTTAAAGGGGCTGTTCAAGTAAATCCCGAAAATGTTTACTTGCACATCGGTCTAGGAGATTAAAATGTCATTGTCATTATTAACCGCAAGATTATCATCTGCGATCGCCCGAAGCTGTCAGTTCAGGAACAAAGCTTTGCTCATCAACTTATTTTCGAGCGCGAACAAACAACTTTGTAGTATCTTCCCAAATACCTCGATCGGTTCCTAGTTTCTCAATTTCAGCTTGGTACTCAACTTGCAACTGATTTAATTGTTCTGGTGATAATGTTGACAACAGATAATTATCGAGATCAGTCATAACCAAATGTCAAAATTTATCCACTTTATAGTACCTCTTGTTGCGATCTTGAGTTGTTCGTTGCTGAACCCAACCCTGACAGCACAAGCCGCGTCTTCATCTAGCACTGTTTACGAACAACGGATAATCCACAGTCCAGATGGTATCGGCAAATATTACATGGGGCGCGAAATTGCCCAAGTTATGGGATACACTGGCGCTGGCTGGCTAGAACGTCCCAGCCGAGAGCGAGAAGAACAGCCAAGTAAAGTAGTCAGCCTCCTCAACCTGAAACCTAATGATGTGGTGGCGGATATTGGCGCTGGTACAGGTTACTTAAGCTTTCGCATCGCGCCGTTATTAACAGCAGGTAAGGTGTTGGCTGTAGATGTTCAACCAGAAATGTTAGAAATCATTGAGTTATTCAAAAAAGAGAAAAATATCACCAATGTTGAGCCTGTTTTGGCAACCCTTAGTGACCCCAACTTATTATCTGAAAGTATCGATTTGGCATTGATGGTAGATGCTTATCATGAACTTGAGTATCCCCAAGAAGTGATGCAAGGAATTGTCAAAGCACTTAAACCAGGTGGGAAGGTGGTGCTGGTTGAGTACCGGGGCGAAAATCCTTTTATTATGATTAAACGTCTGCACAAGATGACTCAAAAGCAAGTCCGTAAAGAAATGCAAGTTGTTGGTTTGATTTGGCGGGAAACTAAAAACTCGTTACCTCAACAGCATTTAATGGTGTTTGAGAAACCCGATCGGGCTTAGGCGGTACATTACAGGAAAAATTCAAATATTTGTGCAGCAGTTGTCTAGTCAGAATTCAGTCGTCAGAATTCAGGAATCAGAATAGTTACAGAATCAGAGAAATATTTGATGATTATTTTGGCATCAGTCTATTTTTTGGGGAATGAGACTGGCGCTTTTGGTTACACTATCCCAAACAATCCAGTTAAGAGAATTATCTAAATCATCGGGGCTATTTGAAACTTTGAAATATAGCTTTTCTTCACGTTTTCTTTCAATGGCAAAGTCGGCGTTTTGAGCATAAGCGACTATAAAACCTTTGTCTCGTAAACAATACATTGCCCAGGCTTTCAATGATTGCTTGTATGGTTCGTGTGGAATTGGCGGTTTTGCGATCGTGTCTTCAATTACTTTAAATATTTCCGTGAGTTTCGCGGCCATAGTAAATTAAGTAGGGTTTTTAAGAGCCAGGGCAAAGGTCATTGCCGCTATACATAAAGAAAAGATTGAGGTTTTTAAACTCACAGAGGTGGGTTTTAGTGTAGATCCGGTTTCTAAGTGTCGATTTAACTGTGCATCTCTAATGTGTGTTCTATCCATTTGAGTATTTTCAAATGTTATTATCCCCAAATTTTTGTCAGATTGAGTACAAAACCAGGTAAAACACTTTCTCCAGAAATAGTTTGAGGTGATTTTAAAACTTCCACATTTTGTCCAGGACGATAAATTTCTACTTCCTGTTTTTTTCGATTTATTAGCCAACCTAAACGACAACCATTTGACATATACTCATACATTTTTTCTTGAACTTTTTTCAAAGTGTCAGATGGCGACATTATTTCAATTACAAAATCAGGACATAAAGGAATAAATTTTTCTCTTTGTTCTTTTGTCAAACTGTCCCAACGAGATTTTTCAACCCAAGAAACATCAGGAGAACGATCGGCACCATTTGGTAAAGTAAATCCAGTGGAAAAATCAAAAACTTCGCCTAGTTGCTTTTGTTCATTCCATGATGCTAATTGCATAATTAAATTAACGTTACTTCTTCCAGTTTCTCCTCCCGTTGGTGGCATTATGATTAATTCTCCTTGGGCATTGCGTTCTAGTTGTAAATCGGGATTTTCTTCACACAGCTGATAAAACTGATCTCTTGTCAGTTTAAGAATTGAATTAAGATTTAATGTCAGTGCTGTCATAGAAGTGTTTCCCTTTCTTACTGACAAATAATTATTCAATGGACATCTGGATCGCAGCGAATTTCAATCATAAAGCCATCTGGATCGTAGAAATACACACCTCTGCCAGTAGGGCGAGTGACTGGGCCATGTGCGATCGCTATTTTATTTTCCCCGATTACTGTCACCGCGCGATCGAATAACTGCGGATCGATGTCAAAGGCTAGATGGTATGCTCTGGTGAATGTCTTCTCTGGATTGGGATCTGGTGGTAATAATTCTGGTTCCCCAAATAAATCGAGAATCGTTCCATCCGGGGTGATGAAGTTCGCTACTTTCCCAGATGCGACAAGTTCCACCAGGGTTGCGGGTACTTCGTCGCCTGTAAGTTCGTGCAAACCAAGAATTGTGCCATAAAAGTAGCGGGAAGCTTGCATATCCCGGACGTTGAGGGCAATGTGATGCACTTTACGCAGATTTCCTGGCGCAAGGACACTGTTCGCGGATTGGGTGCTAGATAGCATAGTAGAACTAAATCTCAATACTTTGATAGAAGCTGAACTTTTTACTTAAAGTTTAGTATTTATAATAAAAATCTATCATGGCATTTGATTATTCTTTAGACTTTAAAATTATTGATTTTCGCCAACATCCTGAACTATATCGTGTTGGCAAGGGTGAGCAGGGTGTACTTTTGGTTGAACCATACAAATCAGAAATCCTTCCCTACTGGCGGTTCAAAACTCCTGATATTGCTAGAGAGTCGAGTGAAAAAATCTACGAGATGTTTCTTGATTATCTAGAACAAGATGATTTTGTCGGTGCGGATATGGCACGGAAGTTTATCCAAATGGGTTATACTCGCTCTCGCCGTTATGCTAATCATAAAAGTGGCAGGAAATATAAACAAAATTCGGAAACTTCAGGTGATAAAAAAGAGATTCTTCCTTATGAAGTAGACGCAGTTAAAGCGGAATCAGCAGCAATATTTAAAGCTAAGTGGGTAGAAGCAAAGACAAATGAGAAATATCAAGAGCTTTTAGCCAAGCATAAACAGATGTATGAGAGTATCTGATTTTTGTAAATAAATATACTGGGCGATTAGAAATCGCGGCTACACAAACTAAGTCCGCCTGCGCGGACTCAGGAATTTGAAACCCACGGAGGTGGGTAAAGTCTCGTATAGCCGTGAATTCCATTCCCCAGGGTGAGTCTTTGAACTCCATTAATGAGCCTTTGAACTCCATTAATGAGCCTTTGAGCTTCATTAATGAGCCTTTGAACTCCTTTAATGAGCCTTTGAGCTTCATTAATGAGCCTTTGAACTCCTTTAATGAGTCTTTGAACTCCTTTAATGAGTCTTTGAACTCCATTAATGAGCCTTTGAGCTTCATTAATGAGCCTTTGAACTCCTTTAATGAGTCTTTGATACTCGTGAACGTGGTATATGTCGCCAATTAATTTAAGATTAACGCGATCGCATTTCCCTTATCTTCATCGCATCTCCTCTCTGGGCAAGCCAACAAAAATCATTAAGATTAACGCGATCGCATTTCCCCTTATTCACCCATTGAAACTTGACTGCGGTCAAACAACCACCCATCGCCGACAATCTCCTCTAGACGTTGATTGAGTCGGCGGAGGAAATATTCTGGATCGTTGAGTCGTTGCTGGGTAAACCAAGCATCAAACGCTTCCTGTGTCTCAATTCCTTGGACACCCGCCGTCCCTGCTATCATCTTGAAACTACGCTTTTGAAATTCCTGTAACTGGGGATTACCTTCATCAGCTGGACGGTGGCAAAAGAAGATTGCCGTTGCTCCTAGTACAGCTTTTAATTCATCACCTTGAGGTACTCTATTATATAAAACACGGATTAACTGAATGGTATCTGCTAAGGGAGCTTGAATCCTCAGTGTCAGCCAGATTGCTTGAGCCAGGTAAACCAAACCGTTGCTTTGATCTGTTAAACCTAAATCACTGAGAACTGTTACTAAATCACCATAGGCACGAACATGTGCAAGTGCCAAAGCAGCTTCTAGATTTAGCTCTAACTCTCTAGCTTTATCTCCAGTTTCACCAGCAACATAAGCCATGTTGCTCAGGGTAGTGGCTTTGCCTTTGGCATCGCCAATATGCTCACAGATTTCCAAGGATTGCTCCCAGAGTGCGATTGCTCTAGCGATGTCCCCTTGTTGAGCGATTACCCTTGCCATGTTGTTGAGGGTAACGGCTTTACCTTTGACATCGCCAATCCCTTCTTTGATTTCCAAAGATTGCTCCCAGAGTGCGATTGCTTTAGTGATGTCCCCTTGTTGAGTGATTACCCCTGCCATGTTGTTGAGGATAGTGGCTTTGCCTTTGACATCGCTAATCTGCTCACAGATTTCCAAGGATTGCTCCCAGAGTGCGATTGCTCTAGCGATTTCACCTTGTTGGGCGATTACCCCTGCCATATTGTTGAGGATAGTGCTTTTGCTACTTACATCGCCAATCTGGTCAGATATTTCCAGGGCTTGTTCAAACCAGTCAAGTGCTCTTTGTATATATCCTTGTTGAGCAATTACCCCCGCCATGTCGCCAAGACTTGCCCCTTTGCCTTTAAGATTGCCAATACTTTCTTTAAGTTCCAAAGATTGCTGCCACAAATCAACTGCTCTTTCTGTATCTCCTTGTTGGTAGGTTAGCCATGCTATTTCGTGGAGAGTGGCGGCTTTACCTTTGACATTGCCAATCTGCTCAGATATTTCCAAGGATTGCTGATACATAAAAATAGCTCTTTCTATATTTCCTTGTTGGGCAATTAACTTTGCCATATCGTGGAGAGTGGCGGCTTTACTTTCGATGTAACCAATATGCTCAGATATTTCCAAAGATTTCTGCCACAAGCCAAGCGCTATTTCTGTATCTCCTCGTTGGAAAATTAACCATGCCATCTCATGGAGAATTCTAGCTTTGCTCATCTTGTCGTCTTCAGGACAAAGGTCTAAGGCTTGCTGACAATGAACAACAGCTTCTTTTACTAAACCCACAACCTCTTCTGCATAAGCGATTCTTTCTAAGATCCGGTAGTCTTGAAAGACTGACAGAATTTGCTTACATAAATTTAAAGCTTCCACAAAGCGAGAATTACTCCCCCAAACGGTTGCAATCCTATCTCCAACGCTAACAGCGATTTCTTGCTCTTTTGCTAGCAGCCCCAACCGTACAATTTCCAACCCTTCTGTTTCCGTTGTTTGCTTAGACTCCTCCCACCAGACTTGATGGATTTTCCTCACCGCTTGCTGTCGCGTTGCTTGCCATTCTTCCTCACTCAACACTGGTTCTAACAACGGTTCTAAAATTGTCGTCACCCGATAATTAGCTGGCTGGTTGGGGTGAGTGGTGGCGGACTCGACTAGGCTAAGGCTGGTTAGCTTGCCCAAAACTGCCAATTCGTCGGCGGTAGAAATTGCCCTGACAATATCCTCCGTCACAGGCAGATGAAACACACTCAACCTTGCAAGAAACTTTTGTTCTTCCAATTCCAAAGCATCCAGCAGAGTTTGTGCCAAAATATCTTCACGGAATTTTTGCTCAGTCGCCTCCAGACGATTCAATAATTCATCCGCCGCTAATCCCGGCTGCTGAATCACCTCTAATAGCCACTTCAGCAACCGGGGATTACCATCAGCAATGTGAATAATTCGCTGAGTTCTTAACTGCTGCCTAACTTCTTTATCTAAGGGAAAGCAAATTTTATCAATATCACTGCTGCTCATCTGTTCCAGGCGTTCCAGATGCAGACGATGAGGTGGCAAAGTGTCTTCTTTCAAATAGCGACAGGTGACAATCAGCCGACTTTCTGCCCCATTCTCCGCCAATGCCGCACAAATCGCCCCTAAAATTTCGTAAGCCTCTGCCGTCATCCGCAGCGAACCATCTTCAATATTAGCTGTGGGGAGATTCTGCTCAAAGTCATCCAGCACCAGCAACAAAGGTTGGTTGTGTTCCTTTTCAATCGCTGCAAAAAAGTTTTGCAACCGCCCTTTTAGAGACACCTTTGGTTCGTTCAAAAGTGTAGGCACATCTGCAAACCGCTCAAACTTATTAGAAAGCTTATTCAGCAAACCTATCTCATCCAAAGGGCCAATCAACACGACTCGCGCAAAATTATCACGCTGCGTCTGCACCCGCGTACATAACCGCGCCGCCAGGGTACTTTTCCCCAGTCCCCCCATCCCGGCAATAAACACCCCGATTTGGTCGCTGGTTTCCCGCAATGCCCGGAGACACCGTTGCAAAGGTCGTCTGCGTCCGACAAACTCAAACCGACTGGCAACTTTAACTAGATTATTCTCATCGAGAAATTCTTGCTCTGGCGCTGTAAACTTCAGCTTTTCACGATTTTTTGTTCTCAGAGGTGTCACCAGTTCGGCAATCGGGCGCGTATCCCGATACATTCGCAACAGATGCCAGTCGGTGCATTCTTTGTCAATCATCTCCTGCTGCGCTGCTTTGACTGCTGCTTCAACAGTTGCCCCCGTCGCCAAAGCTTGATAAAGTGCCTGTGCTGCTACAATACCCGTGCGGTCATACACCGGACGCGCCCAGCCTAAAACTATACCTGCCCCCGCCTTCACCAATGCCTGCGCCATCGAGGGTACTGTCCCCTTGTTAGGAACCTGTCCCGTATGACAGCCAGAGAGAAAAGTTACACGCGGCCAGCGTCCCCGAAAGGCTTTAGCTAAGTCATTGACGGTAGTCAGTTGTATATTTCCCACCTCATCTTCAGTGATGAAGCAGGGGGTATTGTCTGCTAGGGTTACACCTTTTGCCAGCAAAGAGCCGTAGCCTTGTTGGGTATAAATTATCCCGTGTCCCGTGAGGTGAAAGACATCAAAATAGTCTTCGGGGTAGGATTTCACCAAATTGGCTAACTCTGCAACCGAGCCACTTTCCTCAACAATCAACGCCAAAGGCTGATCTTTAGTTGCTTGCAAAATGTTCGCTTCTTCCTGCTCAAACCCTAGTGGCGGAACTCTCGGATCTTCAGGAGAAGTTGCCATAAACAGCAAGCGCAAGGGGCGATTTTGCACGCCAATGATTTGGGTTTGACGCTGCTGCACAGAACGCACTGGTAAAACGGAGATATTTTGACGTTGCAGTAAAAACCCAATGCCATCATGCAGCAATTCCCAAGGCAGATGTGCCAATCCCAACGCCACCCGTTCTGTTTCTGGGTTCAACCCCTGCGCTTCGCTGGTTTTAATCAAATCTAGAAGAATCGTTTGCTCATCCGCCTCATCCAGCGCTCTTCTCAACCATCCTTCTTTACCATCCAGCCATTGATAAAGTTGCCGTCCCAACTGGGTGAGATAGGGTAGGCGATCTTGTTGTTGAGCATAGTAATTTTGCTCACACAAATCAATGAGTGCTGCCAACTCCGTTTTATCCAGGCGACGTGAGCCATAATCACAGCGCAATTCAAAAGTTTGCTGTTGACTGAGGGCGAAGGTGAAGTTTAGGGGCATGGCTGACAGCAGTAGTTTCCACAGTAACCTTCACCGTATTATCACCTTTTTACCGAAATTATCGCCGATATTCATCGCCGCAATCGCCGATAAGCTGGTACAAATCGCGTGATTGGCGAGATACTGCATTGATGCGATCGCGATCGTCTTCATCTAAACTAAAACTAAATACTTTGGCGTTATCTTCTATATGTTCAGATACACCAAGTTTGGCACCAACTATCACACCTCCTACAGTTGGTCGATCTAAAATGTAACGCACTGCCACGTTTGAAATGCTGACTCCATGCTTATTAGCAATTTCCTTCAGGATAGCCAGCAACTCTTGAAATAATTGCCAACCACCCCAAGCATCGATCATATTTTTATATTTTTTCAAACTAGCAGTGGACAAATCAATTCCTCGTGGTTCCGGCTTACCCAAATAGTTTTCTGATAACAAACCGCCGCACAGTGTACCGTAAGTAAAAAGCTTTATGTCATGCTGTTGACAAAACTCCACCATATTAACTTCAGGACGGCGGTCAATAAGTGAAAATTGCACTTGGTTAGAAACAATTTTGATACCTGCTTCAGTAATAATCTTTAAGTTTTCCGTGTCAAAATTAGTTAAACCTAGATGCTTAATTTTACCCTCAGCCTGAAGTTCTGACATATATTTGAGGGCATCCAGGTAATTTTTATCCTGATATTCCCACCAGTGAAATTGCATCAAATCTAACGATTGCACATTCATTCTTCTCAAGGAAATATCAATATTTTCCTCGACGAGTTTTTTTGTCATTTTGCCTGGACGAGGTACCCATTTCGTAAAGGCTTGTACCTGAGATAAAGCATCTTTGCCACGAGTATCAATTAGTTGGCAACGAAACTCACCAATAAAGTCTTCCGCAGGGCCATAATGATCTGCTAAATCCCAAGTAGTAAAGCCAGCATCTAAATATTTGAACATAGTCTCAATAGCGGCTTGGGGATTGATCTGTCCGTGTCCGCCGGATACTTGCCACATCCCATTTAATATGCGACAGATGTTTAAATCGGGAGTAAATTGGAGACGACTAGCTGCGGGTAAGTTCATTTTCAATTTATGAGTGAAAAGTTAGGAATGGGAAGACTTAACAATTACTAATAGATAAATCATAACTGATAATTCCTAATTCCTAACTCCTAACTTTTTAATGCCAGTCTTTTTCAGCTTGTTCGAGAACGTAAGCAGCAACGTCTTGAATTTGCTGTTCAGTGAGACGCTCTTTGTAGGCTGACATATTATTTTTACCATTGGTAACTATAGATGTAACTGCCTCTATTGAATCCATACCATACTTTTTTAGGGCTGGCTTTTTGAGATTTTTACCTCGCCTGATGATGTTGCTGCCATTGATATGACAACCAGCACAATGAACACTAAATATTTGTTCGCCGTTAACTGTGTCTGCTGCACTAACAGGCAAAGTAAAAGTACTGATTAATAACAAAAACGTTACTAATACTAATGTTAGTAGTTTCTTCAATTAACTTCTCCAGATTTGGACATACTAATTGTAGGCATAAGTATCAGAACCAATACTAGAGTGATTCAAAGTCAGTTGTAAATCCAGCAAAATTTGCACAATCTTCTTGAAAAGCTTCTGCATCACTAACATCCTCAATTTTATAAGACATGATGCGCGTCCCATCTGGCATTTTTTTAGAACCAATCAATTCACCTTGATATTTCGCTGCGATCGCTTTAAAATCAACACCATAGATTTTCCAGGCATCACCCGAACAAGTAATATTTACTTGCCACATATTTTACTCCCAATTACTACCACTAAATATTCATCATCTCATAAATGGGCAACATCTTACACATCACCTCTTTGGGATTGGAATTTTCTATCTAAAGGAAGTGCCTAGCTTAATCAGGCTACGCCATAATGTTGATGTAAGAACATCTCTAGAAAATTTTATCCAAATTAGTTAAATCCTAAGAGTTGAAAATGCCTAACAATATCAAGCAACAAATTCAAACCGACTTGCAACAAGCGAAAGAAACTGGACAATTAAGAACTGAGAGGATTCGAGAAATAGTAAAATCCGCAGTTTCTCAAGTAGCTTCTGAGTTTAAACAAGGTTCTAGTGAAGTTCGTGGCATTGTGAAAGATGCAGTTTCTGCTGTAATTGAAAACTTCCAAGAAAAAGGTGGCGAACTCAAAGATGAAGTGACAGCTTCTATTGAAGGAGCGCTGGAAGGCATTAATAGCAAAAGACACGAAAGCATTGCTCAAACTCAAACAGATATAAAAAGGTTACAAGCTCAACTGGATGGTGAAGAAGAACAACTCCAACAAGAGGTTGATGTAATTTTGGCAGAGATTGAAGAGACGGGTAAGGAAAAACCTGCGAGTACCAAAACTGCGATTGATTCTGCTGTCAATGCGATTAAAGATAGTGAAGAAGTCGGATTGTTAAAGAAGCGTTACGCGCAACTGCAAGCACAGCTAGCCATTGTCCGAGCTAATATGGCTGCACGCTACGGCGGACGTAATATGGAGGTTCAAGATTATCTAGACGAGGCTAAACACTGGTACGATAAGGCTCGTCCTCAAGCAGAGTCTATGGCTGTACAGGTAGAACAGAAGCGATCGCAGTTAGAAGATAAACTGGGTGAAGCTGGTACATCTCTAGCAAGAAAAGAGCGTCAAATCAAACAAACCTTAAGAGAGTTACTTTTAACGGCGGCTGACTTATTCAAAGATAAGGAACCTGCTAATAAAGAGCGGGAGACTATTCATAAATAAGCTGCTTTAGCGTTTAATTGACTGAGAAGACTGAGAAAAAGAGAAAAGCCCTCACCCTAAATCCCTCTCCCAAGCTTGGGAGAGGGATTTAGGGTGAGGGCTATACCATTGCACTGTAATTATTAAAAATAGTAAATGGATAATTGTCGTACAACAATTACCCATTTATCAAATTCCTATTGCGTATTAGTAGATATTTCCTTCTCTATTGAGTTGTTCATCATGCTTGGCAATAACCCAAATTGCATGAATACTACCTGGTAGCCAACCTAGAACTGTGAGCAAGATGTTAATAAATAGAGTTGGGCCAACTCCAACAGTCAGGAAAACGCCTAAAGGAGGCACTAACAAACCTAGAATAAAACGAACTAATTTCATGATTTTGCCGTATTTTTGTGAGTTTATTTAATTGCATTCTGCTGAGGATACCGAATTAGGAAATATCCACCTTCAGATATTTTATTTGGAGTAGAGATGTGAGAGAACTGGTATTTCTACTCCTTAGAATACTTATCTAGAAGGTAATTCACCTTGGGTTTTTACATCGCCACTGCTGGTTAACAGGTTTCTTTCAACAAAGTAGTTGTTAATGAAGGTATTAGCAAAAGTTAGAATCACTGGACCAAGAAGGAAACCAATAATTCCGCGAACTGCGAACCCAGGAACTAGGACTGCTGCTAACCAGAAACACAAACCGTTGACGACGAGCGAAAATGCTCCAAATGATAGAAAGTTAAGTGGTAGAGAAAGAGCGGATAAGACTGGTTTAACTGAACCGTTAATTAGACCAATTACTAAAGCAGCAATCATGGCTGCGGGAAAGTTAGCAATATTAACGCCTGGAACAACTAAATCAACAATCAATAGGCTCAAAGCTGTAGCTAGGGCGGTTAATAATGGTGTTAACATTTTTCTTACCTAATCACTAAAGATTTTTTGTAACTTCTTATCTCATCTTCAACTATGTGCTAGGTTTTAACCTCTCTTGCAAGATAGAATTTGGTTCTACCCTTAGGCCGATCATTGAGAAAAATATAGCGGTTCCAATACTACGTAGGTTTTACTTAAAAAGTACTCCGAGTAGGTTGGGGAGCCACTGCGTTGGGCGGGTTCCCCGACTTGTTCGCGCAGCGTCTCCGACAGGAGAAGCACGTGGCGTTTGAGGAACGAAACCCAACATTTTCACGATTTTGTCGGGTTTCACTACCTTTAACTCAACCTACAAATCTTCTTAACCGATTAGTATTGCGATCGCTCAGATTTTCCAGACTCAGGCTGATAATAAAGGGCTGATTTATATAAGACTTGTTCTTGATGGGTTTCTAAAGTGCAATCAGACAAAGGATAAGTTACACAAGTAACAACATAACCAGCCTGTATTTCACTTGGGCGTAGAAATTTTTGCTCACTTTGATCGACTTCACCACTAATAAGTTTAGCAATACACGCAGAACATTCACCTTGTTTACACCCAGATGGTAGGCGGATACCAGCTTCTTCCGCCATATCCAGAATATATTGATTGTCTGGCACTGGAATGGTGCGATCTAATCCAAGTGTAGGATTGATAAATCGAACTTGATAAACTGCCATCTGCTGTTTCTAATTATTGTTTAACTGCTTTCATCGACAAACTAATTCGTTTGAGTTTCTCGTTGATTTCTAACACCTGCACTTTGACTACTTGTCCAACTTTGACAACTTTGTTGGGATCGTCTACAAATCTATCAGCAAGTTGGGATATATGCACCAAGCCATCTTGATGTACGCCGATATCGACAAAAGCACCGAAGTTGGCGACGTTCGTCACAATTCCCTCTAGTTCCATTCCCACCTTTAAGTCTCTGATTTCCTTAATTCCTTCTCTGAAGGTGGCATACTTAAACTCAGCCCGTGGATCTCTACCTGGTTTTTCCAGTTCGCTGAGAATATCGCGCAGTGTGGGTTCGCCGACGCTATCGGTAACGTATTTCTTCAGGTTGGTCTTTTTGAGTTTTTCGGCAATTTCTGTTACCTGATTTAATGGCACATTTAGATCGGATGCGATCGCTTCTACTACAGAATAACTCTCTGGATGCACTGCTGTATTATCCAAAGGGTTATCACCGCCGCGAATCCGCAGAAAACCCGCTGCTTGTTCAAAAGCTTTTGGCCCCAACTTCGGAACTTTCAACAGTTGTCGGCGATTTTTAAAGGCTCCATTCTGGTTGCGATGGGCGACAATATTATTGGCAACTGTTGCCGTAATCCCAGAGACGGATGTCAGAAGTTCTTTGGAGGCGGTGTTTAAGTCTACGCCGACGTAGTTGACGCAGCTTTCTACAGTGTCATCCAATTTCTTTTTCAACAACTTCTGATCGACATCGTGCTGATATTGTCCCACACCAATGGATTTGGGATCGATTTTCACCAGTTCCGCCAAAGGGTCTTGCAAACGGCGGCCGATGCTAATAGCACCGCGCACGGTAATATCTAAATCGGGAAACTCTTCTAGTGCTACAGTACTTGCAGAATATATAGATGCGCCAGACTCATTCACCATCACCTTAACTGGTTTGCGTTCTATTGTTTGCAATACTTGCGTCACAAACTCCTCTGTCTCACGGGACGCTGTACCGTTGCCAATGGCAATTAATTCAATCTTATATTTTTCAATCAAGTTTTTGACAGTTTGTGCAGCTTTCGCGCGTTGTTCAGCCGCTTGATGGGGAAAAACCGCTTGGTATTCCAAAAATTTTCCTGTTTGGTCGAGGACTGCAACTTTACACCCAGTTCTAAATCCAGGGTCTATCGCCAGTGTTGGTTTCATTCCAGCCGGTGCAGACAGCAGCAACTCTCGCAGATTCGTTTCAAATGTCTTGATTGATTCTATGTCTGCATAGATTTTTTTCTCAGAAATTACCTCTCCCATTAGAGAGACTTTCATCAAACGGTTAAATGCATCCTTCAACATCGCCTGATAAAAATCCCGAATTGTGCGAACTTTAGTTTTAATTTCTTTCGACTCCAGATAGTAAAGTACCGTATCCTCATCGAAAGCGATTTCAAAGCTTAAGATTTTTTCCGCTTCACCCCGACACAACGCCAGCATATTATGGGGTGCAATATTTTTTACCCTAATTTGATAGTTCCGGTACATCTCAAATTTGGTTGTACCTTCAGGATAATCATCTTTTATACGAGAGACAAATACCCCTTCTTGTAAAAGATAATCGCGGATATATGCCCGTAATTCAGCTTTTTCAGCTACTTCTTCCGCTAAAATATCAGCCGCACCTTTGAGTGCTTCTTCTGCGGTTTTGACTCCTGTAGTTTCAGAAATATATTTAGCCGCTTCTTCCTCCAGGGATGCAGTTGCAGCATTTTTGATATTTAGTAACTTGATGAACTCGGACAGTGGTTCAAGTCCTTTTTCTCTGGCGATGGTGGCACGGGTACGTCGTTTTGGGCGATAGGGTAGATATAAATCCTCAAGTTCGGTTTTTTGTAAGCAGGATGAGATTTTGGCTTTAAGTTCATCTGTAAGTTTACCTTGCTGTGCGATCGCACTTAAAATCACCGATTTTCGTTCTTCCAGTTCTGTTAAATAAGTATATCGATCGGCCAGTTCGCGTAGTTGCACTTCATTCATCTCGTCGGTGCGCTCTTTGCGGTAACGTGCAATGAAGGGAATCGTTGCACCCTCCGCCAAAAGTTCCAGCGCGTTTTGCACCTGATGGGATTTGAGGTTTATTTCAGTTGCCAGTATTTGAGGAATGTTCAGCATTAGGTGTCTAAAATGAAAATGCTACTTCTAAAGCTAATATGCTAGATCCTTATCCTGGCGCAAGGCCAAAGTTTTAAGCTAATTTACCAGATGATTGCTCGCAAGAGTGCAATTGGCGAAATAGACAAAACCCACCTACGCAAGTTTTATAACCCTTTCAATCCGCGTAAATGAATCAGAATTTGTTTAGCACAGGGCAGCTTGGCTGATTGAGGAGAACGACAAAGCATCACCCACAGGAATTGTCTGTTTCTAAACACTACACAATTTCGCGTAGCGTCTCGTACCCACTTTTAAAGCTTGCTACGCACACCATCGAACACAGAAATAATAGTTGTCAAGCTTTTTGGCGCTTCATCTATCGCAATAATTATTCCAATTGGCATAAAATACAACCTTGCGTAATCTTGATTTTCTATAATATTTATTTCGCTCGACTGTTGTAGCCAAAACCTTATTGGATGTAAGATTAACCACACTTCCAAAAAATTTGTTCTAAAAACACTACAACCTTTAGTTCAGAGGTTAGTAAAATGCCTTTGTTTTTCTTGATACCACTATGTACTGCTTTAGCTACAGGCTACTTGTTCAAAAAGAGTACTGATGAAATAGCATATCTTGCAGGTGTATTCGCAGCGATTAGCTTGATCTTCAGTTTAGTATTAGCACCTTGGCAGATTCAGTTTGGATTATTAATCATTGTCTTCGTCATTACCAACAGACTTTTGCAGGATAATGAGTCTAAACAATAGGAAAACAACCTAGAGAAACCTCTATCCAGCCAAGAAAACTTAGGCTTGTTTTTATTGACACCACTATATACTGTTTTGGCTACTGCCTACTTGTCCAAAAAGAGTATTAATGAAATTGCCTACTTTGCAGCTATTAGCTTGATTTTAAATCTAGTACTAGCATCTTGGCAGATTCAGTTTGGATTGTTAATCATGATTAGCAACAGATTTTTGTAAGGATAATGAGTCCAAACAATAGAAAAACCTCTACCCAGCCAAGGAAAATTGGCGGACTAATAGCTCTGTCTGAGATATATGAATTTAGATGGAGATTATTGTAGATAGAAAACAATTCCAACTCTCGATTGTCATCTAAAATTCTGGCTGTAATTTGGTGTAACGTTGTGCGATCCTACCAGTGCCAGTACTGTTGTTCGAGCTTCAATTTTCCTTTGGTCAAATTTTAGCTTTGCATTTATCTACTCTAATACTAACTCTTTACTTCTACAAGTTTAATACCCAGAAATTACTTCATAAATGTACAAATTTCCTAGAGAAAAATTCATAATGGAGGAGGTATTTGATTTTATGAAGTTTTTGTTTAAGTGTATTTGTCAATAGATAAATTTTTGATGAAGTATAACGATAAATTTGCAACATACCTTTATCGTGGTATTCTAGTAAGTAATTGTATGTAGCAATAAATTTGGAGAAAAAAGCGTATTGAAAATTACCAGGAAAAATCAAGCAAACCTATAAATGGTGTAGAAATATCTCAAATTCAATGCAACCAACGTCAACTTAAAGTTGATTAGCCGAGGCTAGTTTGCATTAGTTGTTTTGTTAAAAAAGCTCCATTTGGACATTCAGCAAAATTCCCCACAAACCTGTAAAGCGTATTACTGTAGATTGATTTATCTCCTTTCTATGATTTACGCCGCCAGTCAGACTTGTATTACTTATTGCGTTACCATACCCAAAAAAAGCACGTATACATACTCAATTTGAGTAAAAACCTTTACTTTTATAAATCGGCTTAATTGCCAGCCGAGATTACAGATATGTCTGTGAGTCGGGAGAAATTTGATGATATGTTCAGTACATTAATCAACTTTCCTGGAGCAAATAGAGAATATTTATCAATCCAGCTAGGTTTTATAGCTTGAGAAGATCGATAGTATCTTTAAAAGATTTCTACAGCAGGATACAACCAATGAAAGTTAATGAATGGGTTAATCAAAAATTCTAGCAATCCATTTTGGTTTAGGTGCATCTGTTGAATATGTGGGTGAAATTAGAGTTCAGCATCAGCGATGTCTACAACTGGCTGCACCTACGCACACTGCAAACTTTGTGTATGTAGAGAGAATTTGTGACAAAGTTCTCAACCTTCTCTATATCTGCATCTACTATTAGATTATCGCGATCGCGCTAAAAATAGTGTTGGAGCAAAACTGGGTAGCACAGAAAATATCTGTAATTCACAGTTGGGCAAACTCTAAATTGATTGTGCCAATTGCCAAGTAATAAACTGGTTTGCTTGAGAGTATAACCCAGTAAAAAATTAAGCGCGCTTTATTTAGTCCGAATCATATCGAACACTGCCATGAGAGAGCAACCTAGAATATTACATAGTATTTAGTTTTTCTCTAGGGCATGAGCTTCAACGATCATTTTGATATCAGTCACTTCAGCATACCCTTCCTAATTTTGTTGTCTATTTACTGAAGTAGAGATCGAATTGTAGAGAAGGTGTGGCCGAGATATGAAACGTTCAAAAGAACTGGCTTTTTACTGCTCGGTTCATACCTACTATCTTGATTAAGGCAAAGTACTATGAAATCTATGTCGCAAATTTCAAACTTTAAAATAATCCCTTATATTATTTTATTTGTAAGTATTTTACTTAGTATCTGTGGGCAATTGCTGATGAAAAATGCCATGCTTTATACAAATGAGGAAGTATTTACTTGGAATTTTCTTCAAAAATTATCATTAGCTATTACTGTCTACTGTTTAGGAATAGTAAATTGGATATTGGCTCTGCGCTCTGTAAAATTAAGTATTGCTTATCCACTAACAAGTTTAAATTATGTCGGGATACTTTTCGGTTCATACTACTTTTTTAATGAGGTGATTACATTAACTCGAATACTAGGAGTAATCACTATCTTCTTGGGTGTTCTTTTAGTAGTTAACCCCATAAAAAAGCTCAAGTTTAGATAATTAATTACTTAAAATATTAAAAATGAGCATTTTTACTTGGCTAAATTTAATACTTGTTGTTTTGTTTGGAACAACAGCTCAACTTTCACTCAAGTATGGATTTTATATCTCTAACTCTAATAAAGGAGAAAGCGGATCTCTCAAAAATCTCTTATTATCTCGTTATTTTTTGATTTGGTTTATCTGCTATACATTTATGACTATATTGTGGCTTTATGTATTGCGGACAATTCCTTTAAGTCAAGCGTTTCCAGTTTTAGGCTTAATGTATGCATTTGTACCAATTGCTTCTCACTATCTTTTAAAAGAAGAAGTTGTTTTTAGTCAGTGGTTAGGAATTTCCGTTATTATAACTGGCGTAATTCTAGTTGGACATTAATCTTTTATCATCAAATTATTAATATTAACAGTTACAGAAAGATCATCCTCTAAAACATTTTCACAAAATCTAAATTTAATTTATGAATATAGGCATCGTTGGCGGAGGCATCACTGGGCTAGTATTAGCTCAACGTCTTTCAAATCAAGGGCATCAAGTCACTGTCTTTGATAGTAACAAGCAGCTTGGTGGACTTACTACCTATCATGATTACGGATTATTTACCTGGGATCGCTTTTATCACGTTATCCTACCTTCTGATACTCATTTAATAAATTTTCTCAGAGATATTGGTCTTGGAGATAAACTACGTTGGCATCGGAGTTTAACAGGCTTTTACGACAATAAAAAGTTTTATTCTATTAGTAATAGTATAGAATTCCTGCGTTTTCCTCTATTTGGACTTATAGGTAAAATCAGATTAGCTTTTACTCTCCTATATGGTTCACGTCTTAATAACTGGCGGCGCTTAGAGAAGATTTTAGTTGAAGATTGGCTATTGAAACTCGGTGGTAAAAACACATACGAAAAACTCTGGAAACCTTTGCTTTTATCCAAACTAGGAGAAAACTATAAGCGAATCTCAGCAGTTTTTATCTGGGCTTATATCAAACGACTATTTTCAGCGCGCGATTCTTCATTAAATAAAGAACAACTTGGTTATGTCTCCGGCGGTTATAAAACTGTTTTTGACCATATAGAAAAATTAATTTATGCGGCTGGAGGTCATATCCACAAAGGTGTTGCGGTTGAATATATCGCACCTCATCCAGGGGGTGGAATGTGGGTAGAATCTCAGGGTAAAAAAGAGCATTTTGATAAAGTCATCTTTACTGGGCCAGTTAATATCTTGCAACAGGTTGCTGCGAGGGGACTGGTGAAAGTTTCAGACACTACTGAAACAGTAGAATACCTGGGTGTAATCTGCATGGTATTGATTACTCGTAAACCTCTAGTTCCTTATTACGTAGTAAACATTGCCGATAAAAACATTCCTTTTACCGGAGTTATCGGTATGAGTAACTTAGTTTCTTTAGAAGAGACAGCAGGGTATCACATTACATTCCTACCAAAATATATCCTTTCCACTGACCCGTTGTTAAAACAACCAGATGACGAATTACGACCAATATTTTTCCAAGGTATACGTTTAATGTTCCCCGAACTTAAAGCAGATGACATTGTAGCAGCACATATTAATCGAGCGATTAAAGTACAGCCACTACAAGTTTTAAATTATTCCAGCCTTGTTCCAAAAGTGAGTACTGAAAACGATGATTTTTTCGTCGTCAATACCTCACAGTTGGTCAACGATAGCGTCAACAACAACGCAGTTGTTCGACAAGTCGATGAATTTCTCAAAAAATCAGCATTACTGAATTCTTGAAATTTGAGTAATACATTTTATTTTAAAAATCACACGAGGTCTTTATGAGTCTTTTTGTTCTTTTACCCGCATATAACGAGCAAGAATCAATTCGACCCTTGTTCAAAAAGTTTCAAACATTGCAGCAAATCTTTAATATAGAGATAGAACTGATTCTTGTCGATGATGGCAGTAGCGATAAAACTGCTCAGACTGCTTTAGAAGAATCTCAATCACTGGGTATATTACTAAAATTAGTCCAACATCCCAAAAATGCTGGTTTAGGTCAAGCAATTAAAACAGGTTTCACGACTTTCTTAGAAATTTCCAAAGAAGGTGATTTTTTAGCGGCGATGGATTGTGATAATACTCAACCACCAGAGCTATTAATAAAAATGTATGACACTATGATAGCTGGTAGCTATGATATTGCGATCGCATCTAGATATCGAAAAGGTTCTAAAGTCATAGGCTTATCAAAATTTAGAGAGCTGATGAGTTACGGAGCCAGCTGGCTTTTCAGAATTGCAGCCCGTGTACCAGGTGTCAAAGACTACACTTGTGGTTACAGGCTGTATAACCGTACTTTCGTTAGTAAACTGGATATGTATTATGGGGAGAGTTTATTCACTGAAAGTGGATTTGCTTGCATGATAGATTTACTGCTAAAAGCCAAAGTGCTCAAACCAAAAATCATAGAAATTCCAATGGTTTTGAGATACGATCAAAAGCCTAGTGCCAGCAAAATGAAAGTTCTTAAAACTATTACTCGAATACTAAAGCTGTTGTTTAAGAATCTAGTATCAACAGAGCCAAATTCCAATTTAGGTCAGGCTTTCAAAGAGCAAGAAACACTCAGAATTCCACTGAAAATGGCAAATCGTAAATAAACCTGAGAAGAAAAGTATGAATTCTTTGGTTGAGAAGAGTGCCAGATAAGTACATGAATAGAGATGTGTTATATTTTACACTCAAACAAAAGCGGAGCTTTCCTTGCTCCGCTTTTGTATTCTGATATCATGTCCGCTTGATTACTTACTAAACCCCAAGAACCCCACCCCGCCAAAGCTGCGCTTTGTCGCTTTGTCTGCCCTCCCGAAGAGCGGGGAGGGGGTTGGGGGTGCAATGACTGTGGGAATCATAACTAATTATGCGGACATGATATGACTTCTGAATTCTTCGTCAAATAGCTCCAAATTTCTAGTCTGTGGGCGGATTTGCCAAGGCGTTGTTAAAGGGGAGGGAAATCCACACATTTTTCTAGCAACTGTGGCTTTTGCTCATTTGTTAGACTGAACAAACCAGGATTTTTCAGTCAAATCTCTGAACTACGCCAGCAGACGAGGCTACCCATGCTTACAAGTACGCTACTTCTCTCGAATCAACTTCCCACTCTCCAATATTCCTCTACACCAGAGCGTTTCGATGAAACCTGGGAAGCCCCCCTGGCTACCCTTCTGGGACTAGGACGCGCCGCTGGGGCTGACTTCATCGAATTATTTTTAGAGCGTCGCAACTATATTAGTTCTCTTGCAGAAGATGACGCTATCACGAGTATTTCACCCAGTCTGTCTACAGGCGCGGGAGTCAGAATATTTCGTGGTAAAGCTGACTGCTACGTTAGCACCAATGACCTTTCGTTTTCCGGTTTGAAAGCAGCCTTAGAAAAAGGTCTTTCTATCTTGGGATTGCAGCTACCCACTGCTAAGGCTTTCATCCCAGAAATCAACCTAGAATTACTCAGAGATTACGCCACCAAAAGAGGTAAAGATGCATGGCTACCTGTGTGTAGCTCCATCCGAGAAATGGGAGAAATCCTTCTAGATGGTACTGCCCACCTGAAGCAAAAAGCTAGCCATGTCCAATCGCGCCGTGCTACCTATTTCCGGGATTGGCAAGAAGTTTTAATCGCCGCTAGTGACGGGACTTTTGCCCGTGATATTCGCCTCACGCAATCAGTAGGATTTAACCTATTGTGTGCTGATGGTGCTAATCGTAGCTCAATTGGCGATCGCGCGGGTAATACTAGTGATGCCAACTTCTTGAGAACTTGGGATTCGCAACAAGCCGCTGAGAAAATCGCCGAATCTGCTGGAAAAATGCTCTATGCAGATTACGTGGAATCAGGTACTTACCCGATTATTATGGCTAATCACTTTGGCGGCGTAATTTTCCACGAAGCTTGCGGACACCTACTAGAAACCACTCAAATAGAACGCAATACCTCTCCCTTTGCTGACAAAAAAGGCGAAAAAATTGCCCACGAAAGTTTGACAGCCTGGGATGAAGGGCGCTCTGAAAATGCCTTCGGGACAATTGACATGGATGACGAAGGTATGCCTGCTCAGAGAACCCTCTTAATTGAAAAAGGCGTTCTGAAAAACTTCTTAGCAGATAGAACAGGTTCCTCACGCACCGGACACCCCAGAACTGGAAGTGGACGCCGCCAAAATTATACCTATGCCGCTGCTAGCCGGATGCGTAATACTTATATTGATTCTGGCGAATATAGCATTGATGAATTATTTGCCTCTGTTGATAAAGGTATTTACTGTAAAAAGATGGGTGGTGGTAGCGTTGGTGCTACAGGTCAATTTAACTTTAGTGTTGATGAAGCTTATTTAATTGAAAATGGCAAAATCACCAAACCGTTAAAGGGAGCAATTCTCATCGGTGAAGCCAAGGAAATCATGAATAAAATTTCCATGTGTTCCCAAGATTTGGAAATTGCACCAGGTTTTTGTGGTTCCGTTAGTGGCAGTATTTACACCACAGTCGGACAACCCCACATCAAGGTCGATTCTATTACCGTAGGTGGACGATAAGAATTTTAGATTTTAGATTTTGGATTTTGGATTGTGAATGAGCAGGAGTTTAAGGCTAGAACAAAGCAGCTGGCGTTACGAGTTATTCGTCTAGTTGAGCAACTACCACAAACTAGAGTTGCAGTCGTAACATCCAAAATCCAAAATTTAATATCAAAAATGGAATCGCTTCCAATCCAAAATATAAAATCCAAAATCCAAAATTGATTATGCCGAATATCAATGAAATTGCAAATTCTGCCAAGGACAATGCTGATAAGCTTGGCATTAAGAAATTCGACATTTATGGCTCAACAGTAGATGACACTAGCGTGCAAGTAGACCAAGGTGAGCCAAAACAAGTTAAAGCTTCAAATCGCTCTGGTGTTACTGTTCGTGTCTGGAATGAAGATAACACGATGGGTGTCACCAGCACCACAGATGTAGACCCCAAGGGACTAGAATTAGCTTTAAAAACTGCCTACGAAGCCAGTTTCTTTGGTGTTAAAGAAAATGTTCCTGATTTTAGTCCAGAGGCTACTACTCCGATTCCAAGTAAACCTCAAGATAAAGCACCCCAAGCACCTGTTGCTGAACTCATAGAAAAATTGTTGGTAGCTGAAAAAGAATTACTGGCAGCTCATCCAGCAATTAAAGGTGTACCTTATAATGGTTTATCGCAAAGAGATATTGACAGGTTTTATCTCAATAGCGACGGCGCAGTCAGAACTGAATCTCACTCTCTAGCATCAGTTTATCTTTATAGCAAAACTGAGGAAGATGGCAAAAAACCTCGCAGTGCAGGCGCTTATAGAATCAACCAACGTTTAGATAATCTAGATATTAATGGTTGCATCAAAGAAACTGCCGATAAAACTATCAGTCACTTGAATTATGAAAAAATCAAGACTGGTAAATATCGAGTTGTCTTTTCAGCGGAAGCTTTCTTAAGTCTGTTGGGTGCTTTTTCTAACTTGTTCAATGCCCAAAGTATTTTAGACAATCAAAGCCTATCTACTCCTGATGATTTAGGTAAGCAAATAGCTTCTCCTTTGCTTTCGGTTTTTGATGATGCACTTCACCCAGCTAACGTAGGTGCAGAAAGTTTTGATGGTGAAGGAACTCCTACTCGTCAAATTTCGCTGATTGAAAATGGTGTTTTAACAAGCTTTCTCCACAGTGCCGGCACTGCTAAAAGGTTAAATGCCCAGCCAACGGGTAATGCTAGTATTGGCGCTAAAGTCAGCGTTAGTCCCAATTTTTATCACGTATTTTCAACAGCAACTCCTGAGCAGGAGTTTAGTTTAGAAACTGCTGAAAATGTGATTTTTATCGATGATTTACAAGCTCTCCATGCTGGAGTTAAATCCTTGCAAGGTTCCTTTTCTTTGCCGTTTGATGGTTGGCTAGTTAATAAGGGTGTGAGGACGAGTATTGAGTCAGCAACTGTTGCTGGCGATTTCTTGGAACTCTTGAAGTCAATTATTTATGTAGAAAAAGAAGCAGAGTTAACGCCAGGTGGTGTTTGCCCGAAAATCTGGGTTAATGAACTATCGATTACTGGCGAGTAAAACTTAGGAAGTGATGAGTTAAAGTTTAACTCTTAACTCATCACTTGGAAATCATGACTCATCATTAGTATTCACCACCAATACTAATGGCAGTATTAAATACATCAGCACCGCTTAAATCAATACCAGCTAAAACAGCGCCATCTACGTCACTGTTATATAAACGGGAATTACTCAAATTAACGTTGGTAAGATTGGCATTATTTAACATCGTATCGCTGACGAATGCTTCTGTGAGATTAGCAGACTTTAAATTAGCTCCAGTTAAATCGGCACCTTCTAAGTTAGCACCTTCTAGATTAGCTCCTTTTAAATTTGCATTTCTCAAGTCAACACCGATTAGATGAGCGCCTTTGAGGTTAGCTCCTACTAGATTGCATCCCGAACATTCTCTAGTTTCTAACAAGCGGCGGACAGGGGCGGAATTTTCTGCTTTGACGGGAATGGGAGTAGCTAAAGATAGCGTGCTGAATAAGGCTGCTGCCGTCAAAAAAATTCGTTTCATAATTTACCTCGGACACTTATAGAAGTCATTAGATTCTGATCTTCTACGATACCAGTGTGCCAAGATTACAGAATTCTGTCCTCATGCGATCGGAAGAATAATAAATGCCATGAGATGAGATATTCTTCCGTAACGTAGTCCTATGGGAGTAAATTTCAAACTGAGATTATATTACTAAGCTTTGCCGCTACCTAATAGGTACAAGAGTGCCATCCGAACAGCGACACCGCTGGTAACTTGTGATTGAATGAGACTAAACTCTGGGTCATCCATCAATTCAGAACTAATTTCAACACCACGGTTAACTGGGCCTGGATGCAAAACTTTGACGTTAGGTTTACAAAGTTGCAGTTTTGTGCGTGTAATCCCAAACAGTTGATGATATTCTCGCAAACTTGGCAGCAAATGAGCCGTCATCCGTTCCTTTTGCAGACGCAATGTCATGACGAAATCGGCATTCTGCAAAGCTGGTTCTAGCTGCCAGTGTAGAAAAAGTTGGGGATTGGAGGAATTACTTCTGACTTCTGACTCACTTCGACTACGCCCTTCGACGCCGCTCAGGCTAAACTCAGTTACCTCCTGACTCCTGCCTTCTACTTCCTCCGAGATAAACTCGGCAAAGAATTTAGGTAAGAGGGTTGGCGGTGCTGCCAGATGAACTTCGGCACCACTGGCAATTAAACTCCAAATATTCGATCGCGCCACGCGAGAATGGAGAATATCCCCAACAATAGCAATCTTTTTCCCCTTTAAAAGTTCCAGTCGCGGATGATCTGGGTCAATTAGAGTAGTTATGGTAAATAAATCTAGCAGTGCTTGGGAAGGATGCTCATGTTGACCATCACCAGCATTCAGGACGCTAACTCGTACACCTAGACGATCCATTTCAGATGCGATCGCATTTGGTACTCCTGCCTCTCGATGGCGGACTACCATAATATCAGTTCCCATTGCCAAATAAGTTTTCGCCGTGTCGAGAATTGTTTCTCCCTTAGTCATAGAAGATGTGGCGGCGGCAAAGTTCAGTGTATCCGCACTTAAACGTTTGGCGGCGAGTTCAAAACTGCTACGGGTGCGGGTAGACGATTCAAAAAATAAATTCGCCACCACCTGTCCCTGCAAAGTTGGCACTTTCTTTGTCCGCCGTGATAGCACCTCTTGAAAACTGGCCGCAGTTTGCAAAACTGTATCGTATTCAGTAGTAGTGAAGTCAGCTAGGGAAAGAACGTGATGACGATTCCAGGTGTTAGTAGGCATAAATAGCAATTAGTTTCCTGCATAGAGATACGAGCGATCGCCTCTCTTCAGCTTTTTAATTTACAGATGCAGAGGAAATGATATCACCTGTCTTCTATCAAATTAGCTACTTGTTGTTTCTAGCATCAAGGATTTATATAGCGCTTGTCAATTAGATAAGGTATTACAGAAATCACCTTAATTGTTGCCCATCTCCCCTGAAAAAAATCGCTCTCCTGACAATCCTGCCTCTGTCTGCCCTCTAACTTTCGCTGCAATTACTAACCCTGTAGACCAGTTAATTTTTGAAAGCGTCAAATCGCTTCTGCATTCTAAGCTTGAAATGAGCTGGCTAGCTTTTGAAGCCTGATCCTCAGACCAGATGGCTTGAGGCAACATATCATCAATAACGTACAAGCCGCCCAACTTAAGCAAATTGAGCGTATCCTCAAGGCAACTATATTTTCCTACCCATGCATCAGCGAATATAAAATCAAACCTTTGAGCAGCTATTTTACCTAAAAAAATCGTCGCGTCTTCTGCATGGAAAACGACTCTTTGATCCTGACCTAAATACTTTCTGGCAACAGCTATCACTTTGTCATCTTGGTCAACTGAGATCAGCTTGGATTCCCGATCCATACCGTTCAAAAGCCAAGCAGCAGACACACCAGTTCCTGTGCCTAGTTCAAGAAACATACCAGCAGGTTTGCTCGCAGCAAGTGTTCTTAGAAAAGAACCTGTCAGTGAGTCTGAAGCCATACGAAAATTTAGGGCTTCAGACTCTGCCTGAATGTGCTTCAAAACGTTAGGATACTTTAGATTTTCTTGGTCTTTCATACGTCCATTAAGCTGGTAAATGAAAAACGTTTAAAGCTAGAGAAATTAGGCTAAGGAAGGTTAAAAACCCAATTGTATCTAGCATTGTAGTCACTAACGGGCCACTAATCAAAGCAGGATCAAGTTTCAAGCGTTTCAAAGCCATTGGCAGTAAAGTGCCGAGTGTAACAGCCACAATTGTATTAGTTGCCATGACCATGCCGGCAATTAAAGCCACCCATCGCTCTTGGGGTCGTGCCCAAATTAAGGAAAGCAGTATCATCGTTGTGGCTAAAGCGAGAGCCGTACCTAAACCAGCTAGAAGTTCCTTGCGAAGAATTTTTAAGGTATCTTTGGGTGTTACCTCTCCCACTCCCAAGCCGCGAATTGTTACCGTTAATGATTGAATACCGACAGTACCACCAGTGTTAGAAAAAATCGGCATAATGACTGCTAGAACTGGCACTGCGGCAATTACAGATTGAAAAGGCGCGATCGCACTGGCTGCACCAATATACAGAGCCATGATCCCCAACAGCCAAGGCAAGCGGTTACGGATGGTGAGTAAGGGAGAGGATAAAGCTGCTTCATCACCACTCACACCCCCCAGTTTTTGGATATCTTCTGTGGCTTCTTCTTCCAAAATATCCATGACATCATCAATGGTGACAATGCCTACCAATCGGTCTTCCCGATCGACAACGGGGATAGCGATTAAGTCGTAGCGCTGCATGATTCGCGCCACTTCTTCTTGAGGGGTTTCAGTTGTTACCTTAATGACGCGAGCGCTAGCAATATCTTTGATGAAAACATCGGGAAAGGTAAACAGCAATTGCCGTAGTGAAACTACTCTTACCAGTGTCCGGTTATCATCTGTGACGTAGGCGTAGTAAATCGATTCCTTGTCTTCGTCCTGACGGCGGATTTTGCTCAGGGCTTCACCGACAGTCAATCCTTGGCGCAACCGGACATATTCGGTTGTCATCACCCGCCCAGCAGTGCCTTCTGGATAGCCGAGAATCGTTGCTGTTGCTTGCCTTTGTTCTGGACTGAGTTCCTGCAACAGCCGTTTAATTACTCCAGCAGGTAGTTCATCAAATAATTCTGCCCGTTCATCGGGACTCATCTCTTCTACAAGTTGCACTACCTGGACATCATGCAGAGAATTAATTAGTTCTTCCTGCACCTCTGTCGGCAGATATTCAAATACATCAATTGCCTGAGCTTTGTTGAGTAAACGGAATGCGATCGCTCGTTGTTGTTCGGGCAATTGTGTAATGTATTCTCCCACATCCACAGGTTGCAAGCGATTTAAATCCCATTTCAACTGGTTTAAATCGGTAGTATCAGTCAGCAAATCACGAATATCTTCTGTGAGCATGATATATATCTCCTAAGTCTCCCCCGCGCTGGGAGACTTCCTCACCACAGCTCAGAGGAGGTTGATACTGCCATCTTGTGGACTATGGTCCATAAAATTTCAACAATTCAATATCGATAGCTAAATCAAAGCATTGCTAGTCATCATCCTAACCCGGAATAGCGCTATCTGGTAGATACTGAGGAAATTTTATCTCTTTAGTACCTTTATATAAATTTTTAGCTTCAACCTTGATTTTTAGGGGAATTATTCTGCGATCGTAGTAAGTTTTGCTACTAATATAATCTATGAGAGCTAGCGATCGCGAATAAATAACCATACGGATGGCTAAAAAAAGGGGAGTTGTCTGCAAACAAGGCATTATAAAACTTCTGCTCATTCACAAATGCTTGAGGTTCAGTAATCTAAATTGAGATACTCTTACTTGAGTGTCGTTAACTAATTACTAAATCATAAATAGCTTCTAGCTTGGCAGTTTGCTTACGAATATCAAAATTTTCGCAAATAAACTCTCGTCCTTTTTTACCCATACTCTTAGCTAAAGCCCGGTCAGACAAAAGAATATCTAATTTTTCCGCGAGAGCTTGATCGTCTTTTTCATCAACTAAAAAGCCAGTTTCTCCATCTAAAATAGCATCAGGAATAGCGCTATGCCAGGTAGAAGCTATTGGTAAACCAGAAGCGGCGGCTTCCAATATTGAAAGGGGTAAACCTTCGCTATCACCGTTCTTTGCTGTTTGACTGGGTAGAGAAAATATTTCTGCATTTCTCATGGTTTTTTGAATCACTTCATAAGGTTTTGCCCCCATAAAATTGACTCTATTACTAATACCAAGCTCATCTGCTAAAGCTTTAAGTTTTTCAGTCATTGTGCCATTTCCAATCTGAATAACTGACACATCTGGATGCTTACTGGCAATCCGGGCAAAGGCTTTTAATAGGGTATCAATTCCTTTTTTTTCAGTATGTCTGCCTACACATAAAATATATCTTTCACCTTTTGATTCACTGGCTGGGGCAAATTTTTCTAAATCTATACCACTATTCAGTTTAATAATTTTATCTTCAGGATAACCATATTCAATCATCTTTTTATACAAGAAACTAGAAAAAGCGATAAATTTAGATGCTTTTTGTTTTAATTCTTCTTCATGCAAAAGAAATTGATAGAATGCTGGATTACCTGAGAGCCACATAGATCGACGTGAAACTGTGATATCAAAACCGTAAAATGTAACGATGAAAGGAATATTTAATTTTTCTGCCAGTCGCATTGCATAAATACCATCTGGCCCAAAATGTCCGTGAATTAATTTTAGATTTTTTAGTTCATCCTCTTTTCCAAACATATTTGGTGAGGCAGAAATTATATGAATTAATTGCTTAATTTTCCATTGGTCATTATCACTAATAGCAATATTGTCAAAAGGAATTTCTTCTAATAGTTTACAAGTAAGAAATAACGGTTTGTATATTTGTAAATTATGGGCTTGTTCTCCGATAAAAGTTTCTGATACTCTCGGATAAGCTCGACGATACATCCCAACTGTTTTCATTGTGTTACTCCTATTTAATATTAATATTTCTCTTGACAAAAAAGGAACAAGATATTGGGTAAAAAACTTTGAAGTTCTTTATATATTTACGCCCTTGATTCTATCTGCTGCTATTTTGGATAAAATAGTAATTACCTGATTCATTCACAACAGCAATAATAATACCAATCAATTTTTAGTTTTTTCAAGCTAATATTAGTCTAAATCAGGGTTTCAATTATTTATGTTAGTAAGTGAAATAATAATTTTTCCTGAAACTATTATTTAGTAAATATCTTAGGGCCTAATAAAGCAAACTAGGATATTTATTATGTAAACAAACTAATTAATTTTTTATAACTTGAGCATTGACAAATAAGCCAAAATAGCAACTATGCTTTTCAAGGCTTCTAGGTATTTTGCGATGCTTGCGGTAAATGCTCGCCTACGCAACTAATAAAATATGGTTTGTAAAAGGCTGAACCGATGTCTAGATGTGAATGCACAAGATGATTTATTTGTAAAGTGCAAAAGCCCTATTTTTTATCAAATTTGATTGGGTTGAGAATAGCCTCCCTTTCTTTACTGCAATTATTTGCTGAATGTCCAACACAAACACATCAATCTTAAAACATATCTACATTAAAATTATATTTATATTTTTGCAAAAAAATGATTTAGTTTATACCAGCATAAGCATAACCTCGGAGTAGTGATTTAGTTTAGACTAGCATAAGCTCATCCTTCGGAGTTAGGCACTCTTGATTTTTTGACATCATCCCATCACTGATATTATGTCTGGCTAATTAGTTATAATTCCCGAATCTATGCACAAAGCCCAAAAAGCCCTCACCTCTGCGGTCTTAATGATAAGTCTTTAACCCTGTTTTGTCACTTTCGGAAAACAATAATCAAACCCACATTCTGAGACTTTGAATTAATCAAGCGGGGTTGCATATTTGCGGGATGATTTTACTATTTTTGTGGGATGGGCAACATGAGCGTCCCTTGTATTTCCGGGCGGGCAGGATGCCCACCCCACAAGAATCATCCCTTAATTCAGCAATGCCAAAATATCGTTTTCAATGCTCCGCATCATCATAATGTTGAGCATCGAGTAGTTAGTAATTAAAATATCTGGTGGAGTATCTTGCATATCCCAACGCGACCGCATTTCGCCACCATCGAGTCGGGGAAAGTAGTAAGGTAAATCGGGATTTAAAGATAAATTCGCCTGAAGTAGATTTTGCTGCTGCTTGGCACACTCATCTAATTCGTTTCGCAGTCGTTTGATTTTATCAGGTTAGGAAGCGATCGCTATTTTGGGAAGATTTCACCCAATCAGCATCATAATGATTAATAGAGTGTAATTCTGTCAGTTCAAAGGGGTTATCAGTACTGATATTTTGTCTAGGTTGGCAAGGAATAGAGTTAGTATAATCAAACACATCATGAGCTACACCAACCAGTATCCAAAAGTCACGAGCAGGTAAAATTAGGTAATCTAGATCATCTGGAGAAGTAATTTGGTATTTAGCACCATTTTCTAACTCCTTCTGATTGACTGAATACTCTAAAGGAAAATACCATCCAGGACGTTCTTCTATTAATGAGTAAGTATTATCTCCCTGTTTAACTTCTACTGATTCTAGGCTGCGTCCTCGCTGCTGCTTGGGGTAATGATGTTTTATAACACAGGCAATCATTGATGAGGGCTTGCTGTTTGCTTCGCCACTCAATCAAATATTTTATTTCCAACTTAAAAAGTATTACAAAGCTATAATAGTTACCAACGCATACGTAATTAAACTGAAAATACTACTCGTCTATCTAAGTTGAATTATCAACAAAAAGAATTCGTTATGCCTTAAAAAGCTGAAATTTAAAGTATAAAAAAGTACATAAATTTATGAAATTTGAACAAATATCATATTTTCGTTTGCGATCGCGGTCATTTTCTAACCATGACTAAAAATTAGCTGTATTTCTGACTGTGTTAAACCCGTTTGGCAAAGGGCAAAAAATATATTATCTTCCTCCTGCCGTAAGCTCGAACTGCCCTCTGCTTTCTTCGGTAATTTTTAGAGATTTTCTCGTGTCCGTTTTGCTTCTATTAGTTTTTCCAGTTCACCAATTTCATCTATGGTATAAAACTTTGGGTTAGGTTCAGCGTTAATTTTATCCATTAGAGCGTGAAAAGCTTCTGTATCATTACGATTCTCTAATAAATGTAGAAACTTTGTGAGGTTTTGACAGAGAATGATTGTCTACTCCACTCCGCTCCGCATTAGCTAATCCATCCCCACCGTATAGACGGATGGGGTTTTCCGCGAATCCTGATAAAACAAATCAAATTTTGTTTGGGTGTAGGATACCTCATCAAGGTTGACTTACCTTTTTGATTGCCGCATCACACCACATCCTGACAGCTTCTTCCATTGCCTCACTGTGCCCTATTTCTAACTCAAGAGCTAGCTGTTTGAAAATTTTAACTAAATCCTTGGGCAGATAGGCAGCACTTTGGGTGTAATCGCTGTGGGTGCGTTTGTTAATTCGAGTTTCCATGATGAAAAAAGTTAATCTGCTGTTCTGCTAGCATACTAGCTCATATCCCCTAGATTGGACTCAATAGCACGTAATTCTGACCACACCCAAAAATCTCCCCAATTTTTCACTATTTCGCCAGTGCCACGCCGAAATAAAATCACTAAAATTCAGTACCCAGAAGCGTATTAACAGGAGATAATAATAAGCTCACACCACCCTTAGCTGTTGTCCCATCAACCATTACAGAACTTATTCTGACTTGGTTTAGGTAATTCAGTTCACAGTCACAGGGTCGAATTTTGCAAGTAGTTCTGAACCAAATCATGAAAACATCTACCAAATTGCTAGCTCGTCTAGACTATTACTACCAGCAAATTAAAACGATTATCCTGACTCGGCAAAATCCGATTACTGGTTTACTACCTGCGAGTACAGCAATTACAGCCCACGGCGATTATACTGATGCCTGGGTGCGAGACAATGTTTACAGTATTTTGGCAGTTTGGGGTTTAGGACTTGCATACCGCAAGATTGACGACGACGAAGGACGCACTTATGAACTAGAACACAGTGTCATCAAACTGATGCGCGGGTTGTTGTTTGCAATGATGCGACAGGCTCATAAAGTAGAGACATTTAAACATACTCAGTCGCTACTAGATGGACTGCACGCGAAATATAATACCGCCACTGGTGACATTGTTGTTGGTGATGATGAATGGGGACATTTGCAACTTGATGCCACATCTATATTTTTGCTGATGTTGGGGCAAATGACGGCTGCGGGATTGCAAATAATTTATACCATTGATGAAGTAAATTTCGTCCAAAATTTGGTTTACTACATTGGACGAGCTTACCGCACACCAGATTATGGCATTTGGGAACGTGGGAATAAAATTAATCGTGGTAGTGCTGAGTTAAATGCCAGTTCTGTAGGCATGGCAAAAGCTGCTTTAGAAGCTATCAACGGACTAGATTTGTTTGGTGTGCGTGGTAGTCAAGCATCGGTGATTCATGTGCTACCAGATGAAATCGCCCGCGCCCGAATTACTCTAGAATCCTTATTACCAAGGGAATCTGGTTCCAAAGAAATTGATGCGGCGCTGTTGAGCATTATTAGTTATCCAGCCTTTGCAGTGGAAGATTTGGAGTTACGCGATCGCACTTTAAACGATATTATCAATAAACTCGCAGGTAAATACGGCTGCAAACGCTTTTTGCGTGATGGACACCAAACTGTTTTAGAAGATAGCCAGCGTTTGCACTACGAACCGTGGGAACTCAAGCAATTTGAGCATATTGAATGCGAATGGCCGTTATTTTTCACTTATTTAGTTCTAGATGGATTATTTCGTGGCGAACAAGAACAAGTTAAAAAATACCAAGAGCTTTTAGAATCATTACTCATAGAACAAAATGGCTTGCGTTTATTACCAGAACTTTATTATGTTCCAGCCGAAAACATAGAAGCAGAAAAGTTAGCACCCCAAACGCAGCCACGTTTGTTCAATGAAAATATTCCTTTGGTGTGGGCGCAGAGTTTATATTTTCTCGGTGAAATGTTGAGTGAAGGGTTGCTGGCGGTTGGTGATATCGACCCTTTAGGAAGACATTTGTGTGTGGGCAAACAGCGCGATGCATTGGTACAAATTGCTTTATTAGCAGAAGATGAAGATTTACAGAAAAAACTAGAAGTTCACGGAATTGAAGCACAAACACCTACTCAAGTAGAACCGATTCAGGTGAGAAAAGCTGGAGAATTCTCAGCTATTTATACCCAAATTGGACGTAACAACAAACTTGGTTTAACTGGGCGGCCAGTGCGGCGGCTGCGGAGTTTAACAACATCTAGAATTTTTCGGATTAGCGGTGAAACAATTGTATTTTTGCCTTCATTTTCAGATTCTCAACAGTTTTACTTAACCCTTGATTACCATTTTCTACTAGATCAAATTAGAAGCGAACTAGCTTATATTCAAAAATATTGGAGCGATTTAGGTCGTCCTACCTTAACTTTAATGTTGACGCACACCATGTTAGAGGCAGGTTCGGAAGCATTATTAGAACTGATGAAAGAACTGAAAGATGGTGTTTGTAACGGTGTGCGGGTGAAATTAGGGCGGCTAAATCAGTTAATGCTGACAGCCGGAATCCAAAGAATTGATTTTCTTCCAAATGCAGAATTTTCGCGATCGCCAGTTAAAAATGCTAGCCTACGTTGCTATTATCTAGCTTATCATCCTGAGAAAAGCTGGCGTTTAGGACATACCCAAGAATTTAAAATGGAGTATGAAACTAACTTCGGATTATTGCTTTCTTATTTGCGTTCATCAGAGAATATTTACGAGCAAATTGAGTTATTGCAAACTTTGACTCGCTTGCAGGGAATGCAATTTGATACAGGATATGGCGGCCCAGGATATCCTATCACTGTAGGGGATTTACTAGATGAAGTTTACACCAAAGCTGGAGATTTAGGCATTTGGGCAGTAGTACGTCGGGCTGCTGGGTTACGGCAAATGGTTGATATCAGCCTATCAGATGCAGTAACGAGTATCTTGGTAAGGGGTAAGCAAATTGCTGTGGGTAAAGCTTACAGCGAAGCATCCTTGATTAGCGTACCCATGTCCCACGATGAGATTGCCGATAAAATTAACCATTTTTGTCGTGAAGATATCCGCGATCGCGTCCTCACTCAAGAGATTTTAATCTATCTTGGCATCTTAATTCGCTCAGAACCCGAACTATTTCAAGGACTACTAACCTTGAGAGTCGGCTATCTCATCCTGCTAATAACCAGCGAATTAGCGCGGGAATTACACCTTACTCAAGATGAAGCTTACGATTACTTAATGCAACTTTCACCCTTTGAAGTTAAAGTGCGCTTGCGTCAGGTATTAACTGGATATACTGGCATGAGTAACCTGTTACGCCAGCAAGAATCACTGCACGTAAAACAAAAAGAAAGTGATATTGCTTGGGTGGTATTACCAGGAATCGCCGAAGGGATAGAAGTTCCGCCGGGTGGTTGGCGACGGTTTCGCCAAGCTGAAGGTGCGACGGGGCGAGTACCAAAAGAATTTTTTAAGCAAGTTTGGCTATTAATGCAACATTGCAAGGGTCTAGTAATTGGCGATAAACTAGAGCGCCGCAATCGTTTAGATAGTGAGATAATGCTGTCAGAAATGACAGCGGGGGAAAGAAATTTTGCGCTGTTAGTTGAGCATTTGCTGAATAAAATTGAAGCTACAGAATATCGCCAAGTTAATATTGAAGCATTAATCGAATTAGCTGCGATCGCTGCCAATAATCCCAAGTTGCAAATTGAAGAATATATCGTGTTGGATGTGTTGATTGGCCATGCAGTGCGATTGGCGTGGTTAGAGAATCATAGTCAACGCAGCGATCGGTATGATGAGGATAAGGCAAGTGCGTGGCGATCGTTTTACAATACTTCTCCTAGAGATTGCGCTAGTTATATTTTGAAGGCATTCAGGTTCTTGACGGAATTTGTGAAAGATTTTTAAACGCAAAGGATCGCAAAGGGAAACGCAGAGGAGCGCAGAGGATGAGAGAGAATGAGTTGAGTGGGGTGATTATTGGTTGTGCTATGAGGGTGCATAGTGCTTTGGGGCCTGGTTTGTTGGAGTCGGCTTATGAGGAGTGCTTGGATTATGAGTTGAAGAAAGCTGGATTGAATGTTGGTAAGCAAATTTCATTGCCTTTGGTTTATCAAGATGTGCAATTGGAATGTGTTTATCGATTAGATTTGATTGTCGAAAACCAAGTAATTGTAGAGATTAAATCTGTAGAGTCCTTCCACCCAATTCACTCAGTTCAACTCCTAACCTATCTCAAACTCGCAAACTGCAAACTAGGTCTTCTCCTTAACTGTTAACGTCCTCCACCTCAAAGAAGGTATTAAACGCGTAGCCAACAACCTCTAACCCCTCCTCTTACTCCCTCTCATCCTCCGCGAACCTCTGCGCTTCCCTCCGCGTTCCTTTGCGTTGAAAAAAAATATCCCCCACCTAAGACTCCAAAAGCAGGGGTTTTATTAAAACTACTTAACAGAAACAGCATCAACATCAATGGTGCTTCCACTAGAGGTAGAACCCTCAGTAGTATTAGGTACTTCAGCACCCACCTCACCCTTACGAGCTTTCCAGCCTTCAATCACTAGCCCAGACACTTCACTAACTAGCAGAGTCAAAAGGAAAACATCATCAATCTGTCCCGCAACGGGTATAAAATCTGGGAGAATATCAAATGGGCTGACCAAATAGACCAACGTTCCTAAAATTACCCACCAACGGTATTTAGGGTTACGAAGCACACTGCGATACCAGGCGTAAAGTGATTGGATTGAAAATTTCATATTTTGAACCTCCAGTTATCTTTAATTTTGACAAATCATCCTAAAAACTCACGGTGCGAATAACCGTCCTAGTTAGTCTGGAAGACGCTACTAGTAATTTGTCAACAAAGACAAATAAGTAGGTAGCGGGTTCATCTTAAACAGGCAACAGTTGTTTGTTTATAGGGCTGATTAATCGATGAGTGCTGATATCTGCTGTTCTAGCCATAAGAGATATGCCTATAGACTGATTTTATTTTGCTAGAGATTTTATAAATTGCTCGGTATAGTCTTAAACTTCTGTGCAGATCCCAAAGAATAATCTTCTAATTTAAAATCAGCAAAAGGCTTCTTTTCTAACCTATTTCTTAGCGCCTCGTCAAGAATGACACCTGATGATTCTCTTTTAACCCCAATAATTATCACACTTGTCTGATATGTAGTTAAATCCTGATTTGCCTGACAATCACTACGTTGAAATTGGCCCAAATTCAATAAGCGATAATTTTTGACACTTGGTGTATTAATAAATAATTTTTTAGCCAAAAGTTGTATTTGTTTAGAACGTTCTAAAGCCACACGTTCTTGAATTAATCTATCACCTTTGCAAGAAGCTGTACCAACAGAGATAAGCTCGTTGGGAGCTTCCATTATCTTCTCTATACCTTCTTGTTCTAAGTTCAACTTCAAAAGGTCAACACTAATAATTTCATCATTGTATTTAATTTGAAAGTTGCTACCTAAAAGCCATTTATATTTTAGTGATAAAACCGCTATATTAAACTCGGCTATCCTTCCTTGACTGTCCCTACCTTCTTGATAAGAAAAGTAATCAATATTACCTTTTTTTTCTGGATATTGTCTGTAATAAGATGTTTCAGAAAAATCTGATTTTCGCGTGGCTAAAGCCACTATACTAAGCAATCCTAATACTAGTAATAGAACTGCAAAAAATGCCAATAGCGGCACTTTTTCCGGCTGCTTACTTGGAGGTAATGAGTTTTGATTAGTATCTACACGTAAATGTTCAAGGTTAGAAGATTCTAGTATATTATTATTTGTCGGAGTCGTGTCTGTTAATTGAGTTTCGATTTCTTCTAGGGAATGCAAAATTTCTTCAGTACTAGCAGGACGTTTTTCTATATCTGACGCTGTTAGGCAATCAATTAAATTCAATAGTAAGGGTGAAATATGGGTAGCATGATTTTGCCAGTGCAACAAATTTTGCTGGACATCATACATCTCCAAAGGATGATACCCTGTCAGCAAAAATACAAAAGTGCGTCCCAAAGCAAAGAAATCTGACTGCGGTACTGCTTGACCATTCATTTGTTCTGGGGCGCTGTAGCCAGATGACATAAGTGCTGTCATCTTGTCGCCATTGCTTAGTTGCTCTTGGTAGGTTTTATTAATTTCACTGGCGGTGCCAAAATCAATTAGTACTAGATTCCCCCAACCCTGCTCAAGGGGGGATCTAATTATGATGTTAGATGGCTTAATATCTCGATGTAGGTACTGGTTGCTATGTACTACATCTAAAATTTCTATCAACTGTCTTAACCAGTCTATGGCTTGTTCTTGGGATATGGGGCTATTTTGCTGCTGTAGCCACTGTTCTAAGTTGTAGCCATCGATTTTTTCCATTGCAATGCAATGCAACACTAAACCATTTCGGGTTTGATACTGGAAGTAACTATCTTCTTTGGGAATTCCGGGATGCTTAAATTGTCCCAACACCGTTACTTCTTGCTGAAATAGTTCTACTGCTTTGGCGTCGCCTGATAAATCTTTTTTGAGTATCTTGATAATTTTAGGGGTATCTTGCTCGTATGCCTCATAAACTTTACTAAAACCTGTTTTCTCACTCAACAGGCACGTCACCCGATAACGCCCTAGCAATTCTAGATGGGAACCACAACTTTGACAAAAGCGGTTTTGATGATTATTCGGGTGATTTGGTTTAGGGCAAACAGGGTTGATACAAAGGCTCATGACAGGGGAGTGGGGAGTGGGGAGTGGGGAAGCAGGGGAGCAGGGGAGCAAGGGAGCAGGGGAGCAAGGGAGAAATTGCAGTAAGTTTTCCCCTCTGCACCTCTGCCTCTTATGACCAATACAACTCTTGGAGAGGCTGCGCCAACGGCTTCTCTACGAGACGCTATGCGAACGCGGTAGTTGAGCGCAGTCGAAACTCAGTACAAGTGCCCAATTCCCAATGCCCGATTCCCCTAGACATCCGCTCCTATTAATTCTTCTGTTGCTGTATGACTAATCCCGTCTAAATAATCATGAGATTTTTGATCTGTGTTCTGCCAAGAAAGCTGCCACAGTTTGGTTAAATGCCTCTGGTTGTGTCAAAAATGGCCAATGATTGCCGGGAACTTGGCAGATACGTAAGTTTTGAAGATAGGCTTTGTAAGGTTGAATTTGCCAATTTTGGCGGTTTAGTCCTTGTTTTGGCTGGATGAAGAGAGCAGGGGTGTCAAGGGGAATTGTAAAACCGGGCACTTGCATCACTGCCTCAAAAATACCGTCGCGGGCGGCTATGGTAAATTTGCTGCCCCAACTCCCATCGGGTTTTTGTTCTATTCCTGCTTGGAAGACTTGCTGCTGTAAGGAACTCCATCCTTGATATTGCTTTAATTGCCGTGCTTGTTGTTCCGCTTGTTCCTGACTGGCAAAGGGCCCCATACTTTTAAGAAAAGGCAAGAAGCGATATAACATTGGGAAAGTTACCCTGAAAAGACTGGGCATTTTCCAGATAAAAATCGGATCGACGAGAATTATACTCCGTAAACGCTTTGGGTTTTGTCTTGCCCAGATGGCGGCTAATTTGCCTGTCCACGAGTGACTTACAATATGGGCAAAAGTCCATCCAAGACTATCCATGAGTGCTTCAAGGTCTGCGATCGCACTCTCAAAGCTATAATCTATCTCTGGTTTACTACTTTGGCCATGTCCGCGCATATCTGGCGCAACTATGTGATAGTCCGCCGCCAAGTAATCTCCTAAACTAGACCACACCAAAGCATGGTCGCCTAAGCCATGTAACAGCAGTAAAGGTTCTTGACCTTGATTCCATTCTAAATAAGAAAGTTGGATATCAGGCTTTGATAAAGTTTGACGTACAGGCATCATTGCACATCCAAGCTTAGATAGTTTTGCGTTTATATAGTACTGCGAAAGAAGATGGGGAGCAGGGGAGTAGGGGAGCATGGGATAAGAGGCAGGGGAGCAGGGGAGAAAAGAAGTTGTAGTAAGTTTTTCCCCTCTGCCCCTTATCCCATGCCCAATCCAATTGTTACCATTTACCACTTTATGACTCTGAGGATTGTACCAATTGACACGAAATAATGAGGCTAATGAATGCCAAGATCAAGAAAAGGATGCCCCAAGGATATTAAAAGTACTATGCCAGAATTACACCAATCGATTGCCCAGCATTATCACGAACGGACTAAATACAACCCTGAGACTCTCGCTTCCAAAAGTCAGCGGTTAGACTGGACTAAACAGCCAGTACCCTTTAAAGAGTATAAAATTGGCTCTACTTTTGATCTCAAACCCTATATCCAAGAAAAAGCAGAGGCTTATGCTAATAATCCAGATGCTCAATGGTGGCAAAGACTTTCACGGCTATTGTTTCGCAGTTATGGATTGACGGCGAAAATGCCTTCTATGGGTAGTGCAGTGTATTTACGCGCTGCTCCCAGTGCAGGCGGATTATACCCTGCCGAGGTGTATGTGGTTTCCCGTGGTACGTCGTTATTGCCACCTGGTCTATATAACTACCAATGTCGAACTCATTCTCTCATGCATTATTGGGAAAGTGATGTTTGGCAAACTCTCCAAGCAGCTTGTTTCTGGCATCCTTCTTTAGAAAATACCCAATTAGCAATTATTGTGACTGCGGTTTTCTACCGTTCTGAGTGGCGCTATGAAGATCGGGCTTATCGGCGGATTTTTCTGGATACGGGACATCTGTTGGGTAATATCGAGCTAGCTGGTGCGATTACTGATTATCGCCCCCATTTAATCGGCGGCTTTGTGGATGAATCGGTCAACGATCTGCTTTATGTCGATCCGCAACAAGAAGGTGCGATCGCTGTCTTACCTCTGGCAGACTTGTTAGATGTTAATCAAAATTTACCATTGGGATGTACTGCTTTACCTTCTGCGACTGAAACCAGTTATCCTCAAATCCCTGATGGCGAATTACTAACATATTTCCATCGACACACCGAGATCCAATCGGGTGTAACTGGTAATCTTAATCTACCAACTATTAAACAAGAAAAATCTTTGGAGGATAAATACAATTTTCCTTTCTGTTTAAAAATTCCCACTATCACCGCACCGATAAACTGGGGACAAAAACTATCAGAACTGGAAATCACTATGTATAAGCGACGCTCTACCCGCGCTTACAATGGTGATGATTTAAGCTTCGATGAATTGAAAAGTTTACTCGATTTCACTTACCAACCGCAAAATTACATCGACCAAAGCTTAGATATTTCTCCAGACTACTTCGATCTAAATTTAATCGAAACATTCATTGCTGTTTGCGGAGTCAAAGGACTGGAGGCAGGTTGTTACTATTACGCACCCAAAGCCCAAGAATTACGCCAAATCCGGTTTAAAAACTTTCGGCGAGAGTTACATTTTCTCTGTTTAGGACAAGAATTAGGGCGGGATGCAGCAGCAGTGTTATTTCATACAGCCGATTTGAAAGCTGCGATCGCACAATATGGCGATCGCGTTTACCGTTACTTGCACATGGATGCGGGTCATTTGGGGCAACGCCTGAATTTAGCAGCAATGCACCTGAATGTAGGCGTCAGTGGTATCGGTGGATTCTTTGACGATCAAGTAAATGAAGTTTTAGGCATTCCTACTGATGAAGCTGTTTTATATATCACTACACTGGGACGCCCAAGATAAAAATAATCCCAGAGACGCGGAGAATCCAGAGAATTTCTTTCTCTGTTCTTTACGTCTCTGTGCAATCTTAAGGGGCTACAACTGGGGCTAGGATGCAGATAAAATAAGCCTCATCGCTCTTTGTCCTTGTTGGTAATGTTCCACATTTAAATTGCATATACTGGACGGGCAAGATGCCCATCCCACAAGAGTTATATTTAATTCGATTATGCAAATTAGATGTTTTTTAGCTTAGTACTGGTGCTTGTTAGGACTTAGTATCAATAATTCGGCAACTAACTCGTAGGAATCTTCCATATCCATCCATATAATCCAATATAAAAACTGCTATGACGGCGAATAAGTCCCTCCAGATTCTTTAATTCGACCGATATATTTTGGGATACCCATACATTTAATTTCTGGTTGGGGTCTAAATACCTATCCATGACGTAATTCAGAATTGCGAATTGCGAATGGGGATTTTGGTAAATCCGGGTAATTTACGTTTTAGTCAGTTTTTCCTGAATGAATGTCCTGTTTTGCCTCTCGACTAGCTGTAGATGTGATTAGAAACGGATTATTAGGGAGAATTCTTTGAGCATCGAAAACGACGGTCGCGGCAGTGGCAGGTAGTGTTATGGCTTTTGTATTAGTTATAGATAGCGTCGGCGCAGCCCAACCTAGTCATCGCTATAGACTGGTGAAGCTCCGATATTAAGCTGGTGTTATGTTGAATGGGGCAAGAGTGATAAAAAAGGGTTAATGTCTCTTACCTGCTCCCAGATATAGCTCACCCACTTTCGGGTCATTCAACAATTCTTCACCAGGACCGGAGATCGCGTCACGTCCCGATTCTAATACATACCCACGATTAGCCATCTCTAAAGCTTTACGGGCATTTTGTTCTACTAATACGATCGCAGTACCTGCCTGATTAATTTGTTTAATCTGCTCGAACACTTGTGTCACCAAAATCGGCGACAAAGCAGCAGATGGCTCATCTAAAATCAGCAAACCAGGTTCCAACATCAAAGCTTTGCCCATCGCTAGCATCTGGCGTTCTCCTCCAGAGAGAGTGCCAGCGCGTTGACGACGGCGATCGCTTAGTCTGGGAAACATAGTAAATATTTTATCTTTAATTGGCTTCAAGGGAACGTTAAGCACAAAAGCACCCATCTCCAAATTCTCTTCAACACTGAGGGAGGGGAAAACATTGGCGATTTGCGGTACGTAGCACATTCCTCGTTGGACAATTTGATTGGACTTTAGCCCCACGATATTTTCACCTTTAAAGGTAATTGTGCCTGTGTGGGGGATCAAAAGCCCAAAAATTGCTTTTGCCAAAGTAGATTTACCTGCACCGTTGGGGCCAATCACTGTCACCAATTCCCCTGGTGCAACCTGAAAATTCACACCTTGCAGGATATCTACATCTTTGATGTATCCAGCGTGAACATTTTGAACTTCTAATAAATAATCATTTGTCATTGGTCAATCGATTTTGGATTTTAAATTTTGGATTTTGGATTGACCCCGACCACAACTTGTACTGAGCGTAGTCGAAGTAGGGTACGGGGCAAAATGATTTTAAATTTTGGATTCTGGATTTGTTCCGCTTGACTTAGCGCGGGGCATGAACCGGAATAATCTAAAATCTAAAATCTAAAATCTAAAATTGGCACGGTCAAGTCAAACATAACTATTGACTATTGACTATTGACTGTTGACTGTTGACTATGGACTATTACGGAGTTTTTTGCAACTCTGGTCGTTCTTCTGCAAGAATCGCCCCTTCTACTGGGCAAACTTGGAGACAGATGCCACAGTCGATGCAAGTAGCAAAATCAATCCAGTACCAATCAGTTCCCTTGGTGTTTTTGCTTGGGCCATCATGAATACAAGCTACTGGACAGGCATCTACGCAGTCTGCAACGCCTTCACAGACTTCTGTAACAATTGTATGCGGCATATTCTCGATTCCCTCTCTTCTGTATCGGCTATTTCTAGCCTAACAGGGGAGGGGAGAGCAGGGGGGCAGGGGAGCAGGGGAGAAGTTGTAGTAAGTCTTTCCACTCTGCCCCTCTGCCTCTTTCCCCATACTCACTAACGCAATGGTTCTATTTTTGGTGAACCATCAGCTTTGATCCAGGCAATTTGGGCAATGCCGCGATCGCTTGCATATTGGCGAATCGCCTCTGCATCTCTTCCCCCCAAGTCAATTTCTACTCGCACTAAATCAGTAGAATCTCTGAGTTTTTGCGCGTAGACAAAGGCGGCGGCGTTAGCACTAGCTGTCTCCGGTGCTACCAACCAGTCACTCGCGGGAGTTTCCTGTGGTAATTGCTGGGTAGACAAGAGAACTTGGTATAAATCTTCGATACTTAGTCCAAAACCAATTCCGGGGATGTTTTCTCCTTGAGGATGATATAGCCCCAAAAGCTGATCATAGCGACCACCACGCCCTAAAACTCTGGCTTGGGATTCGGTATCGTTGACAACCTCAAATACAATACCAGTGTAGTAATCTATGGTTTGGATCAGGCTGAGGTCGAGGATTAACGGAAATTTTTTCTCTGATTCTAGTAATTCTACTAGGGATTTCAGGTTATTTACTGCCTCTCGCTGTTCTTCATCTAGATCCAGACTACTAACTTTTTGCAACACATCTGCACTTGGCCCGCGCAAATCCATGATGGTTTGGGCGCGATCGCGCAGTTTGTCACTTAGGGGTAAATTATCTATGGTGATGCGGTCAAGATGAGCGATCGCACTGCGAACTCGATCTTGGAGATTAGCAGGAAAGGCACTCAGAAGCGATCGGGTAATTCCCGCCTCACCCAAAATTAAATGCCATCCCTGCAAACCCAATGCTGTTAAACAATCTGCGACTAATAGCAGTACTTCGGCATTTGCCAGCAATCCGCCAGTACCTAACAACTCCACCCCAGCTTGATAAAACTCTTGCTGGCGATTATGCCTACTTTCCCAAGTGCGGCGAAACACATTGGCGTTGTAATACAACCGTTGTGGATAACTGACACCAGCCATCCGAGTCACAACAGTACGAGCAATAGATGCTGTTAATTCTGGACGTAGCCCTAATTCATCATCTTCACCATTTTGTTGTAGTTGAATCACCATCTGACGCTGGATTGCTTCCCCCGCCATCAGGGTATCCATCCGTTCTAAAGTCGAGGTGATAATCCTGTGATACCCCCAGCGATGAAACACCTGCTGTAACCGCTCTTCAATCCAGCGTTTTTTCTCCACATCCAAGGGCAATAAATCCCTGGCTCCCGCTGCTGGTTGATACACCATTATTTTTTCTTCCCACCAAACAAACCACCGAACAAACCACTACCAGATTTCTCTGGTTGCTTATCTCCATTATTGGGGGATGAAGTCACCTTATGATCGCTAGGTTGTTGTCCTAAAGCCTTATCTATTTTAGGTTTCCATTGTAGAGCGGTTTCATCACTGGGGTCTAATTTTAGAGCGTTGTCAAAGTGGATTTTGGCCATTTTTAGCTGATTTTGCTTCAAATACACCATTGCAATCAAGCTATGACAGCGACTATTTTTCGGTTCTAGCTTCAGGGCCTCTTGCAATTCTACTTTGGCTGGAGCAAATTGATTTTTGTCAATCAAAGATTGAGCGCGACGAATATACTGTTCTACAATCAAGTCTTCTTTTGGTGGCGCTGGTGTTGGTGCTGTATTTTTTGGTGTATTTGGCTGAGGCGAACCCGATTGGACTTTGGGTTGAGCAGGTGGCGGCGACGCTGCGGATGATTTACCCGCACTCCGCATTAAATACACTAAATTCAACTCACTAGCTTGGGCAATAACTTGCAGTGCTTGTTCTAAAGAATCATATTGGGTTTGGGCTAGTTTCGCGATCGCAGTTTTATAGAAATGATCGACATTAGCCGCCTCAACTAACTGTTTAGCCAAGTCGGTGTTTAGAGTTACCGAAGTAGACTCTTGTAGCAGACGTTTGCCAATTTGCGACAAAATTAGAATATATTCAGTGCGAGTGCGATCGCCGGCAAGTTTTTCGTAAGCCGGGTTAACCAGCTTTGATAACAATTCATTACCGAGATGTTTTTGAGCAGCAGTTTCAGTAAGACTACTGTCTGGGTGCAAACGACGAGCAACTTGGAGATAGCGTTTGCGAATCTCTTTAACATCGGCATCAACTGGAACGCACAGCACTGCGTGATGATCTATGAAATCATATTTAAATAGTCCACGATCTATTTTGAAAGACATATAGAGTTTTTGCACCAAAGGAGCAGTTAGATTGCTTTTAGTGTACCCAAAGTCGTAGAGAAAGCCCCCATCTGTTACACCCAAGCTGACAGTGGTGGAACCCGTAAAAGTTCGTTACTGAGAGAGTCGTGAATATAACTATTTGTGGCAAGAATTCTACCTGACTCAATTTTGACAGCAGTGCCATCGTAGGCAGTGATTTTGCCCCCGGCTTCTTGTACCAAAATTATCCCAGCGGCAATATCCCAAGGAGCAAGTCCCCGTTCCCAGTAACCATCGACACGTCCACAGGCAACATAAGCCAAATCTAGCGATGCCGAACCGCTACGTCTAACTCCTTGGGTAAGATGGGTGAGATGACTAAATTCTGCGTAGTTATTATCAGAGGTTTCGCGGCGATCGTAGGCAAATCCTGTTACTAGTAGGCTTTTACTCAGTTCAGATGTTGCTGAAACCTTTATGATCTGACGGTTACGCGTTGCCCCTAAGCCAGCAGCAGCACGGAATAGCTCATTGTGAAATGGGTCATAAATTACACCAACTTGCGGAACGCCATTAATTAACAGCCCGATGGAAACGGCGAAAAATGGGTATTGATGAGCGTAGTTGGTTGTGCCATCTAAAGGATCTATTGCCCAGAGGTATTCATTTTCTTGATTACCTAATTTCCCTGATTCTTCAGCAAGGATCGAGTGCTGGGGAAAATGGCGACGCAAAATTTCTAAAATCAACTCTTCTGAGGCTTTATCAGCAGCCGTGACTAAATCACCAGGGCGTCCTTTTTCAATAATTGCGTCTTCTAACTTACCTAAATAACCTTGCAAAATAGCACCAGCAGCTAAGGCCGCTTCTGTAGCAATATCTAGAAAAATTTGTAGATTAGTCATTAGTCATTAGTCATTAGTCATTGGTCATTAGTCATTAGTCATTGGGAAGGGTGCAGAGAAGAAAGAGATGTATTTGGTATTTTCCCCCTGCCCCCTGCTCCAATCCCCAATCCCCAGTCTTCAAAGATTTTGGCGGCGAAACTCGCCGGGAGTAAGACGCATGGGCTTTTCTGGGTTCCAGATTCCTTGACCCATGAGTCTAGCCCATTGTTGGGCGCGTTCTAAACGCTGATCATACTTGTGGTTAGGCGATCGCCCCACAAACATTGCATTCCCTTGTTTGACTAATTCTTCATTCAACAACACCTTATTTTTCCACACATAAGCTAGAGTTCGTCCGATTTTGTCTTTTGCTTCTAAATCAAACTCCAGCGTTACCGATTGTTCTACACCACCAATTAGATTCTCTAACTGTTCTTTTGCTGCTTCCCCCCAAGGGCGCTGTCGCAAATCTGGTGCATCAACACCCACTAACCGCACTTGGGAAATCAAATTTGGTTGTTCAGCCATGCCTAACACTTCCAAGCTTTGCCCACTAACTACCCGTGCTACTTTCACCTGGGCTTCACTGTTCGGCAGTTGGTTTTTAGCTTGGCAACTCACCAAGAGCAATAAGCAAGCCAAAATCGCTATTTTTCGCACCCAGTCACCAAAATTTACAGGCATCAGAAATTCGGTGATTTTGAATTGTTTATTCCTCATCTAAGGGTAAACCCGCTTTAACTTTCCCCCTAGCAAAATAGCGTCCAAACTGGAGTTCGTAGACTTCATCTTCGTCTTGTGTCTCCACTTCCAAGTCAGAACGGGGGTAACTCACACACAACAAGGCATAACCTTGGCGACGTAAATCTGGCGACAAGCCGATCGCCTCTGGTTGGTAAATTTCTCCTGATAACACTCTCACAGCACAAGCGGTGCAAGCCCCGTTACGACAGGAAAACGGTAGTTCTACCCCTTGTTTTTCGCCAGTATGCAGGATGTAGCGGTCTTCTGGCACTTCTAGGGTGTATGTTTTGTCAGTGGCGCGATCGCGAACTTTAATTGTGTATGTACGGGACATCTGGATTTGCGTTTTAGGATTAGGACTTTCAGATTCAATCTAGAATATCTTTCTTTATCTTTGCATTTTCTAGGATTCTATAGTATGATCGTAACTTGTGACACCTGGAGAGGTGGCCGAGTGGTTTAAGGCGCAGACCTGGAAAGTCTGTGAAGCGGAAACGTTTCCGAGAGTTCGAATCTCTCCCTCTCCGTTTTCAGACCTAACTCTAAATATATAGTTTGAACTATAGTTCTACAAATAGTCAGGTTCAGTAAGAAGCATATCTGAAATTTAGACTAAACATTGCGTAAATTGAATCTTTTTAGGCAATATTCAATTGCTTTATAACGGAATAATAAGAGTTGTGGCTTATCCAAAAAATACTGCTTAAGTTCTCTTTTAAGCAGTATTTTGTCAAGTGTGTAACTTTCTGCGTGAATGCTACTAAAACCTCTACTAAGATTGTGGAACCCACACAGAAACAGAACCAGCATCGCATCGAAAATCAGCCCAGCCCTCATCATTCGTTGTCACAGGTTCGCTGATATGTTCAGTAATATCAATGTAAGTGGTGTTGGGTTGCCCAACTTCCATCCACTTAGTCCCTTCTCCTCCATTACTCAGAACAACCGCGATACCGCCAGGATGTTCTTCATCTCCTAAGCGTGTCCAGGCGATTGTATTGGCGTGATCGAAGTAATCGTATTGGTCGCCATAGGCATAGGTTTGACGAACGTGCAAAAATTTATCAATTATCCATTTATGACTATCGAGCCAAATCTCATGCTCATTGCCATCACTGCCCGTATCCTTGTAATTAGCACCATAGTAATCCGCATAGAAGATACAGGGATAACCATCACTTCGCAGTAGAATCAACGCATAAGCCAACGGTTTAAACCAGCCTTCCACTACAGATTCCAACGACTGCAAGGGTTGAGAATCATGATTGTCAACTAAGGTGACGGCTAAAGCAGGTTGCTGTTGTACCAAGGTATTATCAAATATCTGCCGCATATCGTAGTCATTGCCTTGTTTGCTGGCAGCGCTAAAGTTATAGTGCAATGGCGCATCAAACAGCAACACATCACCACCGGTGACGCTAATGAAATGGTGCAGCGCTTCAACTTCATAAGACCAATACTCACCGACGGCAAAAAGATCGCGACCTGCCTTTTGGCGACAGTGTTGCAGCCATTCTGGGAAAAAGCCAGCTCTAACGTGTTTAACCGCATCAAAACGAAAGCCATCTACATCAGTGGTTTCTACAAACCACTCACCCCAGCGATTCAACTCGTCGCGCACTTCTGGACTTTCCATATCCAGATCGCATCCCATCAGATAGTCGAAAGCGCCTTTTTCCAGGTCAACCTGTTCGTCAAATTGTTTATCTTTGAATAGATAAACTGCGTTCTCACCTTCGTTGTAAACGTTGTAATCAACTGCGTCGAAGTGCCACCAGTGCCATTCCATATCAGAGTATTTGCCTTGGCGACCTGGAAAGGTAAAGTGAGTCCACACTTTAATTGTTTGCATCTCACCGATGGGCTGGGTGCGATCGTCTGGATTATAAGGCGTTGCTTCCACCTCTTCTTCTTTGTCTGCACCTAACTTGTGGTTAAGGACAACATCAGCATATACTCGAATGCCAGCAGCTTTTGCCGCCTTAACAGCAGCGATATACTCGTCTTTTGTGCCGTACTTTGTCCGAACCGAGCCTTTCTGGTCAAACTCGCCTAGATCGTATATATCATAGACTCCATAGCCGACATCGTAGCCACCCCCTGTTCCTTTGTAAGCTGGGGGTAGCCAAACAGATGTAACACCTGCATCAGCTAACTCTTTGACTTTATCTTTAAATTCATTCCAAAGATTGCCATCTGGAGGGATATACCAATGGAAGTACTGCATCATTACACCATTCAGTTGAGCCATGTGCATCCCTCTAGTAAAAGTTACGATAAATTGTGATTTCCGACACAAAGACTGTACATTAAGTTTTATTTTTTGTCTTTCAATAGAAACAAAAATCTACTAAAAACTGCACTCAACTCATATTGTTTTCTTCTGTGGGTGACAGTTCTTCAGCCAGGTTTTTCTGGAGTGCTTCCAATACTGCGATCGGATCAGCCGGTTCCTGCATCGATTTCGCTTCCGAATCAAGCCGATTTATCACATCAGGCAAATCGGTACGGAGTTCTTCTAATAGAGCAATAATCTTGGCAATTTTTTGCTCGGAGAGCAGGTTAAGCTGTAGCATCAATTGCGCCCGTTGTTCGGCAAAGTTTTCTTGGCGAGTTTGTCGTACCAGTACTCCGGTTGAGATCACCAATGACGCTGCGTCTAAGCCTTGACCTGACCAGCTAAACGAGGGGAGATTGAATGGCAAAAAGCGATCGAAAAAACTGCTAAAAATCCAGATGGCCAGTATGATTAGCAAACTATACATAAATATCGATCGCCCAAAGAATGTAGCGATCGCTTCTAGTATCCGCTGGTGGACGGGAATATCTCGAACTTCCTGGTTATGAAGTGAAATAATCGCTTCAATATTTTTTGCGATCGGGTCTGGTAATGGAGCCACGATCACTTGATTTCGAGAAGCTTTCTCTTTGAGTTTGTTAGCATCTGAACTGAAGTGTCTGTTCGCTGTGTAGTCTGCGTTATCGGTCATGCACCAACTCCTGAATCTGGATGTTACTCGATTATTGCTTATCTTCCACCGACGATCGCATCCCAATACTGCTCGATTATTTAGATTTAGAACTAGAAAAATTAAATATGATTTCCAAATAAATCAACTTTAGGGGCGTACATCTGTATGCCCCTAATAGGTATTTCGTAAAACCAAGGGTATTGAGTTCTAAGGCACTTCAATGGGAATCAAAGCATTTTCTGGTAAATAGTTGGAAAAACGCCCTTCATCTGCAAGTACTAAAATCAGGCGCAGAGGATAATCTGGCGGCACTTGCAAATCTGCCCACGGCACTGCCAACTCTAAACAACTATTTATTGCTACTTGAGCGCGACTGAAACGGGGATGCCATTGATGATTGTCTCCAGCTTCCCGAAACTGAATCGATTGCGTCAGTAAGTTAACTTCTAAAAGATGGTGGTAAAGGTAATTCAGTGGGGCTGCATCTGGTACATCTGCCAAGGGAACTGGGCTATTAACCATTGTTTTTTCTGGATAGAACCACAGCAAATTTAACTCTGCTGGAAAACCCTGCCCTGGTGCAACGCCACCTTTAAAGTCCAGCCGCAAATAGAAATTGAGGTGATCTACCCCGTACCAAAGTCGCTGGATGACGCTGCTATTGTGCATCGTCCCCCGCGCCCCGCCGATTTCTATGCGTCCAGCTTTGTCCCAATCTTGCTCATCACCGCTACCATCGATGAGGGGGTGAATAAACCCTTGTGGGGCGTGGTTAGCCTGTGCTGCGTGGTTTTCCAGTGGTTGCTTGAGATAAGGCGGAACAGGTTCATTTAATGCCTTGTAAATACCAAACAGATGTTCTCGAAACAACCGGTCAAAGATGGCATCCTGATTTGATGAGTGTCCTGCACCAAACCACCAGAACCAGTCGGAACCCTCTGCCGCATACAATGCTTCCCATGCTTCGGGGTTGTTTTCTTCTGTCGCTTCGGGATGATTTGCGAGCATTTTTCTTGCTTCTGTCAAGTAATCCCAAGCACGATTTTTGGCGGGATCGCCGATCCAAGTTGTGAAGCTGCCATCCACCCAAGAACCGCTATGTAGTTGTCCTCCGGGGATGGTGGCTGTGGCTGGAAATTCTTCCAGAAATTCGGAGACGGTAACGAGTTTAAGGCGGGGTTCATCGCTCAAACTTTGATACAAAGCTTCTAAGAAGGGTTTGCCATCTTGGGGATAAAATTCCCAGCAATTTTCCCCATCTAAGGCGATGGTAACTAGCCAAGGTTGCTCGCTTTGACTATCTCTTTGCATTTTAGCGATCGCTTGTAAATGTCCCACTAAATCCGCAGCGGCCTGTTTTGCTGGCATTGCACCATAAGTAAAGCCAATCAAATCTGATAATCTGTGGTCCCGAAACACAATTGATAAGTCACCCTCGGCGGTTTGGAGGCGATAGGGTCGGTACAGCAGTTCTGGTTGCTCCACATTCCCCGCCCCATCCCGATGAAAAAGGTGTTTCAGCGTCCACCCTAAGACGGCTTCATCTGAGCATATCCACTTAAATCCTTGGTTAATAATGTCTGGAAGTATTGCTGGACTTACTGATTGTTCCGAAGGCCACAAACCACGAGGAATCTGTCCAAAGCGCTCTTTATAAAAGTCCCAAGCTTTCCGCAAGTGGCGGGGGATATCTTCCGCCCAGTCAAAACGCTGCTTAGGTAGTGTCATATTGGGCACAGCTACCCGACCAGAGTTAGTATCAGCTAGTAAGGGTAAAATCGGGTGGGTGTAAGGCGTGGTGGTGACTTCTAGCTGCCCTGCCTCCTGCATTTTCCGATGTTGGGGAATAATTCGGCTCAAGATTTCCCGCTGTTTGGAATAAATGCGCTGGCGATCGCTTAAAGTAAAATTCCGGCCCTGTTTTAACCAAGCAGCAATTTCCGGGTCATCCCAAAACAACGGATCGATCCAAGCCAAATTGTGCCAAGCTAGCAAATCACCATAATCTGGCAATTCCCAATTAGCTAAACACCAAGCTTGCCCTTTTTCCTGCCTTTGCTGGTACAACTCGGCATAGCGGGGATGAGGGTCAATCAGCGTATGGTGATTGGCATCGAAAAAGTGTTGAATAATGAATTCCCGCTGTTGGTAGGTAAGTTGTTCATCCGGTGTCAAGCTGGCTGTGAGATAAGGGTCAAAAGCAGTGCCAGCAATATAATCTTCAAGTTGCAATATCAACGATGGAACTAAATTTACCGTTTGGTGTAACTTAGGATATTGCTCTAAGAGCAATACCAAATCCAAATAATCTTTAGTGCCATGCAAACGTACCCAAGGAAGACGGTACTGCTGACTCGAAGATAGCGAAACGCCGCTGCCAGGGGATTTGTACAGCGGCTGATGTTGATGCCAGATAAAAGCAATGTAGAGAGGATGGGACATAGAAATAGTTAGGAGTTAAGAATGAGGAGTTAGGAGTTAATTGAAAACTCATAACTCCTAACTCCTAACTCCTAACTTTTACACCACTTGCTCAATTTCTGCAATTTCGGGAATCATTTCCTTAAGGCGGCGCTCAATACCCATTCTCAGGGTCATTGCAGAACTGGGACAAGAACCACAAGCACCTTGCAGCCGCAGTTTTACAACGGGGCCATCAAGTTCTACGAGTTCCACGTTGCCGCCATCAGACATGAGATAAGGGCGCATTTCATCTAAAACTGTTTCAACGTTGTCAATTGTGAGTTCCATAGTTTAGACCTGCTAAGTTAGGGATGGGCATGGGGAATGGGGCATGGGGCATTGAATAATAACGATCCCTGTAGACCAATGCACCCTTACTCATTAACGATTATCCAAAGTTTTATTTTCCAGCTTTGTTAAATCGATCCTAAATCTAATTGCCGCTAGATTGTCAGGTGTCAGTTTTTTATGACTTTTGACTAAACCACTGCTGGTTTTAGCAACTTGATATTAGATTAGCTGAACAATTTCTCGTGCAAGCCCTCCTACTCTACTTTAGCCTTTAAAGTACTGAAGAGAACGCAAGGAGGTGAGGACAAGGAAGGTTTTTCCCAATACCGCTCAAGAGTGCTGAGTAATGAGTAATGAGTAATGAGTGCTGAGTAATGAGTTTGGATACTTGGTAATACTGGGTTTTGAGTTTTAAACTTTAAAGTTTTTTAGTAATTATTATTTAATAACCATATTAGGCATGGGGCAAAACAGTTCCGAGTTGTGAGTAAGGAATCCTACTCATTACTCATTACTCATTACTCATTACTCAACATTCAGCACCACTTGTTGAGTCGCTATCATTAGACGAAACCATGACTGGTTGTTGATATAGTGGCACGGTGAATGTGACTGTTGAGCCAAGTCCTTCGCCCAAGCTATAAAAATGTACCTCACCGCCCATAGCCTCCACTAACTTCTGCGATATTACCAGTCCCAAACCTGTGCCGCCGTACTGGCGAGTGCGGGAGCCATCCACCTGAGAGAATAATTGAAAAAGCTTATCTTGTTTATCTAAAGAAACACCAATACCCGTGTCTGCCACACGTACTCTCACCATACCAGGAAATTGCTGATCTTGAAAGTTCGCCTTTTTGAGTACTAAATCGGCGCTGACAGTAACGCCGCCTTCATGGGTGAACTTGATGGCATTGTTCACCAAATTAAGCATCACTTGTAGCAACCGTTGATAGTTACTTTGGACAATTATTTCATCAGAGGTAGCTGGCATTTGCATCCGAAAGCTGAGGTTTTTCATTTGTGCCTGGGGACGCATGAAACCTTCTACATGACTGAATAGTTCATCTAGCTTGACTGGCGCGTAAGCTAGCTCCATTTTGCCGGCTTCGATTTTGGCAATGTCCAAAATGTCGTTGATGATATTCAGCAAATGTATCGATAAGTGATGAGCTTCTGCTAAAAACTGGTTTTGCTCTTCTGGGTCGTCTGCCATACCTTCTAAAATCAGCTTCAAAAAGCCAATCATACCGTTGAGGGGGGTACGAATTTCATGGGATACATTGGCCAGAAACTCACTTTTGAGGCGGGAAGCTTCTTCCGCTTTTTGACGCGCTATTTCTAATTCTTCATATAAAGTAGCATGGGCGATCGCAGTTCCTAATTGATCTGCTGCTTCTTTTGCCAGTTCTAATTCCGATTCTGTTAATGTGTAGCATTCATCCTGCCAATTTAAGGCAACCAATCCATTAGCTTGATCTTGATAGCAAGTCGCAACTACTAAAGTTTTCTGCCACCCAGACTCTTTGTTTCCAGGCACTTCCATCATAACTGGTTCTAGGGTTGCCAAGGCTTGAGCAAAGGCAGGCTCAGAAGCTATATCTATGTCTGAGCCAAGCATTGATTTGAGTTCTGGCTGGCGATACTCAGCCTTCACCTGCACTTTTCGGCTTGAGGGCTGGTAAGGACAAATAATGCAGCGCTCTAGCCGCAGTGCTTTCCCCAAACTATCAACTGTTTGCTGCCAAATAATATCTAAATCCAATGTCCGGCGAATATTTCTGGTAATGCGATTTACCAATTTTTGGTGTTGCTGTGAACGTAAAGCCAACTCTATTTGTGTGGGCGTTTTTGATGCCACACGCGCTTGTTTTTTGTTGAGTGTCGCTTGTACTAAGCGTCCCATCACTAAAACGGTAGTAGCAGTGGTTCCCAAACTCGGCATAATCGGACTAATCACTAAGTCCAACTCAAGTAATTCCTTCTGATAGCTAAACCAACATTGAAACCTTTCTGGCACCAAATTTGTCAAAATTCGGTGCAATCGTTCCAAATAAGTAACCTTATCCACCGGAACAAAGGTTTGAGTCTGGTTCAGATCGTCAACTATTTTTTCAGTACTTAACCCCAGGAGTTCGCTGTACTGCCAATAAAAGGTCAGATAGCGCCCTGCCCCATCTTGGGTATAAACTAACTCGGCTCCTAGAGTTGGTAATGAGCCATCAGTCTTACTGGTAATAGATTCCAGATTTTGGGAAAATACATTTGACAATTGGGAATTGGCAGTAATAGTCATTAATTGAGTTGGATAGACAAAGGGTATCCGACCGTAATTTTACTAAAGCCGCTGAAATTTATACATAAATTTTTACAGCTTTTTTGGGTTTGATGGGGTATTTTTTGGTGTTCTGAAAACCAGATTGGCAAACTTTACTTTTTTTAACTTGCATTGACAGTTAAATAATGGCGTCAATCGTTCCATTCACCGCGAGGTGGAACAGGAGTACGCACAGGCGTGCGCGTTAGTTCGTCATCTCTGAGGATTTCACCCCGTAACCACTGGCGAATTGCCACCTCAATTACTTTACTTGGGTCATTGGTGAGATGCTGAATTTGCTCTAGTAACTCGGAGTCTAGGCGGACAGCAATTTCTACCTTATCGGCTTGTGTATTTTCCGCTTTGGTAGTTTTCTCTCTCATATTCATAGGTTTATATACTCTGAATTCTTTGAATTGGTTTTGTCTAAAGCTTTGTAAAGTAGTTATATTCATTATTTGGGCTAATTCGCTGAAAAATTTTCAAGGGCACAGTTAAATACTTCCCTGAAATAGCACCAAAGTAACAGCTTTAAGTTTTAAATCGCATTTTTCATATAACTGACTAGACAATGGCTCTAAAAGTTTTGCCGATAAACCAGCGATTATGGACAATTACCAGTCGCAATTGCCCAGGCTCCCTACGATCCCTACACGATCCCTGCATGTACTTATTTACATTTATTGTACGCTCCTAGCTGTTGAATACTAGCAGCGACAAATAGACTTTCATAATATTCTTAAATGTCCACCTATTTAGATCGAAAGTTAAAGATGGGGTGAAGAGGAGTAATGAGTAATAAGTTAAGGGTTATTTCCCCTCTGACCCACTCAGCACGGGCTAAACCTTAGCTATCCGCTAACGGAACTCAGCACTCAGCACTAAAAGCAGAGCGTCTTGGCTAAGAAAGCATTAAAATACATTAAGTAAATTGCCCTTTTAACTTTGGTTGCTGCTAAGGCAAAGATAGTATATGACTGACGTTCCCGCAGTTCGCATTCGCAATTTTTGTATTATTGCTCACATCGACCACGGGAAATCAACCCTCGCCGATCGCTTGCTACAAGCTACTGGCACTGTTGAAGACCGACAGATGAAGGAACAGTTTCTCGACAATATGGATTTGGAACGGGAGCGCGGCATTACGATTAAGCTGCAAGCTGCCCGGATGAACTACACAGCCAAAGATGGTCAGCAGTATGTGCTGAACTTGATTGACACTCCGGGACACGTGGATTTCTCTTATGAAGTCTCCCGCTCTCTTGTTGCTTGCGAAGGAGCGCTATTGGTAGTAGATGCGTCCCAAGGTGTGGAGGCGCAAACTTTGGCGAATGTATATTTAGCATTAGAGAGTAACCTGGAAATTATCCCGGTTTTGAATAAAATCGATTTGCCGGGGGCTGAACCAGAACGGGTAATTAGCGAAATTGAAGAAATTATCGGTCTAGATTGCAGTGGTGCGATTCTGGCTTCTGCTAAAGAGGGAATTGGTATTAATGAGATTTTAGAAGCAGTTGTCGAGCGGATACCGCCACCGCCCAATACCATAAATGAACGCTTACGAGCGTTAATTTTTGATAGTTATTACGACAGTTATCGGGGAGTAATTGTGTATTTCCGGGTGATGGATGGCACCGTGAAAAAAGGCGATCGCATCCATTTAATGGCATCTGGTAAAGAATTTGAAATTGATGAGTTAGGTGTCCTTTCTCCAACTCAAAAGCAAGTTGATGAACTGCACGCTGGCGAAGTAGGCTATTTGGGTGCGGCAATTAAAGCTGTAGCTGATGCACGGGTAGGAGACACAATTACCCTTAGTAAGGCGAAAGCGGAGTCACCCTTACCAGGTTACGCAGAAGCGAACCCGATGGTTTTTTGCGGGATGTTCCCCATTGATGCCGATCAATTTGAAGATTTGCGGGAAGCCTTGGAAAAGCTGGAACTCAATGACGCAGCGCTACATTATGAACCCGAAACTTCGAGCGCAATGGGGTTTGGCTTCCGTTGCGGTTTCTTAGGTTTGCTGCACATGGAAATTGTCCAGGAACGTCTAGAGCGAGAGTATAACCTAGATTTAATCATTACAGCCCCATCGGTGGTTTATAAGGTGATTACCTTAAAAGGTGAGGAACTGTACATCGATAATCCTAGTCGCTTGCCTTCTCCTAACGATCGCGAAAGAATTGAAGAACCCTATGTCCAAGTCGAGATGATTACGCCGGAAACTTATGTTGGAAGCTTGATGGAGTTGTCACAAAATCGCCGTGGCATCTTCAAAGATATGAAATATCTCGCCCAAGGACGAACAACCCTCACTTACGAGCTACCCTTAGCGGAAGTTGTAACTGACTTTTTCGATCAAATGAAATCGCGATCGCGCGGTTACGCCAGTATGGAATATCACATCATCGGCTACCGTGAAAATCCTTTGGTGAAGCTGGATATCATGATTAACGGCGATCCTGTGGATTCCTTGGCGATGATTGTGCATCGAGATAAAGCCTACAATGTCGGGCGGGCAATGGCAGAAAAACTCAAGGAACTAATTCCCCGCCATCAATTCAAAGTGCCAATTCAGGCATCTATTGGCAGTAAAGTTATTGCCAGCGAACATATCCCCGCTTTACGGAAAGATGTGCTAGCAAAATGCTACGGTGGTGACATCAGTCGGAAGAAAAAACTTTTGCAGAAGCAAGCAAAAGGTAAAAAGCGGATGAAATCTGTAGGTACTGTAGATGTACCGCAGGAAGCCTTTATGGCAGTACTGCGCTTGGATCAAAACTAATAAGAATTCAGGAGTCAGGAGTCAGGAGTCAGAATTCAGAATGAATTTGAGTCCGAGTGGCGGATATCGCTACGCAAAGCGAGTCCGCATACTCCTAAGAAGCAAGCTAGCAAGAGCGTCTGAATCTACTATTTTCAGTCCCCCACCAAAATTTTTTTATTCTGTATTCTGTATTCTGTATTCTTCTTCAACATTCGTTAATTTTAGTTACAACGGCTGTCAACAGCAGCCTCAAATGAGTTCCAGGTTGCTGCTGGCAGGTTAAACAATCCTTGAGTGTGCCTCTAGTGCGGGATTTCTAACAGAAAAAATGATAATTTATTGTAGAAATTCAAAACGTCATGAGCCGCAAGCAGCCCCAAGAACAACTCTCTGAGGCAGAGCAAAAGTATCGTACTCTCGTAGAACAAATTCCCGGCGTTGTACCGCATATTTTGTATTTGTTTGACCTCTTAAAAGGAACGAGCATTTATCTTAATGAGAAAAGTGTGACAGTTTTAGGCTACTCTCCAGAGGAATTTTGTCAAGCAGATCCGCAATGGTTCATGAATTGCTTTCATCCAGACGACCGACATCTCTGCTATGACATACCAAGTCGCTTTGTCAATCTGCAAGACAATGAAGTTCTTTCCACCGAATATCGATTTCGACACAAAAATGGGGAGTGGTGTTGGCTGAATATGCGAGAAGTCGTGTTTTTAGCCACTATTACCAGGGATAGGGATTACCTAAAGTCTTCCATGATATTCAGGAGTCTGATTTTTCAGCCGACCTTTTTGAGTTATTACAACTCTATCAGATTAAAGCTGCTATAATAGTGGCGATTTTTAATGGGGAGCATCTGTGGGGTTTACTTATTGCTCACCACTGTACTGGACCTCGTTATTGGCAAGCATTTGAAGTGAATTTGTTGCAGCAATTGGCTAGTCAAGTAGCGATCGCTATTCATCAATCTGTACTCTACCAGCAAGTACAAGCTGCCAATGAAGAATTACAAAGATTAGCTACCCTAGATGGCTTGACTCAAATAGCCAATCGCCGCAGATTTGATCAATATCTGGAAGCTGAGTGGCAGCGATTCAAACGCGAGCAACTGTGTACAATATTTTTAATCGTGAGGATATATCTGTGTTCGCGGAGCGTCACGGAGTGAAGACAGCGTACCAATACAAGCTACGGCTAACAACAAAACAAGCCATTGAGATAGACAGGTGGCTGTCTATGCTATGCTCTCAATATAACTATTTGCTGGCTGATAGATTTGATTGGTATGAGCGCAATCGTTCACCGATTAATGCCTGTCCTCTTGTTTGCCATATACCAAAATTGCGAGATAACCCAGACTATTACTCGCAAAAGAAAATGTTACCGCAACTTAAAAAAACTCATCCTTGGTACAGTGAAATTTACTCGCAGGTGCTACAGGATATAGTCAAACGAGTGAAGATAACGTTTGACCGTTTTTTAAAATGTGATAGCAATGGAAAACATAGCGGCAAGCCCAGATTTAAATCTCGTAGCAGATATAGAACTTTTACTTATCAGCAAATGAAGGATGGGTGCTTAAGAGGCAATCTTATCACCTTGCCGATGTTTGGTATAGTCAAGGTTATTTTGCATCGCCCAATACCTGATGGGTTTAAAATTAAAACCGCATCAGTAACAAAAAAAGCTGATGGTTATTATTTAACTCTCGGTTTGGAGAATGCGACAGTCCCAACGATTAAGCCAGATTTTAACCCACATTCAATCACGGGTATCGACCTCGGTTTAAAAGACTTTTTGACAACTTCCGATGGTGATATTGTCCCAATCCCTCAGTATTATCGTAAATATCAAAAGCGATTGCGCGTTATTCAAAAGCGTGTTTCGCGTCGTAAAAAAGGAAGTAATCGGCGTAGAAAAGCTATTAAGCAAGTCGCCAAACAACACAAAAAAGTAGCTGATAAACGAAAAGACTTTCACTTTAAAACTGCCAATAATCTATTGAAAAAATATGATGTTGTAGTTCATGAAGATTTAAACGTCAAAGGTCTTTCTCGTTCCATGCTAGCTAAATCTGTGCATGATGCTGGATGGTCAAGCTTCCTGTCAATTCTAAGCACCAAAGCCGAAAATGCTGGGTTGTTGGTAATTGCAGTGAATCCATCGGGTACGTCACAAGATTGTTCTAGTTGTGGGGTGAAAGTTCCTAAAAAACTGCATGAAAGATGGCACGACTGTCCTAATTGTAAATGCAGTCTTGACCGCGATCGTAATGCAGCCGTGAATATAAAGAATAGAGCCGACGGACACGCGGTTCTTAAAAGCTCAACGCCTCCTACGCAATAGCCGGATTGGTTGAGAAGCCCACACTGCAACTGTATTCAGGTCAGTGTGTGGAGTGTGTCACGTAAATGTAGTTTGTTAGATATTTATAAAGTGTTGGGGAGTCTAGTAGATGAAGATACTGGTACTGAGTTGGGAGTTTCCACCAAGGATTATTGGGGGAATTGCGCGGCATGTGGCGGAGTTGTACCCGGAACTGGTAAAGCTAGGATATGAAATCCACCTGATTACAGCGGAGTTTGGTCACGCGTCGATGTATGAGGTAGTTGAAGGAGTAAAGATACATCGAGTGCCAGTGGCATATAGTAACGACTTTTTCCACTGGGTAGTGAATCTCAACTTGAGTATGGGAGATCACGGTGGTAAGTTGATTTTAGAAGAAGGGCCATTTGATTTAATTCATGCCCATGATTGGTTAGTCGGAGATGCTGCGATCGCTCTCAAGCATAATTTTAAAATACCACTAATTGCCACAATTCACGCTACCGAATATGGACGCTATAACGGTATTTACACAGATATTCAAGGTTATATAAATGGCAAAGAAACCTTGTTAGCTTACAATGCGTGGCGGATTATTGTTTGTAGCGACTATATGCGCCAAGAAGTAGAACGAGCGCTCTACAGTCCTTGGGACAAAATTGATGTCATTTATAACGGTATCCGAGCCGAAAAGAAACAGCATCACATCGATTTTCATGCTCTGGATTTTCGCCGCCAATTTGCCGCAGACGATGAGAAAATAGTTTACTACCTCGGTCGCATGACCTACGAAAAAGGTATACCTATATTACTTAATGCCGCACCCAAAATCCTTTCCCAAATGGGAGGTAACGTTAAATTTGTGATCGTTGGTGGCGGTAATACTGACCATCTCAAGCGCCAAGCCTGGGATTTAGGAATTTGGCATCATTGTTATTTTACCGGTTTTCTCTCCGATGAATACTTAGATAAATTTCAAACTGTCGCAGACTGTGCCGTTTTTCCGAGTCTTTACGAACCCTTTGGAATTGTAGCTTTAGAAAGCTTTGCTTCTCGTGTACCTGTAGTAGTTTCTGATACTGGTGGTTTTCCAGAAGTGGTGCAACACACCAAAACAGGCATTGTCACTTGGGTGAACAATCCCGATTCTTTAGCTTGGGGAATTTTGGAAGTGTTGAAAAATCCAGGTTATCGCCAATGGCTTGTGGATAACGCTTATCAGGATTTAGAAAGACGCTTTAGCTGGCCGAAATTAGCCAAACAAACCGAGCAAGTATATCAGCAAGTTGTGCAAGAGCGATCGCAAATACCGTGGTAATATAGATCCCCGATTTCTTGAAGAAATCGGGGATCTAAAATTTTATTTGAACTTGCATAAATCCTTAATCAACTTTGAAACATCCATAGCTCAATACGCTTGGGTTAGCGCCAAAAATCTTAAGTTGTGTAGGTTGGGTTGAGGAACGAAACCCAACATTTATGACTATATAAAATAAACTGCTCTTTTGGAATAAATTATGAGCTAAAGAAGCTAATGATATTGTTTATTGTGGACTATTTCTACCTTGGATTCACGCTTCTATTTTTCAATCGCTGGCAATTATCAGGAAGAACTAAATGGTGAAAATAATTTAATTTGTGTTCCCAGTTATTCAGCATATTGGTTAAGTATTCCCAGTAATTACGGAAGCATCTGAACAATCAATACCTAATCTATTTTAAATTTTATCTTGTCAGAATTAAACGCTACAAGCAATGTAGATATTTTCGCACAGTAGCACAGAGAATTAATGATTACTCTGCATTGTTTTGCGTTAACAAACAGTACAAGACCTGTACGCTGGAAATTCTACCCTATCTAGTGCCACAGTTAAGCTAGTGCGCGTCTCAATTGCACATTTTTCGTTAAGACTGTCCTAAGTCAATTGGTTATTCACAACAACAGATAAATGACTAATGACAAAGGACAAATTTCACGAATAAATAAGCAATTAAAATGCGTCACAGCCTAGCAATAATTGCAGTTTGCTCTAGAAATTTAGTATGACAAAGGCATTCCCAAGCATAGCAAGGCGCTTGAAAAGTACAGGAATCAAGTTGTTGAAAATGGGAACCTTCCTAATAACCCGTTTTATTGCAAGCTGGAAACGCTTCTTTCTGGGTGACACTGTTGATGTTCGCCCCTCCACCTCTGACTCCTTTGATGTCCGTCCCTCCTTAGCGGGCCCAGTCCTGAGTTTGGGTGGGGGAGGCCCCGATGTCGATGATGCTATCCAGTGGATGATTAACCAAGTTAGAGGAGGTAGTAACTCCAGCACTAAAGTTAATGTTGTAGTTATCCGCACTAATGGTAATCACGATTACAATCGGCTAATTTATGCCATGAAGGGTGTAAATTTTGTGGAAACTCTTTTGGTTAGGGATAGACAAGAGGCAAACAAAGCTGAGATTTATGAAAAAATCCGAAATGCTGATGTAGTTTTCTTTGCTGGCGGGGATCAATGTCAATACATCCGCAACTGGAAAGATACCAAGCTTGAGGCTGCCGTTAAATCAGTTTACCTTAAGGGAGGTGGTATTGGTGGCACTAGTGCGGGTGCAATGATCCAAAGTGATTGTGTCTATGATGCTTGCGCTTCTTCCGAAAAAGGCATTGAAACTAGAGACGCACTTGAAGATCCCTACCGAGACATTACTTTTACTTACAACTTTTTCAATTGGAGTAATTTGAAGGGAACTATCGTAGATACACACTTTGACAGGCGGGAAAGAATGGGTCGAATTATGACTTTCATTGCCCGTCAAATTAAGGATGGTGTATTTAGCAGTGTTTTAGGTATAGCGGTTAGTGAAAGTACGGCGGTTCTTGTGGATAAAAACGGTTTGGTGAAAGTTATGGGTAGGGGTGCAGCATACTTTGTACTTGGCAATCATCTGCCAGAAGTATGCGAACCCCGGAAGCCTTTGACCTTTTCCAATTACAAAATTTGGAAAGTTCGCAGTGGCGACACCTTCAACTTAAGAAATAGACCAACTTCTGGGTACTATCTCAGGAGTGTCAAAAGGGGACGGATTGATTCAAATCCCTATTGAGTGGCAGGGCTGATTCTTCCCATTTAAAACAGGATTTGTCAAGATGGTTAGCAAGAAAATTGTAAGTAAGGGTGACAATGAGATGAACATTTAAGCACTTAAATAGGGAGCATCTCACCTTTGCAAATATATCAGGCGTGTTTTTGCAAAAGTGAGATGCTCCCCTTAAATATCAGTAAAATAGTTCATTTTATCGGAACGCTGATAACAAACCAATCAATTTTTAATTGCTAGAACCCTTGATTTTTAAAGCTCTTTGGGGAATGAAACACGCCCAACGCCCATAACATCTTTTAATTTTTAAAATAGCTATCCAGGAGCTTTTAGCTCACTTGGGTAAAGGAGGGTTCAATAAAGTAATTTTAGAAAAGAATGTAAGAATATTCAAAAAAATAAATGATCCAAAATCCGTCATTGCGTTCGCTTCGCTCTCTACGAGACGCTACGCGAACGCAATGACAATTGAGTATTTTTTTACTTGGAGTACTTTAACAGAACCTGAGCTTCGGTTTTGCTCGGCTCAACCTGGCATATATAAGAATTTAAAAGTAATTTCGGGCAATACTAGGCGCTGATGGGTTGTTGTTCAGATTCAATTAACTGATTATTAGGTACATCAAATCTAATAGTACTAGCTGCCCAGTCTTTAAAATCGGGTGCTAGCCAGACTAGCTTACGCAGAATTTCATCATTGACCCACAACACCAAGGGAAACTGAAACTGTTTCCGAAACTCATCTCGCATGATATTGGTACTAATAATCAGTTGGTTAATTGCTACTACAGATTCTAAGCCTCGTACCATTAAAGCTTCGGGTTGAGTAGTACCAATTTCATTTGTAATAGCTGTATACAATTTGTCAGTAGTAGGTGAGAGCAAAATTTCGTGGATATCTGCTGATGAAAATTCTGTTAATAAATTTAACACTTGCTGCTGCCTTTGAACACAGTTGCAACACGCCAATAGCAGTGAAAACTGTCCACCAGAAACCATCATCGCTCTTGCCAGTCTCTTAGTGGCTGCTGTGCTGCTAACTGTGCTGTTTTCTGAATTAGTTAAGCCGATCATTAAAAACACCCTTCTTTTGATTTTCAAACATATTCAGTGATTCTACCCTATTAATTTTTATTTAAAAGTGTTAATCGGGTAACTTTTATGACTTGTCTCTGTAATATTAAGCATTATATAACGAACAAGCAGATGGTGCATTATCTCATATTCACAATTAAGGGATAATGTAAAGATAATATCAACACAATGTCAGTAATAGGGGACAAGCGAAGAATTAACAATTGAATTATCACTGGATTTTCATAGATTTTTGCATCTGCTAGCAAATAAGTAATTTTTTGTTAAGTGCAGTAAAAAAAATACTCGGTAAAAGTCTAACAGTAAATGTTAGCAAGTGGCAAAACTTATAGCAGTTTTCAAACGCACCCCTACTTAAACATTAGGTTTTCCATGTCACCCTTCTCTTGTGGTCGTACTATAACTTTGCTTCACGCTAACACCAGTTATCTACAGCAGTAAACCCCCTACAGCATGAGTTCACTGCGTCACTGTGTCTTCTCAACAAGCCATTTGGGGAGGGATATTGAGTGTGGAGTAGTAAAATAGTCTCAGCACAAGATGCAGAAATCTTGTTGCATTAAAGCTAACTCATCCGTTTGATAGAACTGTAGATTGAAGATGTCGCTCCGTTAGTGGAGGACAGGGAATATTTAGCTTTCTAAGATCGATTTAGAACATCTGAACTATAACAATAAGTTTGGAATTTGCTCAATTGCTCCATTTTTTGAGGTTGATAGCCAATAACAAACTTATGTAAATGTTTATTTTTTTTTAAGAATTCAATTAGGAATATCACACCATGTTATTTAAAGATCGGAGGTTTGCGGGTCAAGTTTTGGCTAAGGAGTTAAGCGCTTATGCTAACGATCCAAATGTTCTGGTATTAGGGCTACCAAGGGGTGGTGTACCCGTCGCCTTTGAAGTTGCCAAAAGGTTAAATGCCCCCTTAGATGTTTTAGTGGTACGTAAATTGGGTGTACCCGATCAAGAAGAACTAGCTATGGGAGCGATCGCTTCTGGTGGTGTGCGGATAGTCAATAAATATATTATCAACCTGGAAAAGATACCTGATGAAGTAATTGCCAGGGTGGCGGTGCAAGAAGAACGGGAGTTAGAGCGCCGAGAACAGCTTTATCGCCAAAATCGCCCCTTAAGAGATTTACAAGGACGTACAGTTATCTTGGTAGATGATGGTTTAGCCACAGGTGCAACGATGTGGGCTGCTGTTGTAACTGTGCGAAAACAGCAACCTGCTCAGATTGTGATTGCTGTGCCTGTGGCTGCACCTGAAACTTGCCAAGAGTTAGAAACTGAGGTAGACGAAATTGTTTGCATCTCCAGACCCAGCCCTTTCCAGAGCGTTGGTCTTTGGTACGAAAGCTTTCCTCAAACTAGCGATGAAGAAGTCCGCGACTTACTCGCAAAAGCGGCAAAGAACGGTGAAGCAATACCTGTTGGTATGTAGATAAACATTAAGTTTATGAGATGGTCTCAACTCACCAACTGAAATTTTAACGGGACAGAACTCAAATGGCGTGATGATATCGGTTCGGATTAGTAACGTTGCCGACACAAAAACGTTGATCGAGTATACAAACTAGTTGATATGGTTAAATAATACTGAGTTCATCTGAAACAGCAACCGATATTTCACGATCTATACTCAATAATCCCCAGGAATAAATATGTCTCTTATTCAAAACAAAGTGGTAATCATCACCGGAGCCAGCAGTGGGTTAGGTGAGGCAACTGCCAAGCGACTTGCTGCTAGTGGAGCCAAACTGATGCTGGCTGCCAGACGCGAAGATCGTCTCAAAGAATTGGTTGGAGCGATCGCTAAATCAGGAGGGACTGCAACCTATCAAGTAACGGATATAGCAGACCGCGCACAGGTGGAAGCCTTAGCGAAGGAAACTTTGAGTACTTATGGCAGGATCGACGTGCTAATTAATAATGCCGGGTTGATGCCGCTTTCTCCCCTCGACCAAGTAAAGGTGGAGGAATGGGATCGGATGATCGATGTGAACATTAAGGGTGTCCTCTATGGCATTGCTGCCGTGTTGCCGACTATGCGTCAGCAAAAGTCTGGTCACGTCATTAACCTATCATCAGTGGCCGGACATAAGGTATTTGCGGGATCGGCAGTCTACTGTGCCACCAAGTACGCAGTGCGGGCGATTTCTGAGGGGCTGCGGTTAGAGTCAAATGGTGAAATCCGTTCGACTAATATCTCACCAGGAGCTGTTGCCACCGAACTGACTAATACGATTACCGATACAGACACAGCAGCAGGAATTAATCAACTTTATACGATCGCCATTGATGCAGATGCTATTGCCCGTGCGATCGCCTACGCCATTGAGCAACCCGATGATGTTGATGTGAATGAAATGATCATCCGTCCGACACGTCAAGAACTTTAAATTTAAGTTTACAAAGTAAGCATTCGGCTCAGATAAACTCTCTCACCGAACAAGCAAATATAGAATTCGCTCAAAAAAACTCTGCGTACCTCTGCCCTTTCCTTCCCTACGGGACGCTCCGCAAACGCGTCCCTCTGCGTTTAAAACGTAACTATCTTAGGCAAAGCTGTATAAATCCTCAGTGTCAGATTAATAAGTCCAGTTTTGCTTAGTCTGCAAGCTATAGGTTCCATCTTTCACATTCACCCGCTCAGGAATCAGATTTAAATCTCTAAAGATATTTGCCTGATGCTGTAGAGCAGTGAGCGATTGGTCGTCAATCGGGATGATGGCGCGTTCAGCACTACGTTGCTGTAAAGTTCCAACGATGGATGGATCGATTTCATGGTGTTCTGCCATTCGTTGAACTGCTTCTAATTCCTGTCTCTTAGCCCAAGCTCCAGCTTCATTTACCTCTTCTAAAATCACCTTGAGCAGGTCGGGATAGTCGCGTACCAGTTCTGGAATTGCGTAGTAATAGGTCGGAACTTCCACGGAGGCTTTGTCACCAAATATGCTCTCTAGGTCTGCAATCGATCGCCCTGGATAAGCGCTTCGAGCAAGAGTAGCTGTGTAGGGAACCCAAATCACCCAAGCATCGATTTCACCCCGGCGGAATCGGGGTAGCGCCTCCGGTTGTGTCAAATAAACTGGCTCAATATCACTAAAATCGAGGCCGACTTTTGCCAGCAATCGCACAAGCACATAATGGGCACTTGAGCCTTTGTCAAAAGCAATCTTTTTACCCTTGAGGTCGGCCAGCGTCTGAATCGGCGAATCTTCTGGTACTAGAATCGCTTGACCTTTGGGAGCGGTATATTTTTCCTTAGCCACCCGCACAAATACATGATCTGCCGCTTGAGAGAAGATGCTGGCCGTACCGCCGCCACCGCAGAAGTCAATCGTGCCGTTACTGAGTGCTTCTATCAGAGAAGAGGCTGATAAAAAGCTTGTCCAGGTGATACTCAGCCCATAAGGTTGCAAACGCGTTTCGAGCAAGCCTTGATCGCGGAGAACTTCCAGATTGGTCATCCCTTCTGGATATCCTATTTTGAGTTGCTTGAGCCGCCGCGCTTGCTCTGCTAAGGGCGTATTGTTAGAGCGATCGGAACGCTTAGAAAACCAGCGATCCAAAACTACACAGAAAATTATGCCTCCCATAAACAGTCCCACGGTTTCCATTAACTGGATTGTGGAGCTTTTGGGTAGTTTAAACTGATTCATGAGAGTGGAGAGCTGATTGCTAGATTCAGAACTGGCAACAGCATGACCGTCAAAAACTACAGTCAAGACCAAAATCGAAACAAGACCGAAGCAAAATCGAACTGCAAACCTGTAGGTAGCCGATCTACGAGTGGCTGATCTGAACGACCGTAAGATGTTTTGACCTGTGCATCTACGCACAAAGTCAATCAAACGGCTAATCATAATGACTCCTTTGTTGATGCTTGCAATGAATGGCGCGTTATATACGAGAATACAGCCAGAATGTTAGACTTTTTGGGGTTATTTACTATATATTATTTACGCACTGTACAAATTGATCGTGGTATGCATTTCCTAAAATAGGTTTTTTCAGGCTTTTATTCATCATCAAAAAATGATGAATACACCCACACTTTAGGGGGGAATTCATGAATTACTCCTACAGTATGGTTTTTTAAATCACACCTATTTGGTATTTCTTGTCAAGGCGTAATTCCTATTATATATTATTAGGACTTACACAAATATTTTATATGTATGGATTGAGGCATTTAAGAGAAGCGCAGCATAATGTTCCAGCGCCACTATGAGTAGCTTTACTACGTAATTATTGTATTATAACTAAATTGAATAAATAATAAATCGAGTCACGCCCGATGCGCGAAACTCGCGTTCTCAGATTAATATTTATCGATATTGTGAGGCTGATTACATTGAGCGATCGCTAGTTTCGTTCATCAGATTAGGTGTTGAGTGAGGAATGGTGATGGATTGGTTAATTGCAACAATTAAGATTGGGCTAGCTACGGCTGTGGCAACAACATTTGACGACAATATTTATCTAACTGCCTTCTTCAGTGAGGTTAATCGGACTTTTCGTCCTCAGCACGTTGTGGTTGGCGAAATTATCGGGTTCACGGCATTAGTGACAGTAAGTTTCCTTGGTTTCTTCCTGGGTCTAGCAATTCCGTCAACTTGGACTGGTCTATTGGGGATTTTGCCGATACTCATTGGCTTGAACAATTTGTTCAACCTGAATAAGGATGATTCAGCCGAAGATAAGTCAGCTAATCTGAAAAGAAACTCTAAATTTAAAGGATTTGATTCCAGAAAGCGATCGCTCTGGGACGTAATTCGCGATCCCCAAACCTATCGCGTCTCTGCGGTAACAATTTCTAATGGCGGCAACAATCTTGGCATCTATATACCCCTGTTTGCCAGCAGCAGCATTCAAAATCTGGCCGTGATCGTACCAGTTTGCTATTTCATTGTTTGCTGCTGGTTATTTATGTCCTATACTTTGACTCATCAACCCGGTATCGCTTTGGTACTCAGCCGTTATGCTGGCAAGATTTTCCCCTTCGTACTGATGTGGCTAGGTTTCAGAATTTTGATGGACAGCGAATCTTATCGTCTTTTTTTACCGAACACTTGACTGTTATGACCACTTGTGTTTAGTGCTGACAAAGCAGTTGCGATCGTAGAGTTGAACCTATAATTAGAATTATTGGGGAGACTCCAAAGCATGAGTGAAACTGCGGGAAAACTTAAACTCGAACTTTCTCAGCTTTCTGCAAAAGAACGTGCTGAAATTGCCTACTTTTTAATTCATTCTCTATTACTGGAAACAAAGAAATATTGAAATTTAATTAGCTAATGTTAGCCGTACCATTGCTGAGTGCATAGCAGTCAACCGTCGCACAATCTGGTCAATCTCCAAATCTAATATGCTGTAATCAATGACTGCCTGACGAATCGGCGTATGTCCTTGATTGACGGCTAACTCTTCTATCCTGGCTGTACGCAGTGCTTGCAGGTGCGGCTGGATTTTTTGCAATATTTCTTCCAAGTCAGGTAAGGGCGGTGGAGGAATTTCCTGCTGTACCGAATCAGCTAACTGCTCTAACCCTAACGAAATTTGGCAGACAAAGGTTTCTAATTCCGGGAGTGGCACTGTTCCTCGGAAATGTTCGAGATGTACTGCCAAAACTGTCACGGCGTTAGTAAAACGTCCCATATACAGCAGCAGCGTCATTACTGGTTCTACTAATTCTTGGTGCATTTGGGGTTCGCGCAGTAATCCTTGGAAGGAGGCTTGGGCATTGCCAATTGCTAGTCCAGTTTGTCGCCGTTGACTGATAGTACTAGAGTCACGCTCCTTTATACCTTGGTAAACAGCCATCACATCCCGAAAGTATTTGTGACATTCTCGTAGCGCTGTGGCGATTTGACTGGGTAAGCGATCGCGTTCCCAGTTTGGCCAGATAAAGTAATGACTCGCAAAAGCCAGTCCCGCCCCTATTAATGTATTCAACACCCGAAAGCCAGCAAGTTGCCAACTAATAGGATGACCAATATCGATAATTAGTAAGACAAAGATTGAGAAGAAAACCACTGAAGACCCATAGTTGAAAGCGATTAAGGAAACGCCAAAAAATACTGTCAGCAGAATGATGATGTCTAATACAGGCTTACTCGTGATGGTTGCAAGTATAACAGCAGCTAAGATAGCTCCCAAGATTGTCCCGCCAACTCGCTGGAAAAACCGTTTGAAAGTTGCACCCAAGTTTGGTTTCAGGACTAATATAATTGTCAGTGTTACCCAATAGCCCATTGGTAAATTTGTAACGCTGTATAATATTACGCCTACAGTTAGACTCACACCAATGCGGAGAGCATGGCGAAAGATTGCTGAGTCTAAGGTGAGGTTTTCTTTGAGTAAACTTAAGAGCGATCGCTGTTCTTCTTCAAATAAAAGAAGTCTATCTACATCTCGTTGACTCATTTTGCTGCGATCTGCCAGAGATTTAGCTGTCTGAGCCGTGTATTGCAATTGCTCGATCAGCTTTTTGAGCGTCAGCACCAGGTTAGTGAAAGCAACGAGGGTTGTGTAGTCGGTTTCACTCCCAGCAATTGCTTTTCTTTGCAGACTTTCTTGTTCTTTTAAAGCCTCATAGATGCGCTTGAGATTTCCCAAGTCGATGCTAGCAGGCTTGCGAGATATGACTTTCGCTATGGCTTGAAGAATGACTGATATTTGTTCGAGTGCATCGTCTACTAATTGCTGGACTAGATGATATTGCTGTTGTTGGAAGTGAGTTTCTAGTAATTCTGTTAAGGCAATAACTAAACCAAGCAAGCGATCGCCATCCTGAATTAACAGCAAAAATGGCTCATTTATCCAACTCCGAGACGACTGTCCAATCCGTAATGTACTTAAAGCAGTGCGTGCTGTTTCTAATGCTTTTCTAATTTCGAGAATATTTTCAGCTGTTGCTACTTTACCTACAAATGCCTGAATGTAGTTGGCGATCGCACTGAAACAGTCAGCCAAAGCTAGCCGTATTGGATCGTAAGGTCTAAAAGGCCACATTACCAAGGAGAGTAACATTGCCCATCCACCTGCAATTAGACATAGCAGCGATCGCATGAGTGCAACTTCCAAGTTTCCCGGTTGTGCGATCGTGGTAATAAATGATATCCCTATTACTAGGCCGACATTGGCACCAGCATTACCGTATAGCGACGCAAAACCGGAAGCAAGTCCCCAGAGTAATGTCAGCACTACAGCTAGTACCGGAACTTGAGCGACTAGAGTACCCACAAATACTGAAGCAGTTATTCCCAAAGTAGCCTGTGCCATTGTCTTAGCTTTGATTTGGTAAGGGCCACCAATATTCGCTAAGTTGACAAAGTGAGCCATTAAACCAACCAATAGCCCGCTTTCTCTTTGGTTAATGAGTTGCCCAATTAGCATGGGAACCCCCAACGCTAACACAGCTCGTAAGCCGTTGGATACTGCTGGTTTTCCTGGCTCTGATTGGATCAGAAATCTGAGGAAATTACTTCGATTCAGCTGCATTGTTTTTGTTAACAAAACAAAATTTTTATCTAAATTATCTTAATATTTTGATATATTCAGATTTATTTTAATTGATGAGGGGCAATTAAGAGCATTTACAAAAACTCAATATTAGGACGCATATTTTGCCACTTTATAATTTATTTTTAATTATTCGTTAACAGATATGAGTTTTATCTTCGATAACGGCATTTATAGCTGTGATTGTTGTGTAAAAAGCATGATTATGATGCAAATATCTGTAATTAAAAGTGACTATTATCAAGACATCTAAATAATTTTAGTTACTGATTGTGAATATTTGAATAAATATTCACAATCAGTAACTAAAAAAGTAAAATAATGTCAACGAATTTGATAGAAAAAAATATTAAATCTGTCTAAAAGTAGAGATAATTTTTAGAAGACGAAAACAATAAAAACCATTTACTTGGATAAGGTTTGATGTCGAGAAACTCTTCCAACTTCAGGGGAGAATTCAACACGTGAAGGCTCCGGTGTTTTGAAGGAGGCAGGTGGTCACTGAGCGTAGTCGTTCGCGCAGCGTCTCCGATAGGAGAAGTGAGGCAGGAGGCAAGACAGCAAGAACCGCCCTCTGCCTTTCTTGATAAACCTGAAGAGGAAATAAAGAAAACTGGGCATTGAAAAGAGGTAGGAAGGGTGCTGCTCTTGCAGAAGAGAAAACTCTTCTCCCTTGTTTCTTCCCCAGTCCCCAATACATAGAGAAAAAGTTAAGCGCGAGGACATAGATTTAGTATGGCTAATAGCAGTGCAATCACCGCAGCACAACACTTGAGTGAAAAGTTACCTTCACCGCTCAAGCGTTTGGCAGATTTGGCTTATAACTATTGGTGGAGTTGGAGTGGCGATCGCATCTCCCTATTCCAAAGCATTGATCCCCAAGAATGGGAACGCTGTGGGCATAACCCAGTCGCAATTTTAGAGTCGGCAAGTTATGAGCGTCTGACGCAATTAGCAGAAGACCCATTTTACTTAAAGCAGATATCCGCCCTCGCGCGTGAGTTTGACCAATACATCAACCAGCAAGATACTTGGGTCAGTCGAGTTGCACCGCAAGTATCTGCATTGCGCCCCATTGCTTACTTTTGCGCCGAATTTGGCATTCATGAATCTCTACCGGTCTACTCTGGCGGCTTGGGAATTCTCGCCGGGGATCACTTGAAATCATCATCAGATTTGGGTGTGCCGTTGGTTGGTGTTGGCTTGTTGTATCGCCAAGGTTATTTTCGGCAACGCTTGAACCGCCAAGGTTGGCAAGAAGATTATTATATTGACAACCCCTTTGGCCACATGCCCTTGGAGTTGATTAAAAATGAGCAAGGGGAATCGGTAACTATCGAGTTACAAGTTCGCCAGCGGGTTGTGAAAGTGCAAATCTGGCGAGTGCAAGTTGGGCGAGTCACCTTATATTTATTAGATAGCGATCGCAATGATAACGATCCCATTGACCGTTGGCTAACAGGACACCTATACGGCGGTAACTTGGAAACCCGCATCGCCCAAGAAGTCGTTTTAGGAATTGGCGGAGTTCGCGCCCTACACGCCTTGGGAATTGAACCTTCTGTCTATCACCTCAACGAAGGACACGCTGCATTCTGCACCTTAGAAGTTGCGCGGGTAGAAATTGAGCGGACTGGGAAATCCTTCTACGACATTGAAGCCAAGGTGCGGAACAGTTGCGTATTCACCACCCATACCCCCGTTCCCGCCGGTCATGATGTCTTCTCACCCGATTTAATCGACTCCTTCTTTGCTAGCTATTGGCCGCAATTGCGACTTTCCCGCGAACAATTTTTGTCGCTGGGTGCAAGACGGCTGGGCGATCCTTGGGAACCCTTTGGGATGACCGTTTTGGCATTGCGGATGTCTCGTGCTTGTAATGGCGTGAGTGAACTGCACGGTCAAGTTTCCCGTAAAATGTGGACAGTTCTGTATCCACAGCGATCGGAAGACAAAGTACCAATTGGTTACATTACCAATGGCGTTCATGCACCCACTTGGACAGCACCCCTGTTAGGTGACTTGTATAACCAATATTTGGGAGAAGACTGGAAAAATCGCGCCGTCGATCCCAAGATGTGGGCTAAAGTTGACGAGATCCCCGACGAGGAACTGTGGTCACGGCATCTCATCCTCAAAGAAAGATTGATTGCTTTCACCCGTTATAAGGTGAAGAAATCACGGGAGTTGCGTGGCGAAAATTATGAACTCATTCAAGCAACTGAAAAATTACTCGATCCCAATGTGTTGACCATTGGATTTGCCAGACGCTTCAGCCCTTATAAACGCGGGGATCTGATTTTGCGCGATGCCCAACGCGCACTGAAGATTTTTGGTAATACTCAACGTCCAGTACAAATTATCTTTGCAGGTAAAGCGCACCCAGCCGATGAAGAGGGCAAGCGGATTATTCAGCGCTTGATGGAGTGGTGTCACAATTCCGGGATTATCAACCGAGTCGCCTTTATTGAAGATTACGACATTTACACTGGTCAAAAATTAGTGCAAGGTGTAGATGTTTGGTTGAATAATCCCCGTCGTCCCTTGGAAGCGTCTGGTACAAGTGGACAAAAAGTCTGCTTTAACGGCGGTCTTAATTGCAGCGTCTTGGATGGCTGGTGGTGCGAAGGCTACCAAGCAGGGCCCGATGGTAAAGGAATTAACGGTTGGGCAATTGGTGAAGATGCTAATACTAGCGATCAAGAATTGCAAGATGGGATTGATTCGCGATCGCTTTATCAGCTGTTAGAAGAAGAAATCGTTCCTCTATACTATGACCAAGATGCCCAAGGCATTCCCCACCGTTGGGTGCAGATGATGAAAACCTCCATTAAGACAAATGCGCCGTTATTCAACACTGACAGAATGATTGCCGACTACGTTTCACAGGTGTATGTCCCAGAGATTTCTAAGAGTGTGGAACCGATTTTAGCTAAAGTTCTGCTTTAGAGCATTTGAAGTTTCCTGGTTAAATAGAGGGGCGGGTTTTCTGCCCCTTTTTTTTGATCCTGGTATCGCAAGCGATAAGATCGAAAATAAATTCATGCTGTGTTTATGGCAACCCAACTCAGCCAAGCCAAATCACCAACAGAACTGGTAATCTCTTGGGAAGCCTTGCCCAAAGATTTTCAACTAGAGGATGAACCAGTGGAGAATACCGGTCAGCCACTTTTGGCTGGTGCTTTGCGTGAAAGCCTAGAAATCAGTGGATTCATCCAACCTCAGATGTTGATAGCTTCAAACTTTGGTCTTTGCGCGACAGTCAACGAGCAATTTATTGCCAAAGCACCTGACTGGGTTTATGTGCCGTCGGTTAATGAAATTGTGGGTAATCGCAAAAGTTATACACCTAATTTAGAAGGAGATATCCCTGCGATCGCTATCGAATTTTTATCCGATACTGAGGGTGGAGAATATTCAGTCAAGCGAACTTATCCACCAGGAAAATGGTTTTTCTACGAGCAAATTTTGCAGATTCCCATTTACATAATTTTTGAACCTTATGGCGGTTTATTAGAATATTATCAACTAGAAAATAAACGCTATGAGTTAAAGCAAACTGACGAAAATGGTCGTCATTGGATTGATGTAATGGGCTTATTTTTAGGAACTTGGCAAGGAACAAAAGAAGGTCGCACTGGTTATTGGTTGCGCTGGTGGGATCGAGATGGTAATTTGTTACTGTGGGCTGTAGAACAGATTGAACAAGAACGCCAACGCGCCGAACAAGAACGCCAACGTGCCGAACAAGAACGTCAGCAAAAAGAACGACTGATTGCTTACTTGCAATCTCAGGGTATTGACCCGAACAACTTACCCCCGTTTGAGTAGACGCAATTCATCAATTGCCCTTACGAGAATCATCCGATTTTACAAAACCAACTAGTTTGCTATAGCAATCCTGAATCGTTCCTGAAAAATAATATCGCCGACTTATTTGATAAATCGGCGATATGCAGGTTGTAGCAGCGACGCTTTTGGGCTGATTTATAAATATGGGTTAATTGCCTGGATTTGTTTAGTAAATATATAGCTTTCCAGGCGTTTACCTGATTTTAACTTTCAAGCATTTCTAAAAATTGTGCCTCACTTAACTGCGCAATTCCCAAAGAAATTGCTTTTTCTAACTTGGAACCGGCATCTTCTCCCAAGACTAAATAATCTGTTTTTTTACTCACTGAATCAGTTACTTTTCCCCCAGCTTTTTGAATCAAAGCCTTCGCTTCATCTCGCTTCAAGGTTGGCAATGTACCTGTAATTACAAAAGTTTTACCTGCAAATTTTTGATTACCATCCGCAACTGTTGTTGTTTCCTCTGGGGCAGTTAATTGCAATCCTTCTGCTTGCAAGCGTTCTATCAATCTTTGGTTAGCATCAATCCGAAACCACTGATACACAGATTGGGCAATTTCAGCACCAATACCATAAATGCCTTCAATATCTGATTGCTTTGCTGCTGCTAACTGCTCTACAGTGAAATATTTCTGAGTCAATAATTGAGCATTGACACTGCCAACATGACGGATGCCTAAACCATACAATACCCTTGACCAAGGTTGATTTTTTGATTGAGCGATCGCATCTATCAACTTCTCTGCCGACTTTTTCCCCATCCTTTCCAATGTAGATAACTTCTCTGCTGTCAACTCATATAAATCGGCAACGGAATGCACCAAACCTTTATCAACGAGTTGATATACCAGCTTTTCCCCCATGCCCTTAATATCTAAGGCATCACGACTTACCCAATGTTCAATGGAACCTTTGAGAATCGCCGCACAGGAAGCATTGACGCACCGAGTCACTGCCTCACCTGATTCTCGCACCACCAATTGGCCACAGACTGGGCAATGGGTGGGCATAACGAAGGGTTCGGTGTTAGCGGGACGGAGTTCTTTGATTACCCTCAACACTTCTGGAATGATTTCTCCAGCTTTGCGGACAATCACAGTATCGCCAATGCGGATGTCTAATTGAGCAATGCGATCGCTATTATGTAAAGTAGCGCGGGAAACTGTTGTTCCCGCTAGTTGCACCGGGCGCATCTCGGCTAATGGCGTTAATGCCCCTGTTCTCCCAACATTTACAGCAATATTTTCCACACGGGTAGGTGCTTCTTCGGCTGCATACTTTAAGGCTACTGCCCAGCGGGGAAATTTTTGCGTAAACCCTAGCTGTTCCTGAAGTTTAAAAGAATTCAGCTTTACTACTACCCCATCAGTCATGTAGGGTAAATTCAGCCGTTCCGTATCCCAATATTCGTAATATTTTGCCACTTCTGCGATCGAGGCACACAGTTTGTGGTTGGGGTTGACTCGAAAACCCATCTTTTCCAATAACTCCAATGCTTCCCATTGGGTATTGGCAATACTGGTGTCATCTCTACCAGGAATGTGCAGAGTGTAGCCAAAGAAATCTAACCGCCGTTTAGCGACAATGCGGGAGTCTAGTTGCCTGAGTGTACCAGCTGCGGCATTACGGGGATTAGCAAATAATTGCTCGCTGGCTTTTTGCCTTTCCTCGTTGATTTGTTTAAACACTTCCAACGGCAAAAACGCCTCACCTCGAACTTCTACCCTTTCGAGAATTTCTAACCCTTCAAAATTCAAACGTAAGGGAATTGAGCGAATTGTCCGCACATTTTGGGTGATATCTTCACCCGTCACCCCATCACCTCTAGTTGTGCCTCTAACTAGAATGCCATCTTGGTAAGTAAGAGCCAAAGCAGAACCATCAATTTTTAGTTCACTGACATATTCCACTGAATCTATTTTCGGTACTTGTCGCCGCCAACGCTGATCCCATGCTTGCAACTCATCAATATTGAATGCATTCTCCAGACTGTACAAGGGGATATTGTGCCGCACCGAGGTAAACTGTGTTGCTGGCCTCTCACCCACGCGCTGAGTCGGACTATCGGGTGCTGTCAATTCTGGATATTGAGTTTCTAGTTGTTGCAATTCTCGATATAGCTGGTCATAGACTGCATCCTCCATGATTGGAGCATCTAGGACGTAATAAGCATAGCTTGCTTGTTGCAATAACTGGCGCAATTCTTCTGTGCGCTTTACTTGAGGCTTAATCTGTGTCATGAGAATTATTATAAAATATCTAGGATTAGGGCTAATAAATCATACATTTGTACTATACAAAATTTTGGCTTTTGAGCCATATCTCCTGCTATTTAATACTTGAATAGTGCGATCGCATCACAAACTTCAGTAGTAAGCTTCCCCTGAGTACTAAGTATAATTCCATGCGTAAATGCAGAGCGATCGCAAGTCAATAAATCGCTATATATAACGCTTCTCGTTCGGATGCAATACACTTTGACCTCACTTCCATTCCTCTCTCCTAAAAGGAGAGGGGCTTTGAATTTTACTCCCCTGGGGGTTAGGTCTGTATTCTATGCAACTTAGAACCGCTATAAAAGAATGTAGAGAGGTAGCACTGCTACCTCTCTACAAGGGTAATAACGCGTATTTAATTTCACCAGAGTCTATTAGAGAACTGGGTTGAGTAACTTGTAAATAGACGAAATTTTGTGTAGGGTGGGCATTACCCCACCCCAAATTATTATCCAATTACCTCAGCAGTCTTCTTCTTATCCAACTTCAGAATCAACACACCCAAAGGTGGTAAACACAAATCCAGTGAATAAGGACGACTGTGCAAAGACCAATCATCCGTCCATTTGCCACCTAGGTTGCCCATATTACTGCCGCCATACTGACGTGCATCACTATTGAACAACTCAGTATAAAATCCCTTTTGCGGTACACCGATACGGTAATGAGAATGGGGTTGTGGTGTAAAATTACAAACCACGATCGCAAAATCATCAGAATCCTTGTCACGACGCATGAAGGAAACTACACTATGGCGATTGTCGCTACAATCAATCCACTCAAACCCCGGTTCAGCAAAATCCTGGGTATACAAAACTGGCTCAGAACGATAGAGATGGTTCAACTCTTGGAAAAACGTTTTTAACTTTTGGTGGGCTTCATGCTGTAATAAATGCCACTCCAAATCTGCCCAAGCATTCCACTCACTCCACTGCCCAAACTCCATGCTCATAAACATGGTTTTCTTGCCTGGGTGAGCAAACATATAGCTAAATAAACAACGCACATTAGCTAACTTCTGCCATGTATCCCCCGGCATTTTACCGATGATATTGCTCTTACCATGCACCACTTCATCGTGAGACAGCGCCAGCATGAAGTTCTCGCTGTGGTTGTACCACATACTAAAAGTGATATTGTTTTGGTGGAACTGGCGGAACCAAGGGTCCATGCTGAAGTAATCCAGCATATCGTGCATCCAGCCCATATCCCACTTCAAGTTAAAGCCCAGTCCGCCTGTGTAGGTAGGCCAAGATACCATTGGCCAGGAAGTAGATTCTTCCGCAATTGAGAGAATACCAGGGAAATAGCTAAAGATAATGTGATTTACCTGACGCAGAAAATCTGCTGCTTCTAAGTTTTCTCTGCCACCGTACTGATTGGGCAGCCATTCTCCTGGTTCGCGGCAATAGTCGTTGTAGAGCATTGAGGCAACAGCATCGACACGAATGCCGTCAATGTGGTATTTATCAAACCAGAAGAGGGCATTTGCTGCTAAGAAATTACAGACTTCACGGCGACCGTAGTTGAACACCAAAGTACCCCATCCTTTGTGTTCGCCTTTGCGGGGGTCAGCGTGTTCGTACAGGTGGCTACCATCAAAGAAAGCTAAACCATGTCCATCTTTGGGGAAGTGACCGGGAACCCAATCCACAATTACCCCTACATCATTTTGGTGACATTTGTCAACAAAATACATGAAATCTTCAGGGCTGCCAAAACGGGAGGTAGGGGCATAGTAACCAGTTACTTGATAACCCCAAGAACCATCAAAGGGATGCTCCGCAATGGGCAACATTTCTATGTGGGTGTATCCTAATTCTTTGACATAAGGAATGAGTCGGTCAGCTAGTTCTCGGTAGGTAAGGAAGCGTGCGCCCGGTTTCAGTTCCGAAACAACAACTACAGGTTCAGTTTCACCATTGGGGAGTTTAGCTGGTTCTGCACTCGAAGCGTGTAACCAAGAGCCTAAATGCACTTCGTAAACTGAAACTGGCTGAGTTAGCGGCTCAGTGCGACGCCGCTTTTCCATCCAGTCTTCATCACTCCAACTGTAAGTATCTAAATCAGTGACAATGGATGCCGTTTTCGGACGGGGTTCCTGCTGGAAACCGTAGGGATCGGATTTTTCGTAAATGTGTCCTTCAAAATTTTTGATTTCATATTTGTAAGACTCCCCTACACCAATTTCAGGAATAAACAATTCCCAAACTCCGGTGGGGCCTTTACGCATCTGGTTTTTACGTCCATCCCAGAGATTAAAATCTCCCAACAATGAAACATTACGAGCGTTAGGTGCCCAAACGGCAAAATAAACACCTTTAACGCCGTCTATTTCCGTGGGGTGCGCTCCTAGTTTTTCATATATCCGGTGATGGTTGCCTTCACCAAACAAATGCAAGTCAAAGTCTGTCAAGCGGGGAGAACGGAAAGCGTAAGGGTCATAAATGACACGCTCATGTTCTCCTTCTTTAATCCGTAACTGGTAGTTTGCCAGTTCGGCAGTTTCAATGGTGCATTCAAAAAAGTGAGGATCGTGCACCGTTTGCATTGGGTATTCTTTACGTTGTTCAGGAAGAACGACCCATGCTGCACTTGCATTTGGTAAGTAGGCCCGCACAGCCCAGACAGTTTTACCGTCTTGTTCTATGGGATGAGAACCTAGTATTTCAAAGGGATCGTTATGCTGATTCCAAACGATGCTGTTAACCTGTTCAGGGGCGATCGTGGTCATGGACATGAAGCTACCTAAGTGAAATAACGTGATTGACTAAATCTACTTTTTTAATATCTATATATATTCTTTACATTTATTTGCAATTTTGTCGCCACCGTTATCCTACATCAGAATGGGGTATTGAGCATGAGGCATAGGGCATAGGGCATAGGGCAAAACAGTTCCGAGTGCTGAGTAGGGAATCTCACTTCTTTACTCAGAACTCAGCACGGGCTAAACCCTAGCTATCCGGTAACATAACTGGGCACTATTGAGGGGTATTGGGCAGAGGATGAATGACAAATTTATCAAAAATTTAAAAATGGAAAAAACTGGAATAAGGTTTTACGTAAGCGAAGCAAGAAAATTTGTTCTCGAATTTTGGGGTCTAGTTTTGGTGGCGGGACCTCTTGCAGCTGGGCTTGCAATTGGATATACTCGGCAGCTGTTAGGGATTTGCCATCAACAGGCGATCGCGCTTCTATAATAATCTTTGTCCGTAATATTTCTTCTGGTGTATCTTCTGGTGGCGGTAATGCTATTGCTGCCGATCTCCAATAGCTACTTAAAACAATCGAAGTTAAAGTAATTACAATTAAGCTCAGTAACTTTATAGATTTTCTCGTTTTAACTCTCCTCATCTCCTGAACTACCTTCACAACGCAGGATGAAAATCTGTTTTTCCCATGCCCAAATTTTCCCAATAAAAATCTGGCAACATCAAGGGAGATTACCAAGTCTTTCCTGATACGGAATAGACTACAGGAATGCTCAAGAGCAATTGCCAGCGATCGCAATAAATTATTTTACCCTCTCAAAACTCAGTAGTATAAGCAATTTAAAATGCCAAACGAGGGAAGTACCTGCCGACAAAATAGCTTAGATTGACTCAACTCTCTTGGACTGGTAACAAGGTTTGAGCGGGTGGGAATTTCAGGAGGACACTTGGTAGAGGACATAACCCTCTTTACCAGTGTCCTCTACTTACTGCCCTACTTAGTTGATATTTGAGCAAACTCTAGGCTCGGATAAACCATCATAAAAATGAGGCTTTTTCGTGAACCCAATTAATTCGAGCGATATTTCCAGCTATGTAGTGAGGAATGCTGTCACTAAGTAGTTCTGGGTGCGATTTAAACTAAAGTTTAAGATGCCTTATTTAGGAGTCGCTGCGGGAGTCGCTGCGGGAGTTGCTGCGGGGGTAGCAGCAGGAGTAGTTTTAACAGCAGGTGCATCAGTTGGTTCACCTGTAGCAGCTGGAGTAGCAGTACCAGCACCATCACCACCACCACCTTCACAGGCCCCAAGAATTGCAGCCAGACTTAACATTAAAGCAAAACCAAAGATTTTTGTTTTCATAACTCCTCTTTCACCAATTGTGGCTAGAACAATTTTTCGCCTGTTGAATACGATACCGTATTTATTGCTTTTTTTAAATTCTGCGAGATTACATACTTAAAAAAAACAATCCTTTGGGGTATTGTTTTTGGAATTACGTATCCTGATTAGTTTCTCTTAACTCAGGAGCAAAACGAGAATGTACCAAATTATTTAGCAAACGGAGCTATGATAGCAAAAAATTTTATTTTTTTCACAGAGTATTGCATATTGCTACGTGAGGTTGCCATACTTTAGGTGCGATACCTAAAGGGTAAGCTGTCCAGTTTCTAATCGCTGATTGCAAACATTGCATCTCTAGGGGATGCAAACATTGATACAGCTACCTATCAGAAAAGTTAAAAGGGTATAGTCTGTTATGTGTGCTGGTTGCACAGAAGGTGATTTTAACCTGAGCAAAAACAGACAATCAATCTAAAGTGCAGTATTTCCCATCTAAAAAAATTTAAAAATTTATGGTAGTTGCTCGTAAATCTACTGTTTCTACAAGGGGTAATTGGTTCTGGCGAGATTCTATCCTTTCTTTAGGAAGGCGACGCTCTGCGCGTATGGAGTCAGCAACACAGAGCGCTTCTACACCAGTATCCTCTCAAAAACAACAGCGTTCCTCAAAAAAATTAGCGGTTTCTCCCACAAATGAGGCAGTTATAGCCAAATCAGGGAAACAGTTGGGTAGACAACAATTACCAAATCTCAATGAGCAGTTGAATAGGAACCAAAAGAGTCCGGGGGAAGGTTTTCTTGGGCTTCCCACAATGCCGAATTCTGGATCTGCACCTTTGTGGTTGCTGCGCTTGTATACCTTTCATCGTTATTCGTCAGTTGTGGCGTTCTTGTTAGTAGCATCGACACTTGCTGTTTATGCTTGGACAGTCTATTCTCAGGAGCTTTGGGGTCAGTCATATCGCAGACTGCAAAACCTCCAACGTCATGAACGGCTGCTAACGACAACCAACGCGACGCTGAAAAATAAAATGGCTAATGAAGCAGAACAACCAACAGCAGGGCTGGTATCGCCAACTCCTGAAAGAATGATTTTCTTGCCTCCAGCATCTCAGAGTCCTAAGCCAGCATCGCCTAACACAACGCCAAATTCTGAAACGCAACCGCAAACACTCTCGCCACTGGGATACTAATCTCTAAGAGTCATTTGTCATTTGTCATTAGTCATTAGTCATTAGGACTGAGACTTCTGGTTAATCACAAAAGGCAACAGACAAAGGACAAAGGACAAACCCAATGCAGAAGTCACCAAAGAAAACAAAATTCAGAAAGTTTCGGAATTTAAAATTTACAGGGCGACACAAGGACAAGGGTGATAAACGAGGGCTTTTGGGAAAATTAGCCTCTAGTATGCAAGACCCAACATCCAACACTAAGTCCCGACTGTTCATTGTTTGGGGCATATTAATGGTATCAGGGTTGGGGTTGACTATTAACTTGTATAATCTCCAAATTGTCAAGGGATCAAAGTTAACCGAGTATGCACGCAACCAGCAAATGGTGAGTGTGCGACCTTTTATGCCCCGTCGCCCAGTGGTAGATCGCAATAGCGATCTGTTGGCTATTGACCGTCCTGTATATACTTTGTACGCTCATCCCAAGCTGTTTGATAAGTCTAATGAAGATATGGCAGAGCGACTTGCGCCAATTTTGGCAAAAGATACTGCTGAATTGGTGAAAACTTTTCAAAGCAAAAGAAGCGGAATTATACTTGCGCCAGCCTTACCAGAAGAAATTATCGATCGCGTCATCTCTTTGCGCTTAAATGGCCTGGAGTGGACTCAAAAATACTCCCGATTTTACCCACCAGACGATTTGGTTGCTGATGTGGTGGGCTATGTGAATGTTGACCGCCGTGGTCAAGCTGGTGTGGAATACTCTCAAGAGAAGTTGCTAGAACGTCCCGTGCAAACGGTGCGGCTCAGTCGGTCGGGTAATGGGGTCTTGATGCCGGATCGGGCGCCCGAAGGCTTTTTGCATTTTGACGATTTGCGATTACAACTCACTATCGATAGTCGTCTACAACGAATTGCCCGCGTTGCGCTCAAACAACAAATGGAGAAGTTTGACGCTAAACGTGGAGCGGTAATTGTCATGGATGCATTGGATGGTTCGTTACTTGCCCTCGTTTCTCAGCCTACTTATAATCCTAATGAATATGCTAAATCTGATATTTCACTATTTAAAAACTGGACAGTAGCGGATCTTTATGAACCAGGATCGACTTTTAAGCCTTTGAATGTGGCGATCGCTCTGGAAAATGGCATCATCAAACCAGATGATATGTTTAATGACTCCGGTTCGATTCGAGTCGCTAATTACACCATCAAAAATGCCATGAATAATGGGAATGGGCGAATCAGCATCGCTCAGATTTTGCAATATTCTAGCAATATTGGCATGGTGCAAATTATCCAACGTTTAAAGCCTTCAATTTATTACAACTGGTTAGAACGCTTAGGATTAGGACAAAAAGTAGATACAGATTTACCTTTTGAAGTCGGCGGACGGCTCAAAAGTCAAGAAGAATTTATCGCTTCGCCAATTGAAGCAGCTACTACTTCCTTTGGACAAGGCTTTTCCATGACACCGTTACAGCTAGTGCAAATGCACGGTGCTTTAGCTAATGGCGGTAAGTTAGTTACACCCCATGTAGTTCGCGGGTTGATTGATAGCAAAGGGCAGATGCATGATTCACCTACTCACACCATCCCCCGCCAAATTTTTTCAACCGCAACAACTCAAAAGGTTGTGGAAATGATGGAAACTGTTGTTACTCAAGGTAGCGGTAAGCCGGCACAAATTCCGGGATATCGCATTGCTGGTAAAACTGGTACAGCCCAAAAAGCTAGTCCTAATGGCGGATACATCAAGGGTGCGAGAATGACCAGTTTCGTGGCTATTTTACCCGTGGAATCTCCTCGCTATGTAGTGTTTGCACTGGTGGATGAGCCAAAAGGAGAAAGTGCTTATGGTTCTACTGTCGCCGCGCCAATTGTAAAGTCGGTGATCGAAGCACTTATTCCTCTTGAGCAGATTCCACCCAGTAAGGCAATTGAGCAACGGACGCAAGTACCGTAGGGAGTGGGAATTGAAGAGGGGAATAGGGTACAGGTTACAGGTTACAGGGTATAGGTTACAGGGTATAGGGTACAGGTTATTAGACCTCTTGCATAAGTCGAATAGACCCCACTTAATCCCCCCTTATAAAGGGGGGAAACTTGAAATTTTGCTCCCTCCCCTTTATAAGGGGAGGGTTGGGGAGGGGTGATTCAACGATTTTTGCAAGAGGTCTATTCCCTATCACCTGTCATCTCTTCCCTAATCTTGAAACTTAATCTTTCTCTATAACCAGGGAAAGAGGTACAGAAAGCTACTGGTGTGGAAACCTAGATATTAGAGGTGAAAGTAATTTATCACTTTTCTAAAGCTACCGAAGATTCCATGCAAAGCAATTTAGTTATATTTTCTAACGCTGGGGCTGCAAAAGAGAGCACACACACTGTAGAAAAAACAATTACCAACTACGACCGTGCTGAGGAGCAATTTATAGAACTGCTAGCAATGGAGGATTTGGACAAGAAACTGGATGCAAAACCTTCAATAGCCAGCGAGTTTGAACAGGCGCTTTCAACAGCAATGCGTGCGGCCTATAGAAACGATCGCTCTGATGAACAGGCTCACCGTTTTCTGCAACGGATACTTTATCGAATCAATCGGCTAAAGCTGTTTTGGTACGACGATTTGCGGCATTATAACAATGAGCGATCGCTATATTTGCACTCTTGTCGTGACCAAATTGAAGCTGCTTGGCAACAGTGGGAACTAGCACAAATCGATGTGGCTGCACTGCAACAATTGGATGTAAAACAAGCTTTAATTGAGCGTGCATCTGCCGATTTAAATCCGCCTTTGTCGGAGAATAGCCGCTACATTCGTGAGGAAATGACTGAAGCTGGTTATCGTCACTTGCTAGCGATCGGCTCCTTTGATGGTTTGGTTGAAGGTAGTCGTCTTTGCTACGTATTGGGTGGTGCTGCTAATGAAATCCAGTGTACGCTGGTGCGAGTACTACTAGAAGAATACGGCAATGGTCGTTTATCCCGCAAGCACTCGACATTTTTTGCTCAAATGCTGGCTGAGTTTGGAATGAACACTGAACCAGAAGGATATTTCGATTTAGTACCTTGGGAAGTCTTAGCTTGCGATAATCATAACTTTCTGACTACCGATCGCAAACGCTATTTCCTACGTTACAATGGCGCGTTGACGTATTTTGAGGTGGCTGGTCCTGCGGCTTACAAAAACTATCTAGCGGCGGCGCAACGATTGGAACTATCAGAGGCGGCGATGGGTTATTGGGAACTACACATCAAGGAAGATGAACGCCACGGTCGTTGGATGTTAGATGATGTTGCTTTGTCTTTGGCAGAACGATATCCCAATGATGCGTGGGAACTGCTGCTTGGCTATGACCAAGAAAAACTAATGGGCGATCGCGCCGCTGGTGCTGTTGTGCGATCAATACGCGAAGCGGAATAAGCCGCTTTACTCCTATGAGCAATCCCAAAAATTATAAATAGCAGGTTATTCTTAGCATTTTAATTTGACATTTTAAGTCATTTTATTGCTAATTCTCTTGCAAAGAAATTTTTTTAGCAACCCTTTGCTAAAGGAACAGTTATTTATTGCCTGAATGCAAGGTAATAAATAACCTCCTAATAGATTGATTATACCTTACACTTTGAATTTTCGTCAAATGAAAGATATCTTTTTTTGTCCTGAAGAATCTAATTTCTACTCCAACTGCTTAGAAAGTTTTGTGATCAGAAATTGTCAAAATTCTGAATCTATTGTGGAGTTTGGCTCAGGAGATGGCAGCCCTGTAATTAATACCTTATTGAGAAACAATTTTGATGGAATCATCCAGGGATTTGAATTAAATACTTCTGCATGGAAAGTCGCAAATTCGACCATTGATGAATACAATCTCACTAATAAATACATCATCCACAATTCATCTTTGTTTAATTCTTCTCAACCCGATGCCGAGTATCTTGTAGCTAATCCGCCCTATCTTCCCGCACCAGATAACGATATTTATATGCCACTTCTGTTTGGGGGTGTAGATGGAGCCACTGTTACCAATGAGCTTTTATCGCTAGATTATGAAAATGTATTGGTTTTAATATCTAGCTTTTCTAATCCAATCAATACATTGAACATAGCAAAACAAAATGGTTATTATGTTCAAAACTTCATGGTGTTACCTTTACAGTTTGGCTACTATAGCTCTGACCCTAAGGTAAAGAAGCACATCGAAAAACTCCAAAAAAATCAGATGGCATTTTATTCTGGCGATTATTATTTTTTAGCTGGAGTTTTATTTAAGAAATGCCAGGAGTCTGCAATTGATTTATCTAATCAATTAGCTCAGGTGATGACTAGTTTGTGAAAATCAAGAATAAGTTAAGTGATGTTATCCCTTGCCTAAAGTACAGATGTGTCTCGAAGCCACGCTTAGAGACATATCCTCAAAGATTTTCAACGAGCATTTTTATAAATCCATATTCCCAAGTAATCATTTTGTCTGCCTGAAGTTATTGCATTAACTTCTTTGTTGTATGGCTGCACTCTTAGAGTGAGCTTTGCGCTTAAATGCAGCAAATAAAATTACACCAGCGCCGAACGACAAAATAGGAACACCTGAAGTTGGTTCCGCTACAGAGACAGATGAGATTGGTGTCAACAGGAATGCGTGTAATTCACCATTAACTGCACCACGACCGACAATTTGTCCATTATTATTAATGGCAGATGCCGCTGTCAAGGTAAAGCCACCCTCTGAACTAGGAGCAATCAGGTTATTTAAGTCGTACAGAGTCTTATCACTATAAAGAAAAGCCCGCAAACCGTTGCCAACTGCGGCAAAAAAGTTATTGTTAGTGCCAGAAAACCCGACTACTTGACCCAAATTATTAATCCCCAAACCAGTACTAAACAAATCTGTAGGACGTAACCTACCAAGGTCTTGGAGTCCCGTGCTAGAACTGTACACAAAAGCACGACTATCATTTACGCCAGTGAGTCCCGAACTACCAACTACTTGTCCTGAGTCATTAACATCGTTTGCTTGACTGTAGGTGTCACCTGGCAAAGTTCCCAAGTTAGTAGTTTGTCCGTTTTCATACAGAAAAGCTCTTCCTGAATTGAGAATACCTACTGCTTGTCCCAAGTTATTTAAACCGTAAGCAACAGTACCAAGAGTTCCTATGCTGGTTGCTACACCATCACCGTACAAAAAAGGCCCAAGTCCGCTCGCTCCCCCTACTACTTGGGTGCGATCGTTAATTGCATAAGGAATAGCATCTTGAATTGGGAGAGGTTGGGTGAGGCCATTGCTGTACAGGAAAGGCTTATTTCCAGTAAAGTTATTACTATTAGCCGAATTACCAACTACTTGCCCCAAGTTATTGATACCAGTCACTGCAAGTTGATTATCACCAGGCAACGGACTAATTGTTTTGAGCGAACCATTGTTGTAAAAAAAAGACCTACCCAAAGTATTAATGGCTACCTCACCTGAGTCATTAATATCTGTAGCGTAACTGTAGGCTTCTCCCGTAAGAGCGCCTAAGTCAGTGACTGAGTATAAAGATACCGCCAATGCCGATTTAGATGCAGCAAGACTAATTGCGGTGAAGGTAATTGCTGCTATACAGGATTTCCACTTAAGTAAAACCATGTTACTTTTCTGTGATTTTGTATTACCCTACTAAATTACCACTGAAGAGTAGAGTGGCAAGCTGCCGTATCTGGGTAGTCGCTAAATACGCCATCAACACCTAAGCTGAAAAATAGTTCATATTCACCTTGGGGATTTCCTTGAAAGTCCAGTGGCAAAAAACAGTCTTCATTGCGGAAAGTCCAGACATGAACCAGCAAACCACCCGCATGAGCATCTATAACTAAAGATGTAGGCGGTCGCAATTTATCATTGCTATCTCTAGGAACTAGTAAATTTTTATGAATTCCAATCGCTTTTGCATATTTGGCAATTTCTGCCAAACCTGATGCTGTAACTAAATCTGCATAAGTTTGTTCATTGCCACTAACGACAAAATCATAAGGTTTACCACTGTTATTCAGCAATTGCACCAGAGGTAAATCAGTCTTTGTGGATAAATCTTGTAAATTACCTACTTCAAAAGACTGAATAAAAATAGGTGCGTTAGCTCCCTGATAACCGTTGGCTGTTAAAGTTGCAAGTAAGGGTGCTTCTAGAGCTAACCCAATCGATTGAAAGTAAGTTGGGTGCTTAGTTTCTGGGTAAATGCCAATCGCCTGATTAATTTCGCCACTTTTAACCCTGACTAAATTGATGATTTCTTGCAGTGTGGGGATTTCAAAAAGTCCATCATAGGCGGTATTTTGCGATCGCACTTGGGGAATTCGCTCTTTAGCTCGTAATGTTTTCAGTTCTGTTAGGGTAAAGTCTTCGGTAAACCAGCCAGTTTTTGATTCGCCATCAGTTATTTTAGTGGTTTTAAGATGAGCAAATTCTGGATGGCTTGCAACGTCGGTGGTTTCAGAAATCTCATTTTCGTGACGAGCAATTAGAATACCATCTTTGGTGGAAACTAAATCAGGTTCAATATAATCAGCCCCTAGTGCGATCGCTAACTCATAAGCAGCTAAAGTATGCTCTGGACGATAGCCGCTAGCACCTCGGTGTGCAATGATAATTGGAGATGCACCTTGCAAAGTTGTAGTCATTACTTTACCTACCTACACAAAAGTAAGCTACCCGTCCCATGTAGTAAAGAAGCAGTTAGTTACAAAGTTTGACGCTGTAGCTACTTACGTCAACTAATAGATATATTTGACCAACTTTTTTGTCAACCGTATTGGATTAACGATATTGCGTTAATAAGTATCAAAGGTAGATAAATCCAGTTCCAATACATCGATTGAGAACCGGAAAAACTCACCATTCAATACAGTTTAGTTCTCTATCGAACTAAAAAACAAGTATTTTTAGTTTTGCGATCGCTACTCAACCTAAAATTATTTTTAACTTAACTGTAACTAAGTCAAGATAAATAAAACTGTCTAAAGAGGGTTGTAATTTGTCATTGGTAATAGTTTAAAGAATCTTTACCAAGAATATAGTTATGTTTCTTCCCACTGGCTTACTTGTTGCTGATAGTTGAATTATTCAACAAATATTAAATTAATCAAATTTTTCACGTTAGTACACTAAGTCGATAAAGTTTTAGTACTATTTGAAAAACTAATTATTGGACAAGAAGTATTGCTATAAAATCATAAATCTGTCATATTGAAGAGTCTCATTATTCCCTAACTATATAAACAAATTCACGGATAAAATCGGATTTCTAGATAATTAATTTGTTTTATTGTTCTTTAACAGCAATTAATTTACACCTATGAACAGCCTGCAATCTGCTAAACCTCCAAAGCTTGATAGTTGTAATAACCAAGTTATTTTCGATTACTTTGAGAATGCTTGGCAACTGGAAGATATGTTATTGAAAAGTCTAGTTGGAGAAGAGACATTTTATCTCAATCCTGACCCTTTGAGAAATCCTTTAATTTTTTATCTGGGGCATTCGGCAATTTTCTACATCAATAAATTAATTCAGGTGGGGTTATTAGAAAAACGCCTCAATCCAGAGTATGAAATTTTGTTTGAAATTGGAGTAGATCCAGAAAAACCAGAAGAGTTGAATGCAGCGATCGCGCATTTGGAATGGCCGCAAGTCTCACAAACTTGGGAATATCGAGAACAAGCATATTCCGTAATTTCCGAACTAATTAAGACAACCCCAATTACTCTGCCAATTCATCCCAATCATCCCCTTTGGGCTTTAATGATGGGGATTGAACACCAACGTATTCACATTGAAACTTCTTCGATGTTAATTCGCCAACTGCCGATTGAGAGAGTGAAACGTCCTCAAAATTGGCAATATGCTCCTTTTAATGGTTACACTCCTCAGAACGAAATGATAGAAGTTGCTGGTGGGGTAGTAAAACTCGGTAAAGCCTTAGATGATTCAACTTATGGATGGGATATTGATTATGGCGATCGCACTGTTGAAGTTGCACCCTTTTTTGCTAGTAAATATCTGATTACTAATTCCGATTTTATCTATTTTGTCAAGGCTGGTGGCTACGAAAATCAAGAATATTGGGATGAAGAATCTTGGAATTGGAAAACTCGATACAATATTCAATGTCCTAAATTTTGGTTACATGAAAATGGTAGCTACAAATATCGAGCTATGTTTGATGAAATCGACTTACCCTTAGATTGGCCTGTGGAAGTCAATCACTATGAAGCAATGGCTTATTGTCGTTGGCAAGGGAAAGATACTCGTTTAATGAGTGAATCAGAATACCATTTAGCAACTTATGGTAATAGTTTGTTAGATCGTGTAGAAAATTATAATCTCAATTTAAAATTTGGCTCTCCTACTCCCGTTGGAATGTTAGAAACAGCCAAAAGCTCTTCAGGATTGTACGATTTGCGTGGTAATGTTTGGGAATGGTTGCGTAATAACTTAAACCCGCTTGCCGGATATCAACCTCATTTTCTTTATGAAGATAATTCTGCCATCTTTTTTGACAATCAACATCAAATGATGTTAGGAGGATGTTGGATAACTAATGGTACAGAAGCTTTAAAATATTACCGCAACTGGTTCCGTCCAAACTTTTATCAGCACGCTGGTTTTCGGATTGTTCAAGATATCAAAAATTAATAGAATATGCCTCAGCCACATACTATAAGGTTACAGAAATGCAAAAATTTTTGAATTTCTGTTTTGAGATCGAATTTTATCTAAAGATCGCTATTAGTTGTACGATTGTTCAGCAGGTATTTTATTTGCTGTTAAACCATATCGAGATCAATTTTATAACCCAGGTGTTGTTGTACTGGCTCCTTGGTTCTATCTCATTTTATAGTATTGGCATCCTCATTGAAAAAGGAATCAAAAGCAACGATGTTTTGAGGGATAAGCTGACTGCAAGAGTCAAGACAGTCAAAAATCAACCATTTCCTTCCTTTACTATCCAAGGCATCATAATAGGAGAAATTAAAGCTTTTCTATCAGCATTAATAGTTCTATATCTAGCTCCAGAGGTTCATAGAGGAAATAGCTTACTCCTAAACCTTGGATGGTTCTTGATGAGAATAGTTGCTGCTGATTTTTGCTTTTATGTTGCTCATCGGCTCTTGCACACAAGATTTTTGCAGAAAATCCATCTTAAACATCATGAGTTTCGTGACTCATCAAGTTTTGTTGCTGGACACAAGAGTCTTGTTGAATATATTATTGTTACGATCGCTGATGTTTTACCTATTTTTATATTTGGATATGACATCACTCAACTGTGTGCATGGAGCGTTATAGGCAATGCTTACAACCTAGAAGGTCATAGTTCTTTGTCAATATTTTTCATTCCATCAGATTTCCACGATCTTCATCACACTTGTTTTAATGGAAACTATGGCATTCAGGGATTTTGGGACAGAATATTCAACACACTGAATCCTCCTACCAAGAAGCCGGGAATTATGTTTCCTGTGAGTCTTATCGAGGATAAGTAGAGCGACGCAAATAAAGCTAACTGCTAGAGATTGTGATTTATCATTTTTCCTCTATTGTTTGTAAGCATTTCAGGTCTATTTACATCTCATAATATAGTTTTGTTTATTCTTACCGACTTAGTTGTAAATATTAAATCTGTCTATTATTGATGACACCGAAAAAACAAAATATTTACCACTTAATGATAGAATTATTATTAATAACAATTAGGAACGTTAGTTAGTTTGACGATTGACAATATAACCCTGAAATTAGTTCACTTTTATGCTCATGTCTGAGCATACTAATCATTTTGGCTGAAATTCAGTCTCGTAATCTTTGTTTTTTTATTACTGAACTGGCTTGTTAACAAATTATTCAAGCTATTTACTAAGATATTTATAGTTAAAAGCGAAGATAGAAGTATCAAAATCCTACGCCGAAACATCATAGAGTTATTGTTACTTAGTTGCTTGGTGTCGTCCGTTTTGATTGTGGGTGCTAATAATTATCTAGTTTATCGTCGCGAAAACCTTTAGCAATATACGCTTTTATTAATTAAGCGTGTCCCCTAAGTATTTTGGGTGACACTAAGAATTGGCATAGGTCAGAGCATTGGCACTTTTATTTTAACGGCGATCGCAAATCCTAAACTTAACACAGCGAATGGTACAATTTGGATTGGATTAATCCGAACTTCCTTTACCTTTTAATTGCAATGCGAAAAAAGACATGAAATTATGAAAATCGGATTAGTAGAACTTACCCAACTAAAAATCATAAATTCTGAAGGCACTAACTGGACGCAACAAAACCAATATTCTTTATGCGATCGCATTCTCTATGGATGTAAAGAAACATTATTCAAGCAATTAGTTTGATGCAAATTGACAATACCTTGCGTTTCAAAGGAATAATTCTGCTTATCCTTGTCAATATAATCGGTGCTACAACTTTTCCATTGACTAAAGACATCGTTAGTAACCTTCCACCAAGTGTATTGATTGCCAGCCGTTTTGTCATAGCGGCTGGAGTTTTTACCCTAAATTTACGTAATCTGAATGCACTTTTATTGCGTGATGGTACAGTACTAGGGTTTTTACTTTTCTTTTACTTAGCTATAGAAACAATTGCACTTAAGACTATACCAGCAAATCGAGCGGTATTCATTGCCAGTTTGAACACACTTATTGTCCCGCTGCTGGGATGGCTGAGTGGTCAGCGCGTACTCTTGAAAACTTTCCTAGCTGCTGGAGTAGCTGTAATCGGTATTGGTGTGATGTTTTGGGAAGGGGGAGAACTAGGAATTGGCGATCTATTAATGTTCGTTGATGCTTTTGTCTATGCAGCCTACATACTTTTCCTAGAGCGAGTCGCCTGCCATCACCCCACTTTAACACTTACTAGTGTTCAACTTTTGTTCATTGCAACGATAGGGGTACTCTGGAGTAACACACAAATCTTTAACCAATTTGAGGTAATTCGCCAGCACTGGGGAGTGATTCTCTACTTAGGGTTGTTGGCGACGGCTGCTGTTATCTGGCTGCAAACATTGGCACAGCAATGGGTTTCATCTGACGAAGCTGCTTTACTTTTTACACTTGAGCCATTGTTTGCCACAATTTTCTCGTTTTGGCTACTTGGAGAACATCTGGGAATACGCGGTTTAATTGGCGCGATTCTTGTCTTAGTTGCTCTGCTTCTAAGTCAAAGCCCTCAAAAGATTGAGCCGGAAGGAAAAGTTGAGGTCCAGAGCGGTTAACGGACTGTTACCTCGAAAGTGAAATCTAACTAAGCCAAGTTTGAAACTTGGAAGCTGCAAGAAATTTAAACATAGTGGGTCTTTATTTATGACTACAATAGAGTCGATTTCAGATGGAAAGCTCAATTCTCATGTCACGATTCAAAAAACAGCAAAAGGACGAGGAGTGTTTGCTACAAAAAAATTTGCCCAAGGGGAAACTGTGGTGGTGGGTATCATAATTGAAGAAGTTCCCGAACGAACAATGTATACATTTCAGATGGATTTTAATTTACATGTCCACCTAGATGAGCCTTCTTGGATCATTAACCATTCTTGTAATCCAAATACTGGGGTAAGGAACAATCAGTTTGGAGGATATGACTTCGTTGCTTTGTGCGATATCGAAGCAGATGAAGAAATTACCTGGGACTACGAAACCACTGAATATGAATTAATTGTTGTCTTCGGGTGCTTGTGCGGATCTCTATCCTGTCGAGGGAAAACATTAGGATTCAAATTCCGGGAACAAATGTTGCGTGATACTTATGGAGAGTATATTGCAGATTATCTCAAAACTCAAAGTAAATGATGTTTAGTAATGCATTTGTCTATGCATTAAATCTCTTGTAAAAGTAACTTTTGCAAGAGGTAGGAAAACGGATAAAAAAAATACTCAATTACTTGTTGTGGGGTGGGCGACACGAGAACTAGTAGGCAAAGGCGGGCAAGATGCCCACCCTACAACATTGGATAATTCCTTTAAGCCTTTTTCAACCAGCTAAACATAGCGCGTAAATCTTTACCAACTTCTTCAATTTTGTGTTCAGATTCTTTTCGACGCATGGCGGTAAATCCTGGTTTACCAGATTGGTTTTCGAGAACGAATTCTCGTGCAAATTGCCCAGATTGAATTTCGCTGAGAATTTTCTGCATTTCAGCTTTGGTTTGTTCGGTAACAATCCGCGGGCCACGAGTATAATCGCCATATTCAGCAGTATTAGAAATGCTGTCGCGCATTTTGGCTAAACCGCCTTCTACAACCAAGTCAACAATCAACTTGACTTCATGCAGACATTCAAAATAAGCCAATTCTGGTTGATAACCAGCTTCTACCAAAGTTTCAAATCCGGCTTTGATTAAAGCACTCAAGCCACCGCACAATACCGCTTGTTCGCCAAATAAATCTGTTTCGGTTTCTTCGCGGAAAGTAGTTTCGAGAACACCAGCGCGAGTCCCACCGATACCTTTAGCATAAGACATGGCGCGATCGCGTGCTTGACCACTAGCATCCTGATAAACTGCAAACAGCGCTGGTACGCCTTCTCCACCTTCATAAGTCCGTCGTACCAAATGCCCCGGCCCTTTTGGTGCTACCATCACCACATCTACATTATCCGGTGGTACAACTTGCCCAAAGTGGATATTGAAGCCGTGGGCAAAGGCTAAGACATTCCCTTCTTCTAGATTTGGTTCAATCTCGTTTTTGTAAATCGTTTTTTGGACTTCATCAGGTAACAAAATCATGATGAAATCAGCAGCATTAGCAGCATCTGCAACGTTTTTCACAGTTAAACCAGCCGCTTCAGCTTTTGCAACTGACTTACTACCCGGATATAGTCCCACAATCACATTCAAACCACTATCTTTGAGATTGAGAGCGTGGGCATGACCTTGAGAACCATAGCCGATGATAGCAATAGTTTTTCCAGCCAAAAGGTCTAAATTGGCATCTTCGTCATAATACATCCGGGCCATAGAAGCATCTCCTGTCAGCAAGCATCGTCATTAATTCGCAGGCTTACGATTGTACCCCAAATTGAGTAACACAGATGAACTATCAATCATTCAATTTGGGGACAAATGACAAATGACTAACCCTGTTACATAAATCGCAACAATAGAGGCTTTGAGTTTTACTTCAGTAATACTGGGGTTAACTTCATCCATCTGAGGATAGATTATGCATACTTCGACTAAATTACCGCGCACATCTGCTTTGTTTATAAGTGCGTTATTAGGAGGGGTGATTTTCACCAGTTGCGCTTCTTCGAATCGGTCAACAAATCAGTCTGCACCTCAAATGGCAGCCGATGGCGCGGCAAATCAATTATCTGCTCGTGAAAACAGTATTTCTCAAAAGGCGGAAGGTTCACCAATAGCCCGTTCTCGTCCCCAACTGATCAAAAAGGCAGCAATCTCTTTGACTGTCAACTCTGTAGATCGGTCTATTGATGCTGTTTCGCAAATTATCAATCAACAGCAAGGGGATTTAATCGGCCTGAAACAACAACAACCCAAAAATGACAACCCGCGTTACACAGCAACAATTCAATTGCGGATACCAGAGAATCGGCTAGAACCTACTTTAGAACAACTAGCTAAATTGGGCACTGTTGAGAGTCGTAATATCACTGCCGAAGATGTAGGCGATCGCTTAGTAGATTTCCAAGCTAGATTAACTAATTTGCAGAAAACTGAAGCTAATTTGCAAAAAATTATGGATCGAGCTGGTTCTGTGAGAGATGTGCTTAGTGTTTCCCAAGAACTGAGTAATGTCCGCCAAACTATAGAACAAATTGATGCCCAACTGAAAAACCTCAAAAATCAAGTTGCTTATTCCACCATTACGCTGAACCTAGAAGCAGCAGTTTCTAGCACCAGCCCCCAACCTGCGTTCGGTTTGCAAGTTCAGGAAACTTGGAACAACTCTACCCACTCTTTGAGTGCATTTTCTGTTGGCTTACTCAAGTTGGGCATTTGGTTAATTGTTTACAGTCCCTATTTGTTAATTTTTGTTGCTCTTATCTATGGCTTTAGGCGTTGGCGGCGAACTCATTCACCACGTTTGACACAAACACCAGAATCAACTACTTCTGAGTGAATTCGCATAGATACTACATCTACTTTCGATAAATCTATACAAGCAAAGAGGGATTTAAATATTCCAAGCTCTTATGGTCTGAACCTTTCTCTTAAAAAGTTTTGTTTATCCTGTAGCCTCGATCACTTTAATACTTTTTCAAATGTAAAGAGCAATACAAAAAATATGATGACATTTTTGATACAAATTTGTTAAGAATAGTTACAATAGTCGGCATACACGATAATATTTCTTATGGTAAATTCACTTGACAATAATCCACCCCATCAAGTAGTTATTGTTGGCGGTGGTTTTGGTGGACTTTATGCGGCAAAAACACTCGCCAAAGCGGCAGTAAACGTTACTCTGATTGATAAACGTAACTTTCATCTATTTCAACCCCTTTTATATCAAGTCGCCACAGGTGCGCTATCTCCTGCTGATATATCCTCACCGTTGCGTTCTGTCCTCAGCAAGAGCAAGAATACGAAAGTGCTGCTGGGAGAGGTGAATAATATCGATCCAGAAGCCAAACAAGTCACTGTGGGCGAAGAAGCAATAGCTTACGATACGTTAATTGTCGCCACAGGTGCGAAGCATTCCTACTTTGGCAAAGACAACTGGGAAGAATTCGCCCCAGGTTTGAAAACTGTAGAAGATGCTCTAGAAATGCGTAGCCGGATCTTTTCAGCCTTTGAAGCCGCAGAAAAAGAAACCGATCCAGAAAAGCGCCGTGCTTGGTTAACTTTTGTAATTGTGGGTGGTGGCCCAACAGGTGTAGAGTTAGCTGGTGCGATCGCAGAATTGGCAAATCAAACCCTCAAAGACGATTTCCGTAACATCGACACATCAGAAGCCAAGATTTTGCTATTAGAAGGTCTAGATCGGATTTTGCCACCCTTTGCGCCAGAGTTATCACAAGAAGCAGAAGCATCCTTAACGCGGTTGGGTGTGGTTGTGCAGACAAAAACACTGGTAACAAATATTGAAAACGATGTTGTTACCATCAAACAAGGCGATGAAGTTAAAGAAATTGCCTCAAAAACGGTATTATGGGCAGCAGGTGTGAAAGCTTCGGCAATGGGCAAAGTGCTAGCAGAACACACAGGTGCAGAGTGCGATCGCGCTGGACGGATTATTGTTGAACCTGACTTAAGTATCAAGGGACATCCAAATATTTTTGTAGTTGGCGACTTAGCAAATTTTTCTCATCAAAATGGTAAGCCCTTACCTGGTGTTGCACCTGTAGCCAAGCAAGAAGGTGAATATGTAGCAACATTAATTCAAAAGCAACTTGCAGGTAAAAGTTTGCCACCCTTTGCTTATACCGATCATGGTAGTTTAGCAATGATTGGGCACAATTCTGCTGTAGTAGATTTGGGCTTTATCAAGCTGAAAGGTTTCTTTGCATGGCTGTTTTGGCTGTTGATTCATATCTACTTCTTAATTGAATTTAACAACAAATTAGTAGTAATGATTCAGTGGGCATGGAACTATTTCACGCGTAATCGCGGAGCAAGATTAATTACAGGTAAAGAATCAATTACGGAGTTTGTAATTAGCGAACGCAATTACACATCAGCCGATAATAAACAGCCAGTAAATATCTAAATTGGGTATTGTTAAGTTAAGAGTTAGGAGTTAGGAGTTAGGAGTTATTTCTTTCCCTGGAGGAAGCTGAAGCTACATCTATTCCAGTCTTTTTCTTCTGTACGAGACGCTGCGCGAATAATTTTGAATTTTGAATTTTGAATTTTGAATTGATTTCTCCCCGCCCTCATAAATTAGCAGTAAGCTATTTGAGGGCGTTTTTCATAATCTACATAATGGCAACTATTAACGACAACTACCTGAAACTGAAAGCGGGTTATCTGTTTCCAGAAATTGCTCGGCGGGTGAATGTCTTTGCGGAAGCGAACAGTAATGCTAAAATCATTCGGCTGGGCATTGGCGATGTTACCGAACCTCTGCCAGAGGCTTGCCGCACAGCGATGATTAAAGCTGTGGAAGAAATGGGCGATCGCAATACCTTCAAAGGCTATGGCCCAGAGCAAGGCTACGCTTGGTTGCGGGAGAAAATTGCTACTCATGATTTCCAAGCACGGGGAGCCAATATAGATGCTTCCGAAATCTTTATCTCCGATGGTTCCAAGTGCGACACAGGCAATATTCTAGAAATCTTTGGTCATGACAACATAATTGCCGTGACTGACCCAGTTTACCCTGTGTATGTAGACACTAACGTTATGGTGGGAAATACTGGGGATGCCAACGATAAAGGCGAATTTGAGGGTTTAGTTTATCTACCAATTACGGCTGATAACAACTTCACCGCCGAGATTCCCTCAAAGAAAGTCGATTTAATTTATCTCTGCTTTCCCAATAACCCCACTGGCGCAACTGCTACCAAAGAATATCTCAAAGCATGGGTAGACTATGCCAAAGCTAACAACTCGATTATTTTCTTTGATGCAGCCTACGAAGTTTATATTACCGATCCATCACTTCCCCACTCCATTTATGAAATTGAAGGTGCAAGAGATGTTGCGATCGAATTTCGTTCTTTCTCCAAGAACGCAGGTTTTACAGGAACCCGTTGCGCGTTAACCGTAGTACCGAAGACACTCACAGCAAAAGCCGCCGATGGTTCCGATGTCGAACTGTGGAAACTCTGGAATCGCCGCCAGTCTACCAAATTCAACGGTGTTTCTTATATCATCCAACGGGGAGCCGAAGCGGTTTATTCTGAAGAAGGACAAGCGCAAATCAAAGCATTGGTGAATTTCTATCTAGAAAACGCCAAAATTATTCGTGAGAAACTCACAGCCGCCGGATTATCAGTTTATGGAGGTGTGAATGCACCTTACGTTTGGGTAAAAACGCCTAATGGTTTATCCAGTTGGGAATTCTTCGATAAATTGCTGCAAACTGTCAACGTTGTGGGGACACCTGGTTCTGGCTTTGGTGCTGCCGGTGAAGGTTACTTCCGTATTTCGGCGTTTAACAGCCGTGAGAATGTCGAAGAGGCGATGAAGCGGATTGCCGAGAAGTTTAAGGTGTAGGCGATCGCTTTTGTTAAACTCAATCTATTAGTCTAAAGGTTACGGTGGGCTGTATTATCCACCGCAACCTCATAGATAATTATCGAGATTCAGCTTACTTGTATTTTGGTTATGACTGCTGCTATCCCCGTTTTTAAAGCTGTTAGCCAGATGCAATTAGCACCTGGTAGCACGGTGACAATTCCTGATGTTAGCTGGCAAGAATTTGAATCTATTTTAGAAGAATTGGGAGAAAAAAGAACTACCCGAATTGCCTACAGCCAGGGTACTTTAGAAATTATGGCTCCTTTACCAGAACATGAAATTCCTAAAGATTTAATTTCTGATATTGTCAAAATATTGCTGAAAGCTAAAGATATCAGATATCAACCTTTTGGTTCCACCACTTTTAAACGCCAAGGCGTAGCAGGAGTTGAACCTGATGCTTGCTTTTATATTCAGAATTATCAACAGATGATTGGTCATCGCCGCTTACAACCTGATGATCCACCGCCAGATTTAGCTATTGAGACTGATGTCACATCAAAAACTACTCTCGATGCTTATGAAGCCATTGGAGTTCCAGAATTATGGGTTTACGACAGCGGAAGTCTTTCTATTTATTTGCTGAAAGAGGGAAAATACATAAGATCTAACACCAGCCCTAATTTTGCAGATATAGCTATTACTCAAATTATTCCTGCTGCTGTAGAACGTAGTTGGCAAGTAGGAAGTTTCCACGCTTTAGAAAAATTGGAAGCAATGATTTTGTAAAATTATCAATGCTTTTTGGATCATTTTACTTAATTATGATTGCACTAGTAATAATTACTTGTCAAAATCTATTGAGCTAATGTACATTACAGTTACAGTATTTTTATAAAATAGAGTATAATTACAACTTTTTATGGAACCCCAAAATTTTAATGAATAATATGCAAAAGCTGTACAGTTTCTAATAGATGGAGAAGAAAACGATACAGCAATATTTTTACTATCTTGTGCTTTTTTATCATGGGATTCTGCCTTGTACTGGTTCGATATAAAACTTAAAACTCGACGACCTAATTATGATATTCTTCTTGATAAAGAACATTCTATTACTAAAGCTATTCATCGAGCTTTTGAAGCTATACTACCTCTTGATGAATGGGAAGTTAATAAGCTGTATATAACTCCTGTAATAGAGTTATCGAATATTCCAGATATTCAAGCTGATTGGCGTAATGATTTGCTGAAAAATGCTCTTGGAAGAGATGGAAATAATCAAGGTACATTCATTTCTGATGAAAAAGTAAAAAATTGGAATGGCTTTAAATTTGCATCCCTTAGTGAAGTCCAAGTTGCAAAGGAATTAGATAAACTAGGTGTCTTATTCCTTCCAAACTGCAAAGCGCGATTTAAGGTTGGATATGGACGCGGTGAATGTTATCCAGATTTCCTAATATGTCATCAGGGAAAGTGGGGAATCCTGGAAGTGGACGGTCCACACCACAATACGCAAAGCTATATTCAGCGCGACCGTAGTCGAGATCAATCTTTAAGGGCCTACGGAATATTTATCGAGCGCTTTGATTGGAAAGATTGTCAACAGCAGCCAGATTGTGTAGTTAAGCGTTTTTTAGACCTACTAGATAGTAACAGGTGATTATTAGTAAGTTTAATTAATAGGTAAAGAATATTGATATGAATCAACTAACCTATAATTTAAATAAGGATGCTAGCACTAAAGGTTCGATTTTGCAGGGTAGATACAATGCGATCGCCTTCACGTCGTGCTTACCAAATTAGAATTTTGGGTATCGTTTGACAGAATGACTTTCTGGCTCTGAATACATAGCAAATAACTCACTAAAAGCTTCTTCCCCATTAATCTCTCCACTACTAATAACAAATCGTTCTACTTAAATCGAACCATCCTCAAAAAATTCCACTTCCCATCGTTCACCAGCCACTGCCACATTTACCATAATAGTTTTATCCCGATGATGTACTAAAGTGTAACTAATTGTCTCTTGTTCCAATTTATTTAAAAAAGTAACTAGTTTGCCAAATCCATGATTCTTCATGAGTATCCATTAATTACATCAATAAATTATTCCTGAGAATCACTTCCTCTTTCTTCACTATCATCAGGTAAATCAATTTTTGGTTGCCCATAATTAGCCAAAGTCACCCCTTCTTCTAAATATACAGCAGAGTATTTACTCAACCCAATACGCTGTGCAGAATAAATTCCAGAATGACCTGAAAATAAGTAGCTAACTACACAGCCAATAGCAATAAATACCCCCGATTCCAAACCAAATAATTCAATTCCCATTAAGGTGGATGCTATAGGTGTATTTGCTGCACCCGCAAACACACCCACAAATCCCATTCCTGCTAAGAGTGGTGCAGGTAATGCTAAAAGCAACGATAAAGCATTACCTAAAGTAGCACCAATAAAAAACAAAGGTGTCACTTCCCCACCCTTAAAACCTGCTCCTAAAGTTAGAGCAGTCAAACCTAATTTGGCTGCAAAATCCCAAGGAGGTAACTGAGTGAAAAAAGAATCAACAATAGTAGGGATACCAAGCCCAATGTATTTAGTTGTACCACTCAACCCAACAATTACTGCTACCATCGCACCGCCGATAAAAGGACGCATTGGAGGATAAGATATTTTTGCTTTAAAGAAGTGACTAATTTGGTGAGTTAATTTAGCAAAAAGTCTTGCTACAATTCCAAAAATTGCACCTGCGATGATGGCAGAAATCAATCCCCAAATTGTGAGCGTCGGTATAGAGGGAGCGTGTCGGTATGCTGTATGATGTAAACCTAATAGTAAAGTTACTTGATTTCCTACGATCGCAGCAATCAAAGAAGGAAAAAGAGCATCATAATGAATCCTACCAATTGCTAAAACTTCCAAACCAAATACGGTTCCAGCTAAGGGAGTACCAAAAACTGAAGCGAATCCCCCACTGATACCTGCTGTTAACAGAATTCGCCGATTGACTCCTTGAAAATGCAATATTTTAGTTAACTGATCTGCCAAAGAAGCACCCATTTGTAATGCTGTCCCTTCACGACCGGCTGAACCACCAAAAAAATGGGTGAAGTTTGTTCCTATTAACACAAGAGGAGCCATGCGGAAGGGAATAATGTTTTTTGGGTTATGGATTTCTTCAAGTAAAAGGTTATTTCCGGCTTCTACAGTTTGACCACATTGATGATAAATCCAACCACTCAGGAAGCCGCCAAGGGGCAGCAAAGCGATAATCCATCGATGTGATTCTCGCCAATCAGTTGCCCATTCCAATGATGCTAAAAGAGCCGCAGAAGCTGTTCCAGCAAGAATGCCGACCACAAAGGAAATAGGCAACCACTTGATTAGATGAGGTAACGCAATAAATGGTTCAAACTGACGAAGGTGTTTCATACCATGACTCCTTGAAGTGCGATTTGTAGACAAATACTTTCTACAGGAGAGTCAGGTAATGCATTTAGCCAAGCCCTACTCTCCCGCAGTTAGCAAGGAAAGTAGGAGCTATCAGCCTTCCAGAAGAGAGTTCATCGCTCTGGAAAGGCGGTTTTGGCGAGCTCCATCGCCGTTAATTATCTAATTAATAGTACCATTTTTGCTGTAGGTCAATATCTTTGGTATTCTACGATATAGATAAATAATGTGTATCATTGGCGGTATTGTATGCTGCCATCATCAGAAACTAATTATCAGCCTGTTAAAGATTCTCAAACAAAACTAGATCGGTTTTTAGTTTGTGGGCTAGGAAGTTTGGGTCAGCATTGTGTTGCAGTATTGAAAGAGTATGGTGCTATTGTCAATGCTATCGATCAAGAACAACCGAAAAATTTGCAGGTATCAAATTTATCCAGTTTATTAGAACATTTATTAATCGGAGATTGCCGTCAAACTAGTATTTTAGAACAGGCAAATATTTCTCAGTGCCGAACAGTACTTTTAGTCACTGGTAATGAACGGGTAAATATAGAAGCGGCCTTTGCCGCGAGGCTTTTAAATCCTCAAATTCGCCTGGTTGTACGTTCTGATAAACAAAATCTCAATGAACTTTTAAGTCAAACACTTGGTAATTTTATTGCCTTTGAGCCAAATCAAATTTCTGCTTCTGGCTTTGCTGTTGCAGCCCTTGGAGATGATAATCTTGGATATTTTCAATTGGAAGAACGTCAATTTCGGGTTGTAAAGCGTCAGATTAAAATAAGTGATAGCTGGGGCAATAAATCACGTATACATGAACTGAATACCTTATATCGTCGGGTATTGAATCACACGAATGATTCATCTCCCTTGCCTAAAGAATTTCATCACTGGGAACCAGAAGCGATATTACACCCAGGTGATACGATTATTTATATCGAAGTTACAGAGCAAGTTAAAAGTTTGAAGCAATTTGCTACTGTGCGTAAATACAACTGGCAGCAGTTATGGCAAGAAATTGTATTAGGCAGAGCTTGGAATAATTTCAAAAAGAAAATAGTATATCTCTCACGAACATTCTCTCGTTATCAGAGTTTGCGGGTGGCAATAATCTGTGGAATTACAGTACTTTCTCTTTGGTGTTTTGGAACAATTATCTATATCTTAAATTATCCTGGAAGTAACATCGTAGAAGCATTTTATGCTATTGCTATCTTACTTTTAGGAGGATATGGAGATGTTTTTGGCGGTGTCAATTTTAAAACACCACCAGAGCCAGCGGAAAATATGCCTGTGTGGTTGCGATTGTTTAGCCTTGCACTAACTTTAACGGGTATAGGTTTTGTTGGGGTTTTATATGCGTTGCTAACTGACGCTTTGTTAAGTTCAAGGTTTAAGTTTTTCAATAGTTACCAGCCATTAATACCCCAAAAAGACCATGTTGTACTTATTGGATTAAATCGAGTTGGTCAGCGAGTGGCGGCTTTATTACAAGAATTCAAGCAACCTTTAGTAGGTGTTAGCAGCACAGCACTAAATGCCGATTTTCTCAACAAAATACCACTAATTATTGATAATATTGCTGATGCTCTAGGCAAGGTGAATCTCGCTAATAGTAAAAGTGTCGTTGTCGTTACGGACGATGATATGGAGAATCTAGAAATAGCTTTGATGGCATACGCTAAAAGTCCTAAAACTCGTGTGGTCATTCGGACTTATGATCGATATTTTCGTGATAATGTCGCACGATTGTTTCCTTATGCTCAAGTTATTTGTACCTCTGCTATTTCAGCAGAAGTATTTGCTGCTGCGGCTTTTGGAGAAAATATTCTCAGCTTGTTTAACTTCGATACTCAAACTATTTTGGTAGTAGAGTACATGATTGAAGCTGGAGATACACTAAATGGATTACTATTAGCTGAGGTTGCTTATGGTTATGGAATTGTACCAATTTTATACCAAAGCCTCAAGCGATCGCCTGTTAAGTTAATGCCTGCCGATCATACACAACTTGCTGTTGGCGATCGCCTGATTGTTCTAGCAAATAGCAATAGCCTCCAGCGGATTGAGCGGGGTGAAATGTTTCCTCGAAATTGGCAAGTGCAGGTTGAGAAAGTTTTAGCTCAAGATGCTATTTTTGATGGTGCAAATGAAATAAGTATAATATCGGGATGTAACATTGGCACAGCTAGAGAGTTGATGCATAATTTGCCAGCATCGCTACCAGTAGCATTATATAAACAACAAGCTCTGTTACTGGTGCGAAGGCTTAGTAAATTACGAGTTACAGCCCGCTTGAAACCATTTGTTTAAGATATAGATTAAAGCCTTATATTTGTAAATATTTTGTTCTATTAATTACTAACAATAAAACAGCAGCGATCGCAAACAAGCTCTCAGCGATAAATGTTGCCTCTGCTCCCACTGTTAACAAAGCCACTGCGAAGAATCCAGGGATGAGTGCTAGCCAAAAAATGAGGCGGAAGTTGTTTTCGGAAGCAGCCATCAGGGCAAATGCTGCCAAAGGCCCTAAAAATGCTCCGATAGTATCGAGGGATTGACGCAATCCATAAGCTGCACCACGTACCTCTGCATTAGTGGAATCGGCAACCAAAGCATCGCGGGGTGCTACCCGGATACCTTTACCAATGCGATCGCCAAATCGAGCTATTAACACCCCAGTTGAACTGGTAGCTACAGCAAATAGAGGTTTGACAAAAGTTGATAATCCGTACCCAAACACCGCTAATCCTTTACGATGTCCTAAGTAATCACTCAATACTCCCGAAAAGACTTTTAAAATTGAAGCTGTTGCTTCTGCAATGCCTTCAATGATGCCAACAGTCCAGATATTCGCCCCTAAAACTGACACTAGAAATAAGGGCAACACAGAATTAATCATCTCGGAACTAATATCTGTCAGCAGACTGACAAACCCCAAAACCCAAACAGTCTGAGGAATTTTCTGGACAAATTTATTTTGTAGCCGCATATTGACTTGCAATGCAACAGATGTTTCATTAGTTAACCTAACAATAAATTAAATTGAATGCAACACTTGTTACAATATCTCTATGGATAGACAATCTTGGAATCTATTGGTGTACAAAGTACCTGCACAGCCTTCGACGCAGCGGGTGTATGTATGGCGTAAACTGAAGGGATTGGGCGCACTTTATTTACAGCAGTCGGTGTGCTTGCTACCACAGCGAGAAGACTTGCAGAGCCATTTAAAAGAATTGAAAGCAGACATTACAGCAGGTGGCGGTGAAGCAGATTTATTCACCATTTGGATTGATGAACCTGAGCAAAATACTATGTTGGTAGAGCGCTTCCAACAGCAAGCAGACCAAGAATATCAAGAGTTTTTGGGGCAATGTCGAGATTTACATAGCGAATTGAGCGAAGAACGGAAAATAAGTAACCTCACTTTTGCAGAACTAGAAGAGAATGAAGCGGAACTAACGAAACTACGTTCTTGGTTGCCAAAAATTCGCGATCGCGATTTGTTTGATGCCCCAAAATACTCACAAGCCACTGAAGCTTTGAAGGCGTGCGAATTAGATTTTCAGCTATTTTCCCAACAAATATATCAAGCACAAGGAATAGACTCAGAATCTTTATAAGTAAATGGATCTTAAATAATTGCGTAGGCATAGGCAAACCTCAGTATCGCCCTTGTAATTTCTGCCTAGATAAACAATTTATTCCTATAGATAGATGCGTTTTTAGTATCTATAGATGTTAATTCTATGACTAAAACTTAAGTAGGAAAACCGTACTTATCTGATAGGTTTTCTGTACCATATATCTAAGTTTAGCTGGATAAAATCAAAATGTAGCTGAAGTAATGCTGTTTTCTCAAAAATTTACACAGCATTAGCAGGAGAGCAAAAACATGACAAATCAATTGAAAACGGCTGCTTTGCTTGCTGCACTAAGTGGTCTTTTGATTGCAATTAGTTACTGGGTAATTGGCGGTTCTAGTGGTTTGATTATCGGGATTGGCTTGGCAGCAGCAACCAACCTGTTTTCTTGGTATCAATCAGATAAAATTGCCTTAGCAGTATACCAAGCACAGCCAGTAAGTGAAAGGGAAGCACCAGGACTTTATCGGATGGTGCAGAGATTGAGCGATCGCGCTAACATTCCTATGCCTAGAGTTTATATTGCTCCAAGCCAAGGCGCTAACGCCTTCGCAACAGGACGCGATCCCGAACACGCTGCTGTGGCTGTGACTGAAGGTATTTTAAATATATTGCCAGATGATGAACTCGAAGGTGTTATCGCCCACGAGCTAACCCATATTATTAATCGTGACACCCTGACACAAGCGGTTGCTGCTACTGTGGCTGGTGCGATCTCATTTCTAGCCCAAATGGTTAGTTACAGCCTATGGTTTGGCGGTGGTTCGCGAGATGACAACAGAGGTGGAAATCCAATAGGAGTTTTATTAACAGTCATGCTTGCACCAGTGGCTGCGACAATTATTCAGCTAGCAATTTCGCGCACACGAGAATTTTCTGCTGATGCAGGTTCTGCTAGATTAACTGGTAATCCCCGCGCCTTAGCTAGGGCATTGCAACGGTTAGAAGCTTCAGCAAAGCAAGTACCTTTAAATGCTAATCCAGCTTATGAGCCGTTATTAATTATCAATTCCATCTCTGGACAGTTTCTGGGTAACTTATTCTCCAGTCACCCTGCTACAGAAATGCGAGTTGCAGCATTACTAAAATTAGAGCAACAACTGCCAACAAAAGCTTATTAATTTGTCATTAGTCATTTGTCCTTTGTGAAATAAATGACTAAGAGGATGTTTGAAAAGTTTTCTTCTCGGTAACAAAATGTTCTAGATCCCCCTAAATCCCCCTTAAAAAGGGGGACTTTTATTCCGATTCTCCCCTTTTTAAGGCAGGGCTGTTTCATTCCCTAAAAGGCGCTGATTTACAAGCGTTTCAAGCAAAAAAATCAAGTGACTAAAAAATTTGATTGGGCAAGAAAATGGCGTTCACACTTAGAGGTTGTTTGAAAAGTGTTTCGCTGTGACTTTAGGCACTTTAGATCCCCCCTAACCCCCCTTAAAAAGGGGGGAACCGGAGTTAAAGTCCCCCTTTTTAAGGCAGGGCTGATTCATTCCACAAGGGCAAGAAGTTTGTCAATATCATTAGAGAGAAATCTTTGAGCAATTGTGATGGAAGGATGACCATTT
>NZ_JBALDU010000010.1:0-31214 GCF_036917235.1 Nostoc sp.
GTCCTTCAGAAACAGCGATCGCTCGATCTAGCTCAATTACATTTTCTGGTGGGGCATTAGATTCCAAGTTCCCTTCGTCTGGTACAACAGTGGTAGCAAGGTTGCTATCTGTAGTAATTGCCAGTCCTTCAGAAACTGCGATCGCATTATCTAGCTCAATTACAGTTTCTGGTGGGACATGAGATTCCAAGTTCCCTTCATCTGACGCAACAGCGAGGTTGCCATCTGTAGTAATTGCCAGTCCTTCAGAAACAGCGATCGCTCGATCTAGCTCAATTACATTTTCTGGTGGGGCATTAGATTCCAAGTTCCCTTCGTCTGGTACAACAGTGGTAACAAGGTTGCCATCTGTAGTAATTGCCAGTCCTTCAGAAACAGCGATCGCTCGATCTAGCTCAATTACAGTTTCTGGTGGGACATGAGATTCTAAGTTCCCTTCATTTAGCAGAACAGTGGTAACAAGGTTGTTATCTTTAGTAATTGCCAGTTCTTCAGAAACTGCGATCGCTTTCTCAAACGTAAATAACGTAATTGCAGTTTCTGCTGGGGCATTAGATTCCAAGTTTTCAGAAACAGTATCTACGCCATCGTCAGGTGAACTTGAGTCTAAATTTTTCCTCGGCTCTCTCTCTGATAATAGCGAGAAGACTTGCATTTGCACGCTGTATTGCCAAGATTTACCGAGCAGATCCGACATCAAATCGCCGGAACACCGCAACTCCCAAACTCCCGGCTGGAAGTAGGTAAAAGGAATTATCGGCATTAAGCCTTCTGAGTTAGTGCGACGCGATCGCTTGAAAATTCGCCGCGTTGGTTGAACTTCCTCGGTTGAAGAGTGAGTTACCCGCACTTCCACGTCTGTATTAAGAAGGTTAGAACGAGCCAAAACTCTATACTGTCCTTCCAATATTTCCAAATTTGGCGATTCTAGGATATGCCACGAGCGAGCGCCTTGTTTCTGTATCAGAAATTGCCAGTGTTCCATTGTAAGTGATGCCCAGACCGACGAGCCGCTGAGTAATATTGTGTATTAACTTGCTTGCAAGTTTACCTCAGTATTTTAGAAATGCCTCACTTAAATGGCTATCAAGTTAACTCAGTTTTACTGACTTGACTTCTCACACTTTAACTACTCACCTGAAGGAAATTTCAATAAGTCGCCGTGTTGCTTGTGTCTAAAGCTTTTGTTGTTTTCTGAATATTAAGTTTGACACATCCTAGTGCTAAATTAACAGGGATGCAATGGATACCGTTAGTTGTCTTTGCTCAACTTATTGCAAAAAACTTTGTATTATTTTTTACTAAGATTTCCACTTTGCAATAGACACAACGTACAATAAATTTAAATTCACTTGAGAATTGTTATTGAATTGTAATTGCCCACATTTTTGCTACAAAGAGGTAGGATGTGGCTCTTAAGTGTCCTCTGCGATCGCCCAAGTTAAACGCAAAGCCCATCGCAAATCACAACACTTAACCACGCACAACGCATCCAATCTATCTGAAGTGGCTCTTTGAACCGCTACAAAACACGTCTTCCTCTGAGTGAAATGTGGGTTGACAATGAGGATTTACAGGAGGGATTCGATGCTAGTCATTTTAATGGACGAGCAAATCCTTGCCCCTGAGCAAGTTTGCCAGTCTTGTTTACTCGCTGACGGGAGCGGTCAACCTCGTTGGCGTGGGGGTCAACTGCGCTGTGGTCAAGCGATTCGCAAACTTACTCAACAGCAGCCAGACCAGTATGAGTGCATGATGGGCTTTCGCATCGCCCATATAGAATAGTTGAATTTCTCAGCAAGACCTAGCAACTGCGTTATCCTAAGCTCAAGTAACTATTAAAATTTAACCACAGGAGAACGCATAATGTCTTGGCGCGGGTCTACAACAGTTTCAGATCGGATTTTTGCTTCCTTGCCTTATTTGCTTCCTCTAATTGAGGTTTTTGTATTTGGTAGATATTTGCTCTCTGAGTTTCCACCATTACAACTACTGTTTCTACCGCTTCTGCCATTGTTAAGAATTTACTACGGCGTGCGTTATGCAGGAATGATTATTTTCTTTGCTTTATTTTTACTGGTAGTAAGAAACGAAAAAATTAGTCACTTTATTCGTTTCAACACCATGCAAGCAATCCTTTTGGACATCATTATCTTTTTGTTTAGCATTCTAACTGATGTTGTGGGACTAGTTCCCTCCGGTGGTTTTGCAATCCAAACTTTATCCACAACCATTTTTATCGGCATAGTGGGAGCAGTCGCATATTCAGTCATCCAGTCTGTAAGTGGACGTTATGCAGAAATTCCAGCGATTTCCGATGCGGTGTATATGCAAGTGCGTTAGAAGTTAACGGGTCGCTACGGTATTTTCCAGGCGACCGATACCTTCAATTTCTACGCGGACGCGATCGCCTGGATGCAAAGCACTTACACCCTCCGGCGTACCTGTAAGCACCAAATCACCAGGGAGTAGCGTCATCACCTGACTGATATAGGAAACTAAAACATCGGGGGAAAATACCATCCGATCGATACAGGTAGATTGGACTGGATTAGCGTCGTCATTTAGAAAAGTCTGCAATCTCGCTCCTGGATTTAATTCCCGGACAATCCAAGGCCCCAAGGGACAGAAAGTATCAAAACCTTTGGCTCGCGTCCATTGACCATCCTGTTTTTGTAAATCCCGCGCTGTTACGTCATTGGCGATAGTGTAGCCCCAAATTTTGGTTTGGGCTACCTCTGGCGTACATTCAAAGGCATAATCGCCAATCACTAAAGCTAACTCTCCTTCGTAGTCAACTCGTTGTGACTGGGGAGGATACTTAATTTCTCTCTCAGATGGAATGATCGACGTAGGTGGCTTAAGAAAGATTAATGGCTCAGAAGGTACTGGAGTTCCCATTTCGGCTGCATGATCTGCATAATTCTTACCCACCGCCACAATTTTTGAAGGAGCGCAGGGAGCCAGAATTTGGTAATTTTCTGGTGTCAAAGTTAAATCAGTGGGTTGTCCATGTAACCAGGGTGGAGCATCTAGCACCTGCACATTCAGGGATAGCTGTAGTAACCCATAGTAAATCTGTCCTTCTGGATTTTGAATTCGCACGTAGCGCTGCGCCATAACCTTGATGAATATCCTTTTTTCTGCGATTAGAAGCTGTGAGCAGGTAGCAATTGTCAGTTAGCTGTTTAGCCAACCGATTGAGCCTTGAGCAAAAAAGCGATCGCGATAAGATGTCCTTAAAGAAAGATACCCCTTAGCGAAGCTGATAGCTCAATCGATCTTGTGAAAGAAATATCGGGTTGCCTCCCAACCTAGTTTTCATTAGGGACATCCAAAAAATCCAAACTTCGGCGATTTGGCTAATGATTCAAATTGAAAACTGGTAAGATTATAGTTCCTTGTTGCTTCAGATGTTGATTAATACTGGAATTTTGAATAATAATCAGGTATAAATTAATATCGGCAGCCACTTTTGTCCATGAGGAAACTGAAAAATATGACTACAAATTACGAAACAATGTACATCCTCCGTCCTGACCTCGGAGAGGAACAGGTAGAGCAAGCAGTTACAAAATATCAGAATTTGCTTCGCGATCAAGGCGCTGAAGAGATCCAAATTCAAAATCGTGGTAAGCGCCGTCTGGCTTACGAAATCAAAAAACACCGGGATGGCATCTACATCCAATTAAACTACAGTGCGCCTGCAACTGCGATCGCCCCCTTTGAACGCGCCATGCGTTTGAGTGAAGAAGTGATTCGCTATTTAACAATTAAGCAGGACATTGAAGAAGAAAAACCCCCTAAAGAGGAAAAAGAAAAGCCCACTAAAGTAGCTGCACCTGCAACTGCAACAGTTTAAGGGGCTAGGGACTGAGGACTGGGGACTAGGAACTAGTAGCTAGGGAACGAAACTAAATGTCCAATCCCCACTCCCATTCAATAAAATTTTGTCTTTTTCTTTTTTCGTGACTTGTTTGGGAATGCTAAATTAACAAATACTTGCCAAAGGTAGTACTCCCGCAGTTATACCTAAGAGTGGACAAGATTCTGAATGGGAGCTTTAAGCTACTGTGAGCCAATCTGATACACCTAATATTCAAGTTCTCTCGACGGAAGTATCGCAGCTACGCCAGGAGTTGCAACTTCGCGATCAATTAGTGCAACAACTATCTCAAGAACTCTTCCGGCTGGTAAAGGGTAACACTAGTTTTATGCCCCAGCAGCCGGAATTTGAGCGCGATCTGAGCCAGTTACACGCTTTACAAGAACAACTCCAAGCTGTGGAACAGCAGGTGGCGTTCTACCAAGAGCAAATTACAACTCGTGACTCCGAAATTTATCAATTGCGACAGTCAGTTCAAGAACTTACCGATCGCACTCGGATGTTAGAGCAAGTAGTACAAGAGTTGCCTCAAATTTACCGTCGGAAGTTTGAGGAGCGGATGACGCCAGTGAGAGAAAAGGTAGCAACGCTACAACGGGAAAACCGCCAACTGCAAGCAGAACTGCAAAGTGTGAGTTACCGTTTAGCACTCAAAACTCGCAATGCTAGTCACAGCGGTATTGATTTACCAAATTTTCCCCGCCCAGCATCCGAACAAACTAATATTTCGACTCCCCAGAATGCCTAAAATTACCATTATGGTGGAATCTAAGAGGTAAGAAATTGGTGCATCAAAGCATCTTGGAGGCATCCAAGTAGTAGATCGAGGCAAAAATAACTATAGAGTTAGAAATAACGTCAAAGCTCATATTCTAACCTTTCTTACCTCCTGCTTCCTTTCACTAGTTACGCCATATATAAAACAATTAGCTTAGAGTAATTTGAAAAACCCTGTCTTTAAAAGGCTGGGGAGTATCACAAACAGTTGCATTTGCTTTGACAAATTTTAGTCATTTCTGAAGTTTACTGCTTGAGGTAGATGATTATTCAATAAGCAGATTCATTCATCTGTAATTTATACTGCCAAGCTCAAAGCTATGAGTTTCACTCAACATTCTTCTCTAGACAAGAAAGAAGATCAGCCTGCTAGCACCAGACTGTTATCTTAAGATAATGTGAAAAAATGCAAATATTGCTTGACTCCGCCATCCTTCTATAGGTAGATTTATTAGTTAGTCTGCTAGCACCAGACTGTTATCTTTGACGGTGGTAAAAATATCTTGGTAAGTGTGAAAAATTTCAAACACTGTATCGAGTTGGGTAAGTTCCAAAATCAACCGTACAGGAGCTTGTACGTTGCATAGAACCAAGCGGCAACCACTCTGACGTGCAGCTTTTAAGCCTTTTACTAAAGGAACTAACCCAGAGCTGTCCATGAAGTTAACTTCTGCTAGGTCGATAACCCAGAGTTGATAAGCTTGAGGGACTACTCCAGCCATCTGTTCGCTCAAAGCCTTACCGCCTTCCAAATCTATGCTTCCTTGGGGTTTAAACAAAATCACTTGAAGTTCTTGTGTGAAAGCCATGAATTTAACAGGGTAATTGGAACACTTGACAAAAAATTGAAAAAGACATTAATACTTCTTCCCTTTCAACGGTGAAATGACCTTTTACCCAGATATTTGGGCAATTGCAGTCCTACAGTTGGGAGAGATTATTTCAGTATTCATGTCGTATAATTTGTGATAACTTTCATCAATATAGGCATAAGCGCCTAACAATTTCGGTATCAACCGTATCTTTTACAAGATTTTCACAATTTAAACGGATATTTATAAATTTTCTATAAAATTTTTAATCTTTTTTTAAGAAATTATGAATATGTGGTAGGAATTCCAAAAGTTGTATAGTTAATAGTCAAAATTTAACAGTTACCATAGACTAAAATATATAGATTATTCAGTTCAGTATTAAACTAATGACTTAATGACTCTATGTATTAGTTTGATTGACACCCCACCCAAAAACAAGCAAAGATATAGTAAAAGTAAAAATTTGTAAAGACGGCGGTGCGGAATGTCTTTAGAGCTGATTTCACTAGAAAATATCCAGGAAGTTGCTCATAATTACGGGTATTGGGCAATTTTTTTCGGAATTTTGCTAGAAAATTTAGGCATTCCCCTTCCTGGTGAAACCGTGACCCTAGTGGGCGGGTTTTTAGCTGGCAGCGATGAACTAAATTTCTGGCTGGTTCTCGGTGACGCAATCATGGGTGCTGTCATTGGTGGCACTTGTGGCTATTGGATTGGTAGAGTTAGCGGTTGGGCTTTTCTGGTAAAAGTTGGCAGCATATTTCGGATTTCTGAAGTGCGGCTGCTGAGTATTAAAGATCAATTTAGTCAAAATGCTGCTAAAGGGGTGTTTTTTGGACGTTTTTTGGCATTGTTACGAGTTTTTGCTGCACCACTAGCTGGTATAGCTGAAATGCCCTTTGGAAAATTCTTTTTATACAACTTGTTAGGAGCAGTTGCTTGGGCTAGTTTGATGGTGACATTAGCTTTTTTTGCAGGCAAAGTAGTCTCTTTAGAACAATTGGTTGCTTGGGTGGGTCAATTTGCGATCGCAGCGTTACTAATCCTCGCTGCTTTAATTATTGTGCCCCTGTGGCTGGAATCTCGCCAGGTTAAAGGTGCAGCAGAAGAGTAAGTCAAGGATAAATACGTGAGGAGTCAGGAGTCAGGAGTCAGGAGTCAGGAGTCAGGAGTCAGGAGTCAGGAGTCAAGTAAAAAGTGAATTTTTTTAACTTTTACTTTTGTATTTTGCTTTTTTAACTTCTAACTCCTAACTCCTAACTCTTAACTTTTAACTTCTAACTCTTAACCCCTAACCTGCTGTGACCAAATGCGAGTCGGTAGTCCCCAAACGTATATAAAGCCTTCAGCAGCTTTGTGGTCAAATTTATCTTCAGCTCCGTAGGTTGCCAAATCGGGAGTATAGAGGGAATTATCACTCGAACGCCCAACTATCGTAGAGTTGCCTTTGAATAACTTCACTCGCACAGTTCCAGAGACTCGCTCTTGTGTCTTTTGAATAAAAGCATCGAGTGCAACTTTGAGTGGACTGTACCACAAACCGTTATAAACAATTTGGCTGTAAGTTTCTTCAATCCCACGCTTGTAATGGGTGACATCTGCCGTTAAGGTCAAACTTTCTAAATCTCTATGTGCTTGAATTAGCACCAACATTGCGGGTGATTCGTAGATTTCCCGCGATTTGATCCCCACCAGACGGTTTTCAATCATATCGATCCGTCCGATGCCATGATTTCCTACCGCCTGATTGAGTTCTTCAATTAGCTCAACTGGCTTTTTGGCTATACCGTTGAGGGTTGTAGGAATACCACCCTGGAAACCAATTTCGATGTACTCTGACTCGTTGGGAGTGTGAGCGATCGCTTTGGTCATCTCATAAATTTCTTCTGGTGGCTCAAATGAGGGATCTTCGAGTAAACCAGCTTCAATGCTACGACCGAGCAAATTCTTATCAATACTATAAGGAGAAGATTTTTTGACTGGTGAGGGGATACCAAACTTCTCCCCATAAGCGATCGTTTCCTCACGACTCATTCCCCATTCTCTGGCTGGTGCGAGGATCTTCAGATTGGGGTTTAAAGCGGTAACAGAGACATCAAAGCGAACCTGATCGTTGCCTTTACCGGTGCAACCGTGAGCGATCGCATCAGCACCATATTTTTCGGCTGTTTCTACTAATACTTTGGCAATCAGTGGACGAGCCAGGGCGGTTCCTAGAGGATAACGATTTTCATAAAGGGCGTTGGCTTGAATCGCTCCAAAGGCGTAATCTTTAACGAAGCTGTCTTTGACATCCGCCACTAGGGATTCACTTGCACCCGATTTCAGAGCTTTTTCTCTGATTGGCTCTAATTCATCTCCCTGACCTAAATCTGCTGCTAGGGTAATCACCTCTTCCACACCCCACTCTTGTTTGAGGTAGGGGATGCAAACTGAGGTATCCACTCCGCCAGAATATGCCAGGACAACCTTTTTGGCGCGACCCATTAATTTCTCCAGTTAGGACAACAAAGAATGAGTCATTATTATATCTAAACTAATCCATGTATATTTTATTCATGCAACAACCTGTAGGAAGATTTAGGGGTTAAGAGTCAGAATTACAGTTTACTCTTAATCCAGTTCGCTTAAGCTCTAAGCAGTATGCTGAAGCGTATTGGATTATCAATTGCAAAAGGATTAGGGCGAGTTTACCTAAGTAAGCTCACCCTGATTTGTATTTAATATTAAATAAGTTTTGAAATGCTTGTACAGACTAAAGGTAGAGTGTAGAGAAAATCTTACTGAGCTAAGATTGATATATTTAATGAGATTGCCTTACACTTTGCAACTTCTCGTTCTTGCGCTTGCGTAGAAACATACCACCTACAGCCAGCATACCTAATGTAATACTAGGCTCAGGAACAGATTTGGGGTCAAAACCTGTAAATTTGTCAGTTCCTAGATGGAAAGAATGGTTGTCGCTTTCAAATCCACCACCACCTGCTTGGGTAATGACAATCTTGTTGAAAATATCGTTGCTACTATCTGAGTAGAAGTGAAGGTAGCCATTTCCTTCACCGCCATGCTGTAATGCACGAATTGGAGCAACTGGGTTCGCATCCTCAGTTGTAAATGATTTGATTAGATTATCGCCATTGTAGAAGGAAAAAACGTTACCAGAACTAATAGCTCCCCAGTCAATACCGAAATAATTGAGGGAACTTGCAAGGTTAATTGTGACATTATCGCCGTTAAAAACTGCCAAATACTTCCCATTATTGACCTCACCATTTGCCCCAGCAGGTGCCCATACATCTGACCTCACACTACTGCTTCCACTGTTATTCTCAAATGAGTATTTAGCAAAACCAGTGGTTGGTGCTTGACCATCATTGAAGTTAACAGTTGTCGTACCAGGAAGTTGAGTAAACTCAGAAAAAGCACCTTGGTCAGTTTCTCCATTAGGGCCTGCAATGCCAGTGGTTATTTGGAAGGAAATAGCCTGGGCAGAACCTGCATAGATAAATGAGGAGATTGCAGATAAAGATAGAGCAGCGATACAAGCAATTTTGGTAAGAGACATAATTTTGAAATTCTGTATTTTTAATTGTTGAAAAGTTTGTTGTGCGACTTGGATTCATTATGTAGTGTTTTCTAGAAGAAACAATAGGATGAAACTACTGGATTTTTATTTATTGAAAAATTCCTAGATTTAGCCAATAACTTGCCCTATTTTTGAACATAAATAAGTAGTTTCACTTGCCGGAAAAGGGGATAGAATATCTGTTCTTTATCTGAAGATAAAAAATTGTGAATTTAGCTAGTATATATCAAGAATTTGTATCTTAGGATGTTGTCCTGATTAAGGAACAATCAAGATAATAAACAAAACTATTTGAAATTATTTGTTTGCTGTTAAATATAAATAGATTCGTGGTCATTGCTATTGGTTTTGAGATTCTTCCCTCGCTCTATTTACTTTTTCCTCTGTAGTCAACTATGCAACCTGAGTGTTTTGACATAGCTATTAACATGAATTAAACTAAACTCTTGCAATCAACAAAAGAATCTCGATCGATGCATCCAACTGAAAAAGCTGTTGTCCCTACTCGCGTTATTGGTTTAATTAGTGGCACATCCGTAGATGGCATAGACGCTGCGTTGGTAGAGATTTCCGGCACAGAATTGGATCTCAAAGTTGAGTTGCTAGCCGGGGCAACATATCCTTATCCAGCCCAACTTAGAGAAAGAATATTAGCAGTTGGTGCAGGCGTTGCCATCTCAATGGCAGAATTAGCGGAAATAGATGATGCGATCGCTCAAGTCTTTGCCCAAGCCGCCCAAAATATTCAAATTGGTCATCAGCCAGCCACTCTCATTGGTTCCCACGGTCAAACGGTTTATCATCGACCACCCAAAGGGGGAGCAGGGGAGCAGGGGAGCAGGGGGAGAGAAATGATCGCTACCCACGGGCTAAACCCTAGCTATCCGTTAACAGCACTGGGCAGTCCCTTGGGTTACAGTCTTCAACTAGGGCGAGGTGCATTAATTGCGCATCTTACGAACATTACAACTGTGAGCAACTTCCGCGTTGCTGATATTGCTATTGGTGGTCATGGTGCGCCTCTCGTGCCCAGGGTTGATGCTTATTTACTCAGTCATCCCCAGGAGGGGCGTTGTATTCAAAACATTGGTGGTATTGGCAATGTTGCCTATATTCCGCCTCGGCATGGAGACTGGCTCTCAAAAATTCGTGGTTGGGATACTGGCCCAGGAAATAGTTTGTTGGATCTAGCGGTGGAGCATTTAAGCGGTGGTGCTAAAACTTATGATGAAGATGGCAATTGGGCAGCAAGTGGTACTCCTTGCCATCCATTAGTAGAAGAATGGCTCGACCAAGACTACTTTCATCTACCGCCGCCCAAATCCACTGGTAGAGAGTTATTTGGTGTAGCTTACCTGCATGAGTGTTTAAAAGATGCCCAAGCATACCAACTCAGTGCTGCCGAGTTACTGGCAACTCTCACCGAACTTACAGCTGCTTCAATTGTTCATAGTTACCGCACTTTTCTGCCGGAAATGCCACAAAAGGTACTATTATGTGGCGGTGGTAGTCGCAATCTCTATTTGAAACGTCGATTAGAGTTGTTGTTGCCATCAATACCAGTCTTGACTACAGATGAAGTTGGTTTGAGTGCAGATTTTAAAGAAGCGATCGCCTTCGCGGTTTTAGCCTACTGGCGACATTTGGGTATTCCTGGTAACCTACCTACTGCCACAGGTGCGCCTCAAGAAGTACTTTTGGGAGAAATTCACCAAGTCAATCCTGAATGCTGAGTCAGGAAAAATAAACAAGATAAAAAATTTCTTCATTCTTCACTCGCAACTCAGCACTCGTAACTTAGCACTGCTATAACTATAGTCTTGGCGGCAATCGAGCAAGACAGGGAATAAAAGGTGGCTCATACTTTTTTATTGGAACCAGGACGCTGGGCAATGGAAGGAAATTGGCTAGAACGTAATGGTATGCCAATCAGCGTCAAGGGTATGACGTTGGTCGCTTGGAATCGAGATAACTGGTTTACTATGGCCACAAAACTTATTTTCCCAGGTAGCGATCGCTCTGAAATCTCTCTGCAATATAAGGGGCGGTTGCATGATGGAGAGCGTCAGTATACTTTTTTACTACAACATAATATTTTGGGGCAGGTTGAAGGCGAAGGCTGGATTGGTCTGGATACTATCGTACAGCGTTACTGGGTACTAGGCGATCGTCAGCGTCGTAGTGGCTTTGAAACCCTACACCGGATTTCGCAAGATACATATTACCTCAGTAGTGGTATTTTGGCTGGTCATTTTTTAACTAATACAATGGAAGCTAGGCTAGAACGTCAGTCAGCTTAAAGGCAGCGCTGCCTCAGCGCTTTGCTGTTCTTCTAAGCCAAAAACTACCGTTCAAAAAACTCTGGCAACGCATTGGTTTGCCAACGCCTAATATCTCCTGCCCAACTTTAACCACTCATCGTTTATTCTCACTGACCTACTGAGTTGTATAGTAATAAAGAAATGATCAAATTATCGTCAGGATTTTAGTATTGTACCTAACCATGTAGTCAGGAGTTCAGTTTCGTGAATCCTAAAGTCTCTGTTATTATCCCTGCTTACAATACTGAAACTTATATTGGGAAGGCAATAGAGTCAGTCTTAGAGCAAACACTCACTGACATTGAAGTTATCATGGTTGATGATGGCTCAAGTGATAAAACTGTAGAAGTCGCTAAAAGTTTCACCGATCAACGTCTCAAAGTAATAGTTAATCAGCAAAATCTCGGAGCGGCGGCGGCACGTAATCGCGCCTTCAGAGCAGCCCAAGGAGAATGGATTGCTGTACTTGATTCAGATGATTGGTATGCTCCCGAAAGATTGGAAAAGCTGGTGTCTCTGGCAAATCAAACAAATGCAGACATGATTGCTGATGATCTTTATTTTATCAAAGACGGTACAACATCTGCTTGGAGTACATTGATTCAAGAAAGTGGAGAACGTATAGAGAAAATTCTCCAAATTGATATCGTTTATTTTGTAGAAACTGATGTCTTTGGTGAACCAGGATTGCATCTTGGCCTAAGCAAGCCTCTATTCAAACGAGAATTCCTGGTTAAACACGGCATTGAGTACGATGATGAAATCAGGATGGGTCAAGATTTTTGGCTTGATATGAAATGCTTAATTAAAGGAGCTAGGTTTTTTATTGAACCAAAACCCTATTATTTCTACCGTTCACGCCCTGGTTCTCTTGTATATCAAAGCCAATTACCACGTCTCAATCAATCTTGCAAAGCTGCTATTTATTTCATGCAACAAGACATTGTGAAAAAAAATCCTGCTCTAATGCGTGCTCTATCTTATAATCTCTCAGTTTATAAGAAAAATCTAGCTTATCTTCAAGTTGTAGAACCTATAAAACAAGGAAAATGGTTAACAGCATTCACAGAAATTAGGAAATATCCGGGTTTCTTTTATGATTTTATGTCCCGACTCAATAGTATTATCGAACGTCGAATTCAATACTATGTGATGAATAATAAATCAAGTTTTGATATATATCCTAACCAACAGAGAAAATGAAAAACTACCACTTAGGATATTACAGTTTTATCATTATAAATAAATAATGCATCCTTACATAGTAAGAATTAGCTTGAAGGTTAAAAAGATTGTTAGGTAATCAGAAAATGTTTTAAAAGTATTGGGCGAATATAATTCTCTATTACACAAACAAAGCTTATCTCCGTGGACTAATGCGAATTTAAAGGTTTGTTAACCGTACAAAGGCAAGTGAGGTTTCGTGTAGCTAAACTAGTGCCGTCTTCTCCCAACACAAAGCAACGTCTTGTAGAGAAGAGGAGATGCCAAGAGTGATAGCGCATTAGTCAAAATTGGGCAAACTAAAGATACACCACAATTTTTGAATGCACTTGTTCTCCCAAACATTTACAACCTGCTTTTGGAGTCGAATTTTCTATGTCAGACCCCAACATTGGTCGCTTACTCAGCAAACGCTACCAACTCCAAGAGTTAATCGGTACTGGAGCAATGGGTCGGGTTTATCGTGCTAAAGATACATTGTTGGGAGGTGTACCTGTTGCGGTTAAGTTTCTGGCTCTATCAATCCAAAATGAAAAGATGCGATTGCAAGACCGCTTTGAGCGAGAAGCAAAAACCTGTGCTTTATTAGGGCAAAAAAGTATCCATATTGTCCGAGTTATGGACTATGGCGTAGATGACAATAACACGCCGTTCTACGTCATGGAATACTTACAAGGACAAAGCCTGAACAATATTATTCGCAAGCAACGATTACCTTTACCAAGATTCCTCAGTATGACGCGTCAACTCAGCTTGGGGTTACAGTGCGCCCATGATGGCATCCCGGTTGATGGCACTATTTGCCCAATTATCCATCGCGATGTTAAGCCAAGCAATATGCTGGTGATTCAAGATCCCAGTTTTGGAGAATTGGTCAAAGTTCTAGATTTTGGTATTGCTAAGTTATTACAGTCAGATGGCGACCATACAAAATTTTATTTGGGGACATTGGCTTATTCTTCTCCCGAACAGATGGAGGGTAAGGAATTAGACAACCGTGCTGATATTTATAGTTTGGGCGTCATGATGTTTGAGATGCTCACAGGCAAAATGCCACTGGTGGCACCAACTCACTCTTTTGGCGCGTGGTATAAAACACATCACTATCAAAAACCACGTTCTTTTGCTGAGGCTGCGCCTGGATTAGAACTACCAAAAGAAATTGAAAATTTGGTGATGAGTTGTTTGGCTAAAGTAGCACGCGATCGCCCCCAAAGTATTACTGAAATCCTCAGAGTTTTAGCATCTTTAGAAAAGCCTGAGCATACACGCAAAATTCAGCAAGCCAGCCATGCTCTAGTTCCTACTACTACAGCTAGCACCGAGCTTGAACAAAAGACCAAAGCCGATTTGCGGGTATCCTGGTCAAACGATGAAATCGCTCGTGCCATTTCCTGGCCCAAAAATAAACCAATTGCCGATATTGTGTTTCCCCAGCCCATTCAGACCGATGGGGAGGTTTTACCAGCTTTGTGGGTGATGCTACCGCAAGATGAAATTCAAAAACGCTTACTCTGTACGCGCTATAACCAATTTCTGTTCATCTCTATCCCCCATCCCATGCTGCTATGGATTACTGTCATCTACAATCGCAAGCATGGCGCTAAATGGTTGCCTTATTACCTCGATCTCAAAACCAGCCTTGGTCAAGAAATTGCTCGGTTACTACAGCAGACAGGTTACTACCGCCTCTTATTCTTTGCCCGAGAAGCACCAAATAGCTGTACCCACATCTTACTTTCCAGCGTCGCTTCTGCCCAGCGGCAACGACTGCAAGAGTGGGTCGCAATGAGCAATACGTTGATGTCCTCTGCCGACCCGCAAATTAGTAAAAGTTTACTCAAAAACGAGTATGAAAAGATTAAGCCTCAGATTATAACAAAACTGGAAAGTATTGATACAGATTCTCCATACGATCTTTCCAGCTAGGTATAATTTCTTTATGTTACGTGTTTTATAGGTGGTCGCTCCAAGAATGTAACGTTTTATAAACAAAAGATATATAAAGATGTAACTTCTAGTTATATGTATAAAGAGTGAAATCACTAGCTGCTAAAGCAGTGGTATCCGAATTATCTTTAAATCTTCTTGTGCAAAGATTCCAGTGGATTGTCATTATGCAGGTGTAATTCCCCCGCTAGACGAAACAACAAGAAGTTTGGCTAAAGCAAATAACGGATTTAGCATTGCAGTCTAAAGTTAGTCTAGACTCCAGCAGATATGCCGTAGACAATGTTTACTCATTCTTAGTTAATTTCGTGAATTTAACTTTTGCATCTTGTGGAATTACTTATCGAAGTTGACGCCCCGACATCCCCAGCTCTTTTCCTCCTTGGAACCAAGCAAGAGAAGGAGGTCGCCCACTGCGACATTAGAACGACTCTATGCCATAGTGGAACCTGAATCTAAGCCCCACTGATGCTTCAGAAGTTCTTGATAAGTTGCCTCGCGCACAACCATTTGCTCATAGAGCTTTACTAAAAAGTCTTTAGCTTGCTCATGGCTCATATTCTGCACCTGAGTGGAAAATGAGCAGATGCTAAATTGCTGTTCCAAGGATAGTTTCATTGGTTGATTCATAATTACTCCGAAAAAACAACGCGTAAAGGTGATATCGCTCACAGAAGTCCAAATGGGATAATATTTGGACTTATATCCGTCCAACATTTGTTCCTCCGTATTACGAAAGATAACAATTGTTTGACAGATTGCCCACATCCAAAGTGTGGACTTTTTCTGCTCTGATCTCTTGCACCTAATCCTACTGATATACCACCCAAGTCAGCTGAACCATATTCCGGAAAATAAGGTCTATTTGGTCTTGGATAAGTATAACTACCTCCTTAATTCCTTTGTACTTTGCACGAATCTCCTTTAAAGAAAATATTTAGTGCTATGCAAAACCCGTCTTAGTCTTGTGTTTAAAAAGCCTAAGATGTTGTCTCCCCAAGCGTGGAAGAAGCTTTGGAGGACGAAAATTTTAAGGAGGTTGGGGAATTAATGGTAATAAGCGTGAATTATAGTCGTTTTAGCTTATTACGTGCAAGATGTCAATTTACCAATTTATACAAATTTAGCCTCTTTGGGTCATTTTAGAGGCTAAAAATATTTGTATCAAATTGTAAAAAGGAAAAATGCTCACGCTGAACAAATTACTGAGTATATTTACCAGATTTTTCCTTTGTCCTACCCTGCGGGTACTCCTTCGGAGAACTCGTAGAGTAGCCGCTGGCGCCTCTATGTCCTTAGTCATATTGTTTAAAGTTACTAAGCATCGACTAATGACTAATGATTAATGACTATTTTCTTCAAGGGAGACGATGACAACTGTGATGTTATCGTGCCCTCCATGCTCTTTGGCAGCCTCAACAAGAGAGATGGCGGCTTTATCAAGCCAAGGACTATCTTGGAGGCAGTTAGCAATCTTCTGCTCGACAAGTTCTTCTGTAAGACCATCACTACATAACAGCAAGCGATCGCCAACTTTTACATCTAGTGGCTGCACATCGATTTGATGCAAGTCTTCGCGCCCCAAACAGCGCGATAATACATGACGAAAAGGATGTAATCGTGCTTCATCTAAGGTGATGTCACCAATTTTAATTGCTCGTGCTACCCAAGTGTGGTCTTCCGTTACCTGTTCTAAGTGTGACTCGCGGAAGCGATACAGCCGCGAATCGCCAACATGAGCGCACCAAGCCGACTCTGGAGAGCGAAAAATCACTGCTACAACTGTTGTCCCCATATCGGCGCGTTCGGGATGATTTTGCTGATCCTGCAAAATCGCTTCATTGGCACCCCACAAAGCTTGCTCTAGCAGTTCTTGAGAAGACTTAGAAGTTTCCCAATTTGCTACCAAATACGCCTGAATTTCTCCAGTGGCAATCCGACTTGCCTCTTCACCTCCAGCATGACCACCCATGCCATCGGCGACAACAAAAAACCGCCCTTCTGGGTCTATATAGTAAGCATCCTGATTATTAGAACGAATAAGTCCCGGATCGCTAAAACCCGTGAAATTAAGTTTCATAATTTTTTTGCAACAATTAATACATACGATCGTAACGGTCGAGGCGTAAAAGTAATCGGATCATGATCGCTGAAAGCGCTGCTGCAATTAAACCAGGCAGCAGTGCCAACCATACATAATCCTTAACCACTAAAATAGTAGCTGAAAGCGTGAAACCGCTGATTAACAGAGCATAGCTTATTGAGAGCTGAATACTACTCTGTCTCCGTAGCAGGCGTTCGGTTTCTATAGACCGAACGCGCAAGCGCATATCTCCCTGCTCTAGCTTCTCCAGTGTATCCTCTAATCTACGTGGTAGACCAAAGGCAGTACTACTTACCTGAGCTGCTTGGCGACTTAATTCGTTAAGAAAGCTATTCCCCTCAGAACCATTCATATCGGTCATAAGTTGCATTGCATATGGTTTGGCAACTTCCATAAAGTTAAATTCTGGATCTAAGCCTTTGCCTACCCCTTCTAGGGTAGAAAAGGCTCGCATCACAAAAGTGAAAGTTGCAGGAAATCTAAATGGCTGATTATAAGCTATTTCGTAAAGGTCGTCACTGATTGCCGCGACTGATTGGTTTTCAAAGGGCTTATCCATGAAATTGTCCAGCATATACTGGACGGAACGCCGGACTGGTCCCATGTCATCGGTTGGGGCGATCGCGCCTAAATCGATCAGAGACTGCACAACGCGATCGCCATCTTTTTGGGCAATGCCAAACAGTGTTTGCATCAGTCCTTCACGGATGTTGGACTTAATCCGCCCCATCATCCCGAAATCGTAGAATATTAGAGCGCCATTTGCACTAACGGCAATATTACCTGGGTGAGGATCGGCGTGGAAAAAGCCACTATTGAGTAATTGTAGTAAGTAGGCTTGAGCGCCTTGACGAGCGATCGCTTTTCGATCTAAACCCGCTGCTTCTAAAGCTTCGTATTGACTAATTTTAATTCCAGGAAGATATTCTAAAGTCAGCACTCTCGAAGTAGCGTAACGCCAGTATATTCTGGGGACGTTCACCCAATCATAGCCGCGAAAGTTACGGCGAAAAGTATCGGCGTTACGACCTTCATTAAGATAATCAATTTCTTCCCAAAGAATGCGGCAACATTCTTCGTAAATACCCAACCAATCTCGTCCCCGTCCCCATTTGGGATGGTTTTGAAAGTAGCGGGTAATTCCTTTGAGAATCTGTAAATCTATTTCAAATAACTTCTTTAGTCCAGGACGTTGCACCTTGACAACAACTGATTCTCCACTATGTAGTACAGCTTTGTGTACTTGCCCCAAGCTAGCAGCAGCTAAGGGAATAGGTTCAAAATTATGGAAGAGTTCAGGAATTTTCTTGCCTAGTTCTTTCTCAACGATCGCTTCTACTTGCTCATAGCTAAATGCCGGTACTTTGTCTTGTAACTTGGCTAGTTCTTCTACATATTCACCAGGGAATATATCAGCACGGGTAGAAAACAGTTGCCCAACTTTGATAAAGGTTGGACCTAAATCTAGTAGGGTATTGCGAATCCAGACCGCTTGGGTTTTGCGTCTTGCGGCTTGCTTTACATCAGTCACACCACCTGGATAACTCCAAGATTTGTTGTATAGCCAAAGTTTGAACAATAAGGTCAAGACAAAAGACCAAATGTCCACAAAACGCCGTTTGCTAGAGTATTTTTCCCGATTCCAACGGTATGCCTTCTCTGAATAACCTTGTTCCATATACTTTGTTTACCGTTGGTTTGCGACCGAATCACTTGGAAGAAAAGACACTCTGATTCCTAAACTGTTTTTTTCTTAAGTGTCCTTTGTCATTTGTCCTACCCTGCGGGAAGCCGCTGGCGCGTCTATGTCATTCGTACATAATTTTTCACCAATGACTAATGACTAATGACTAAAATTTATGCAGAAGTTCGGCGATAATGTTGCAATTCTGTTCGTAACAGGGCAATTTCTGCTCTTAATTCGTCAATATCTGCTTGCAAGTCACCGGAATCAGAACTGGCTTGCCCAGTACTTGCAGTAGCTTGACCAGCATTAGCTGATTCTGCTGCCCGATTTGCCCGTTCTAGGACTTCTTCTGTAAACTGGCGCAGCTGCTCTCTAGCTTCTGCATCAAATTTGCCCAGATCGCTCAAAGCATCGGTCAAGGCGACCTCTAAACGCTCATTAACTACTTCTGCTACCGCTCTACCTACGAAAAAGGCTTGCACAAGGGGATTACTCATAAATTTTTGTTACGTTGCACCGCAAGAGAATTATAACTTGCCTGTATGCTTTGCGGCTTCTATATGTTGAGCTAGAAATTTACATGAGGCGATCGCTTTATTTATGAGATTCCAGCAACTCTTGATAATATTGCTCTGGTGTACTCGGTAAATAAGTCGTCATTTGCAAAGTTTGTTCCTTCAATTTGAACCCTTGGATAATATTAATCCGGCTGAGAAAATCGATATCGTGTGAAATTACCCACAGCGCTCCTTGGTAATCATTGATACCTACTATCATTTGTTCAACAGTTTCAATATCCAGGTTATTAGTTGGCTCATCGAGAATCAGTAGATCGATTTCTGAGATACTGATCATAGTGATCGCTAATCTTGCTAATTCACCTCCACTCAGTACAGAGGCGCTTTTGTAAACGTCATCATATTTAAAGAGAAAGTGTCCTAGCTGTTGACGTAAAAGCTGATAGCTGAGATGAGGATTGGCAGCTTGCATATTTTCCAGAATTGTGTATTGGCGATTTACCAATTCGTAGGTTTGATCGAGATATACAGCTTTCATGGCGGGTGCAAGCAAAACCTCACCTGATTCTAAAACTGCTGTTTGGTTTTCCATTCCCAAAATTGCCTTTACTAGACTCGATTTACCAGAACCGTTTGCGCCGATAATAGCTATGCGATCGCTAGATGATATATGCAGTTGAATATTTTGAATCAATAGACGCTCTGATATCCTCAGATTTGCACCCTGGATATTAATTAGATTTCGGCGCTTTTGATTTTTTTCCTCTAGCTGAATACTTGTTACTTTCGTAGTTTTGACCTTTGTCTCTGCAACCTTTTGATTAGCCTTTGCTACTGCTGCTTCATGTTTCTTTTTGGCAGTTCCGGTAGACACCTCAGCTTTGGTTTTAATCAGTCCTGCTGCAATTCTATCAATACTACCATTCAGAAACTTGGCGCGACCGTTGCGACTAGATTGGGCTGCGCGTTGCTGTTCTTGCATAGCTGTGGCTTGGGTACGTTTGAGTTCCTTTCTAGCGGCTTCGTGCGATCGCAATGCTACCTCTAACTCGATTTCTTTCTGCTCTCGATACTGAGAAAAATTCCCTCCATATACTTTCAAAGCATCAGGTGTAAGTTCCCAAGTAACATCTGTAACTTGGTCTAAGAAAAAAGGTTTATGTGAGACAATTACAAACGCGCCAGTGAAATTTTGGAGAAATTGTCTTAAGTTTTCTAAAGCTTGCAAATCCATGTGGTTGGTTGGCTCATCTAGCAACAGTAGGTTAGGCTGTTGAGATAATCCGATTGCAAGAAATAGTTTTGTAAGTTCTCCACCACTCAAGTTAGCAATTGGTAGAGAAAGATTAATATTTATACCGAATTGTGTTTGCAAAATCTCCTCAATCTTCCACCATTCATCAGAGATAGAAATAAAAAAATCAAGTACTATATCTGCTGTAATTTTTTGTCTGATAGTGCTGATTTGTGGCAAATAGTAGACAATACCATTACAGCAAACGGAACCTGCATTTGGGATAATTTGACCTGCAAGTATCTTGAGTAGGGTTGATTTTCCTACCCCGTTGCGACCAACCAAAGCAATGCGATCGCCCACGTCGATATTCAGATGAATCCCTTGAAACAAAGTTCTATATGCGCTGAGTTTATATGCTAAATTCTCAGCTAACAATATTAATTTTTTCGGCATTATTCTCAAACCTCAATTCGCAAACTTCCACCCGCATTTTTCCAAAAGCTGCTGGTAGATTAGACACAAAAAAAACAGCGCAGACAATCGTCAAGCGGTTCTATGTAGATAGGAGTGATGACAATATTTTTAGTACATGACTATGTGAAGTAACCCTGTCAAACTAGTTGCGTTTATTCTTCGTTGACATTTGTTGCTTTCGCGCAACGGGTGTTTGGTACTACTTCATTTGAGCTATCTCACTGGAGTTGTGATGAGGTTTGATATTGACTACAGTGTAGCATGAAGGTATTTCATAAGGGTAGCGATCGCTTTTTTCTTCTCTGTGCCTTCTGGGTCTTTGCGGTATGCGATCGCTAACTACCACAGTGGTAAAATAAATTAATAACTACTTGATGCCGTATCCATTCTATGACTATTGCTCAAGAATTAGATTCTCAAGAAGGCATCTGTCAAGATGTTATATTTCCCCCTGGTGATTTATATAGTGACGAACCTCCCTTGGAAAGCGAACTGCATTTACGGCAAATAATCCTACTTTTAACATGTCTGGAATGGTTGTGGCGAGATCGAAATGATTTCTATGCGGCGGGAAATCTGACTATCTATTACAGTCCGCGCCAACGCAAATCAGAATACTTCCGAGGACCAGACTTTTTTGTAGTTTTGGGAACTGAACGCAAAACCCGTAAAAGTTGGGTAGTCTGGGAAGAAGATGGCAAATATCCGAATGTAATTTTAGAAATTTTGTCTAACTCAACAGCTAATACTGATAAAGGTTTAAAGAAAACAATTTATCAAGATACCTTCCGCACACCCGATTATTTTTGGTTTGACCCTTACACACAAGAATTTGCAGGATTTCATTTATTAGATGGAGAATATCAACCTCTACAAGCAAGTGAACAAGGATATTTGTGGAGTCATCAGCTAGGGTTATATTTGGGAGTTTATGAAGGTTTATTGCGGTTTTTTACACGAGATGGACAACTAGTACCAACACCGGAAGAAACGGCAGAACAGGTACAGCAAAAGGCTGAACAAGCCGAACAAAAGGCTGAACGTTTAGCAGCAAAACTGCGGGAGTTAAATATTGACCCAGATACAATTTAGACCAGAGCTATTTCATTTAGGATAGTGTTGCGCTAAAAATTCCTCAGCTTTAGTCTTATCTTTAATTATTCCATCCAAAGTAGCAGCAAGCATGTCATCTAATATCTGCCGATATTGAGGCCCTGGTTTGTAACCAAGTTTTTTTAAATCATTACCATTCAATAGTGGCTGCACATTAACCCAAACAGTTAAATATTCCCAAATCTGATGTCTAAGCGATCGCGGACTTTGCACAGCGATTAAAATCAGCATTGGTAAATCATATTGTCGCAACAATTGTACTACTTGACTAGGACTTTGACACTTAGGCAAAGATTCCATTACCTCAGATTGAGCAGAAGCCAGGTTTTGCAAGCGTTTAATGCCATCTTCTTGCAGTTGCAGATTTTTTGCTACTTTCGCCCGATATTGTGATGCTAAATAGGCGATTAACGTTTCTAAGCGCATTTCCCAATGGATAAGGGTTGGTTGCGGGTCAAATCGCCGCAAACAGCGTTCTAGCAAACGTAATTGTTGTAGGACTTCCACATCTAGCTTTAGAGTAGGATGGATACATTGCAATGCCCCTAAATTATCGAGTAACTGTAAAGCCGATTTCCAGTAGGGGGCTTCTAGGATGTGTTTTAATTCTGTTTTCAGTCTAGTTTGCAGGGCTGGAGTTTTGGTATTCTCTTGGGAAGTGCGATCGTAAACACCACTGTTAATGGCATAGCGGATAAACTCTTCTGTTTGCGGTTCAATCTGAAATCCGAAGCGCACAGCAAAGCGTACACCACGATAAATCCGGGTGGGGTCTTCGATAAAGCTGTTGGCGTGTAAAACCCGAATTTGTTTAGCTTGTAAATCGAGTAATCCCCCAAAGAAATCGAGTAATTCACCAGCACGGGGAGTAGTAAGCCGCAAAGCGATCGCATTAATGGTAAAATCTCGACGATACAAGTCTTGACGAATCGAACTCGCCTCAACTTCTGGATTCGCCGCCGGGTAAGGATAAAACTCTGTTCTAGCCGTGGCAATATCTACCCAAAGAGAATCTAATTCTGGGTCTTTGTGCCACAACAAAGCAGCAGTCTGAAAAGCCCCGTGGATTTCTAAACGAGCCGCAGGGTAAAGTTGTTGGAGTGCTTTTGCTAGTTCCACACCAGCGCCAACATCTGCTGATTTGTGAAAGCCATCAACTACTAGGTCAATATCGTTAATCATCAAGCTACCTGCTGTCTCAGCTAACAGCAAATCCCGCACCGCACCCCCGACAAGATAAAGATGCCAACCCCGTTTTTCGGCTTCTTGCGATGCGATGGTGAGTAATTGCCATAACTGAGGAGCAAGTTTATTTTGCAATTGCGGGAGATTAATATTACTTTTCTGTCTCTCCTCCTCTCCCCCTTCTCCGTTTTCATCCCTTTCTTGATGTAATTCCCGCAAGACATCAGTACGAGTGACAAGACCAACTAACTGCTCATTCTCCAATACTGGCAAGCGTCCGATATCATAAGTCACCATCAGCGACTCAATTTGTGGCAGTGTCGTATCTGGTGTAATTGTTTTCAGATTTCTTGTCATGTAGCCCTTAACTGGCGCATGACTAAATCCGTGATGTAAGGCGATATCAATATCTCGGCGCGAAATAATACCTACTAGTTGCCCTTGAGTATCGACTATAGATAAACCAGAGTGTCCATAGCGTAATAAAATGCGCTGGGCTTCGGCAATTGTGGTTTCAGGCAGAATCGTGCGGACAGGAGAAGACATCAAATCCCTCGCGGTGGGGGGATGGGGAATTTGTGCTTTTACCCCATCAACGAGTTGTTTTAATATTACTTGCGAATCAACTCCCCTTAGATTTAGCGATGCGGCTTGCGAGTGACCGCCACCACCCAAGAGTTGGAATAATAGGTTAAGATTCGTCTTGGGAATTTGCGATCGCCCAATTACAGTTAAGCGTGAATCCTCTTCACTTAAAGGATACTCATTAGCCAACAGTAGGGCATCAATTTCGGTTATTTCTACGAGTTCCGATGCCAGACTCGACAACCCCGGCACAAAAGACTCGGTTTTTAGAGTTACCCAAGCAACCGTATATCCGCGTAGACAAAGATATTCTAAATTTTCTAGCGCCTCAGTTAATAGCTGCTGCAATTGCAAAGACAAGCCAGGGTCACGGTAAGTAGAAATTACTGATAAACTCGCACCTTCTTGCATCAACCAAGCCAAAGCTAAAGCATCCCGTGGTGTAGACTGGTCAAAGGTCAAGGAGCCAGTATCAACGTGGATACCCAAAGCCATCACAGTTGCTTCAGCAGGAGTTAGGGAAATTTGCTGTTGTTGCAATTGCTCCACGATGAGAGTTGTGGTGGCTCCTACAGAGGCAATGTGCGATCGCGTGGCGGGTATATCTGATTCTTGTCCTAAGTGATGGTCATAAACTATAATTTCTTTTAAATTGGGTAAATCTAACCACTCAGCAGCCTTACCCAAGCGATCGCGCTGCTGTGTATCCACCACAGTCAAAGAGCGAATTTTTTCTGGATTCACCGAACGGCGTTCAATCAGTGGATATTCATCCCGATGCAATGCTAAAAAATCCCGTACAGGAGGATGAGAGCCGCCAGGTAGCACAATCTTGCTTCCCGATAGTAGGCGTGTCAACCCTACTGCTGCTGCTAATGCGTCAAAATCTGCTGTTGTGTGGCAAAGAATTAAATCCATAGTTAAGAGTCATTAGTCATTAGTCATTAATGCTTAGACAAAGGACAAATGACAAAAATGTTGCAATTTCTGCTAGCTTAAAAATAATAAGAAAGTGTCAGTGTCGCCCTTTAGGATATTCTATCCTTAGTATTTCGCTGTATTGGGAGAAGCAAAAATGACCATAATATTCCAATTTGCCTTGATAGGTCTAGTAGTGTTGTCTTTTGTCCTCGTTGTGGGCGTTCCGGTTGCTTATGCCACTCCCCAAAATTGGAATGAATCTAAAAAACTGCTCTGGGTTGGTTCTGGGGTCTGGATTGTTTTGGTGTTTTTAGTTGGTTTGTTAAACTTTTTTGTCGTGTAGGCGACGGCTTCGCTCTGGCGCAGGCACATAATATAAGAACTAGAGGGGCAGAAAAGCCAAGGTCAAAGGTTAAGGGAAACAAGAAATTTTTTCTTTTTCCTACTAACTTCATTTTGACCGCGCTTTCCTGCTCCTCTACATTTAAATAAGAAATGTATATTGGCCAGAAGTATAGTTGATAAAGAGGCAGTCATGGCAGTTTTCGAGGGAACTTTTACCCAAACGGAGCCTTTGCGGTTTGCAGTGGTGATTGGTCGATTCAATGACCTCGTTACTGGAAAGCTGCTAGAGGGATGTCAAGATTGTTTAAAACGCCACGGTGTAGACCCTAATCCCCAGGGTAATCAGGTGGACTATGTTTGGGTTCCAGGAAGTTTTGAGGTACCTTTAGTAGCTCGCCAATTAGCACTTTCCCATCGTTATGATGCTGTAATTTGTCTTGGCGCAGTCATTCGAGGACAAACACCCCATTTTGATTACGTATCCTCAGAGGTTTCTAAAGGTATTGCCGCCGCTAGCTTTCAAACTGGGGTGCCAGTAATTTTTGGAATTTTGACAGTAGATACTATGCAGCAAGCCTTAGAACGGGCAGGTATAAAAGGTAATCATGGCTGGGATTACGCCCTGAATGCCTTAGAGATGGCTAGCCTGATGCGGCAACTGCGTTCTAACCTTGCAGAGCCATATTCGCGTAATAGCCAGTCTTTGCCAGCCGCTTTTCCAAGTGCCAGCGTTGGCAATTTAACTTTGGAGTCGGAAGAACTCGGCTAGTCCGTCATTAGTCATTTGTCCTTTGTTATTTATTAATGACAAATGACCAATGACTAATGACCAATAACTAAATTAGGGGGTTGACAATTATAGATAAATCTGAGATATTGGTATTCGGGTGATGATCGCGGGTATAGCTCAGTGGTAGAGCGTCACCTTGCCAAGGTGAATGTCGCGCGTTCGAATCGCGTTACCCGCTTCCAACTAAAACCTCTTGAATTTAACAATTCCAAGAGGTTTAGTATTTTTAGGGTGCGTTGAAGTGTTCGTAGATTAGCTCTGCACTCTTGTTACCTGCTCCAATTGTGGACAGGTCAGTCAAGATTAGCCACAATGTATATATAAACAGTTACACACTACAATAAGTGTTTTAGCAATTCCTGCTTTGGAAACACTTGTGAACTGCAAGGAATAGATATTGGATATAGTGCCGATCTAACCTTGAGAACTGATAGTAATATATAGTAGCCCAAAGGATAATCTAAGGTTTGTTGATTTGTGTTGTTTACGAGCGTAGCCTTCCCAAAGGATTTGCTTTAGGAGTGGTCGCGACCTATGCTTAAAATTGTACTAGGTGTGTCAGCATAATAAATCCCAAAAACGCAACCACATTACCTTGAAAGCGACAGATGAAGAGAAGGAAATTTTTAAACAAGATCGCCAGCTACCGGGAAAGATTACAAAGAGATAACTCCGTACTGATTTGGCAATTAGTCGGATACTTAAAGTTAGCTGCATCTACTGTTTGTAATCAGGGCAATGTTTATATCGCCTTTTTATGTGTATAAAGACAGAAGCCTTTAAAGTGTTTACCAAGGCATTATATTCTCATAGTTCCTGTAAAACACGCTCAAGTTATTAGAACGCTTGTGCAATCTAAAAAACCCGAAAAAATCGATTTCAATACCGAATACCCCTGTCCCTGTCGTCGCCGGGGTCAGTTAATTCCGATTACACTGACAGAAGCATTTGGTTGCGATCGCTGTCAGCAAATCTTTGTTGTAGAAGATAATGGTCATGTTCTAGAACAGCTTTCCACCACCTATCCCTACAAACGGGCTTGGCGTTGGATGGGAAATAGTTGGCATGTTGTCCATCCCCGCTTGGGAGAAAGCTATCTGCCTATAGCGCTGGGCATTATTTTCGTGCTAGTGATTATATGGCTGCCTTTAGCACTGCGATTGGCAAATGGTTCCAGCATTATTGCTTGGGCAATGGTGGCGGTGCTATTGGCTATCTTACCAGCACTAATGGTCTGGCTTACCTACAGACGTTAACTCAATGACTGTTGAATTGGATGACCACCCCGAACCGATTACTAGTGCCCAACGGGCCTATCAAGCTTCCCTAAAGTTGGCGCTTACAAAGGGAGCAGACCGGAGTCGTGCAGTATTGGCAATGGCAAAGGCGATTGAGCGCTCATTTGACGACATTCTAGAAGCCAATACCTTGGATTTAGAAGCCAGTCGGGAAATGGCAGTGCCTGAATTGATATTGGACTGGCTGAAGCTGACTCCCACAAGGCTAGAGATGACAGTAGACATTTTACAACGGTTGGGGGAATTATCAGATCCGCTGCGACGCGTTAGAACCGCTGATTATCAACTAGAAGATTCCCAAAGTTACACCCAATTAATGCCCTTGGGAGTGATTGGATTTATTTATGAGGCGTTTCCTGATTTAGGGGCGATCGCAGCGGGTTTTTGTATCAAAACTGGCAATTGTATAATTCTCAAAGGCAGTACCGAAGCTAGCCATTCCAACGCCGCTATCGCTGAAGCACTGCAAAATGCGATCGCAGAAGTTGGTCTAGCTCCCGGCTGTCTAGAACTGATCACAGCAGAACATGGGGCTTCGGTTCGGGATCTAGTCACCCAAGACCAGTACGTGAATTTAGTGATTCCCTACGGACGTTCTAGCTTAGTGCAGCAGGTAGTCCGACAGTCAACTTGCCCAGTTTTAAAGTCGGCGATGGGTAACTGTTACCTCTACTGGTCGCCCAATAGTAGCTTAGAAATGGTGCGCTTGATGATTCTTAATAGCCATCAAAGTGAACCCGATCAAGTCAACGCCATTGAAAAAGTACTAATTCATCGTCAAGCCTTGCCATCATCTTTAGCAGTTTTATGGAACAGCTTAATGGAAAAAGGCTTTGAAATTAAAGGGGATGCAGAACTAGTACAAGCCTTTCCCCAGTTGCAGCTGGTAAAAGAAGGCGAATGGGGAAACCCTTATTTAACTAGGACAGTAGCTTTTAAACTAGTAGATAGCTTAGAAGCTGCGATCGCCTGGATTAATGAATACAGCAGTGGTCATGCTGACTCCATCGTGACTGAATCTTACCAAGAAAGTCGGCAGTTTGCGTTGGGAGTTAACAGTGCCTCTACCTACATCAATACTTCCCCGCGTTTTTCCCGCAACCCCTCGCGGGGAGATTCAGTATTTCTCGGTATGTCTAATCAAAAAGGTCATCGTCGGGGATTTATCAGCCTGGAAACTTTGACCACCGTTAAGCACATTGTTCAGGGAAATGGCAGATTTTAAATAATTCGTAATTTATACAGTATAATTCTGAACTTAAATTATCTTAAATCACCGTGAAGAATTAAATTCCCCACACCTCAACGGTGCTGTCTCCACTCCAAACAAATAGTCTTTGTTCATCTGAGCTAATTGCAAGACGAGTAATTGACGATGAGTGACTTGTGAGACTACAAAGTTCATATCCTGTCCGAATGTTCCACACTTTAATGGTTCCATTTTCTCGACTACCACTAAGTAAAAAGCGTTGATCGTGGCTAACAGTAATTACAGGCATATACCCTGAAAGGCTTAAGGTGCAAATTACTTGTTGGATTTGCCAATCCCATATTTTATACTTTTGGTTAAAGTCTTTTTCTTCAGTTACTAAAACTTGCGAATTTGAATAGATAAAATTATGACCCATGTCGGACATATAAATATAGGAAATTATTCCTTTTAGTTTTATATCCCATAATTCAAAAATTTTTCCGTCAACAGCATTTAAAAATGATTGACCATCTGGGCTAAAGGCAATATACCAAAACCAATCTGAGCGGCGATGTGTAGTGAAGATTTTTTTCTTTGTTTTTAGCTCCCACACTTCAGCATAATCATTACAATGCCAAAGTCCTAAAATGCGATTGTTGGGTGCGATTACGATTTGATCAAATTCCTTAGTTACTTCTGGCTGGAATGTGCATATTACCTGTTGTGTTTGCATATTCCACACTTGAATTATGTTGTTATAATTACAAGTAACTACGGTTTGCAACTCTTGGCTTATATCTACACAAGCTATACTGCGAACTTCATCTGTATACCTCTCAATAGTAAAAAGATACTCAAAAAATAAATATGGATTGTAAAGCTGTAATGCCAGTTTAGCTCTTGGCTCTGTACTTTCCTGAAGTAGCCAATAAGCTGCCTCTTGAACATCAACCTCTGAGTTCTGTAAAGCTTCAATAATCAAGTCTAAGCCAGCTTCCCCATACTCAAAAGCATCTAGAAGGGCATCAATTTTTTGTTCAACCTTTCCATGCGCCAGCAATTGCTTAACTCTTTCAATCCCTCCCAAAACTGCATCGTTAACTGTCATAAATTCTTTACTATTTTGATGGTGGGTCTAAATGCGCCACAAATTTATCCCAGTTTCAATGCCCAATCCCCTAATTCAATTTTAAACTTAACAAAATCTTAATTTCTACTTGATCCTGGTTTGGTAGGTTCCTTGTGTTTGGTTGAGCAGCAATTAGGAAACAAGTCAAATCAAGCCATTGTTTGTGCTTTTGGCAATTGACCCTCCTGAATGCCAACTGTATTTACATCTGGGAAGGGGTGAATATGGAACTTATGGATGGTACACGCCTACTAGCAAATCGTTGCAGACGGCGGGATTTTTTGTTGGGTGCAGGATTCTTAACAGGGTTAACAGTAGCTAGCCAATGGCATCCGGTATTGGCTAACTCAAGGTTTTCTAGCTATCCGTTCAGTCTTGGTGTTGCATCTGGCGATCCTTTGCCGGATGGTGTTGTGATCTGGACACGACTGGCTCCCAATCCACTCTCTGGAGGTGGAATGCCACTGGTAAATGTTCCAGTGCGGTGGCAAGTTGCCCTTGATGAAAACATGAAACGGGTGGTGCGGCGAGGAACAGTACTAGCAACACCAGAGTTAGCACACTCAGTCCACGTTGATGTCCGTGGACTAGACCCTGACCGTTGGTACTGGTATCAATTTAAAGTAAGTAAGGAAGTTAGCCCCATTGGACGAACTCGTACAGCACCAGCATTTTATAGCTATACCCAACAACTGAACTTTGCTTTTGTCTCCTGTCAAGACTGGCAAAATGGCTACTATACGGCTTATCGGCATTTGGCTGAGGAAAATCTCGACCTTGTGGTTCATCTGGGTGATTACATCTACGAATACGGGCCACAGTTTGGTGGGCCGCGCCAGCATAACAGTCCAGAAATCATTACTCTTAAAGACTACCGCGATCGCCACGCCCTCTACAAAACTGACCCAAATCTCCAAGCTGCTCATGCGGCTTTTCCTTGGATTGTCACTTGGGACGATCATGAAGTTGACAACAACTACGCCAACTTAAGCCCCGAAGATAACCAAACCCAAGAGGCTTTTAGAAAACGGCGAGCTAATGCCTACCAAGCTTACTACGAACATATGCCTCTACGTCAGTCTTCATTGCCCAAGGGCCCAGACGCGCTGCTTTATCGGCGATTGACTTTCGGTAATTTAGCTGAGTTCAATGTGCTAGACACGAGGCAGTATCGCACTAATCAACCTTGTGATGATGGAATTAAGCCTCGCTGTCCCCAAGCTTTTGATACAAATGCTACCATGACAGGCTCAGAGCAAGAACAGTGGCTACGAAAAGGGTTAGACCAATCGCGATCGCGCTGGAATGTGATTGCTCAACAGACTATGTTAGCCGAGTACAATTTCAATAGTAGTCCAGGTGTCGGTGTCTTCAATGTGGATCAGTGGGACGGTTACGTGGCTGCACGTAATCGGCTTTTGAGTTTTCTCAACCAGCGCCAACCCTCTAATCCAGTGGTAATTACTGGAGACATCCATTCTAGTTGGGTACACGACCTAAAGCTTGACTTTAATAACCCAAAATCGCCGACGGTAGGCACTGAGTTCGTAGGAACTTCAATTACCTCTGACTTTCCCACCTCATTCATCGCTGCATCTCAAGCAGCCCTAATTAATAATCCCCATACTAAGTTCTTTGATGGTGCTTACCGAGGATACGTGCGCTGCAACCTGACTCCAAAACGCTGGCAAAGTGACTATCGCGTTGTATCAAGCATCGTTGATATGAATGCCTCAGTCAAAACCCTAGCTTCCTTTGTAGTCCAAAACGGACAACCAGGGGCACTTCTAAGTTAAGCAAACCTCATAAGTAATCAAACAAACCCTCCAGATTCTATTTGGAGGGTTTCAATATAGTATTAAATATGATTTCGACCATAACAATATCCTAATTCAGATGTTTTTATCCCACATTTTGCGAATGTTCGGATATAGCAATGCTATCTGAATTATCAAAACTGCAAAAGACTTAAAAAAGGCGGAGGATACAGCATTTACGGCTGTTATGAGGTACAGTAGCAGCAACTAGCAAACCAGTTTCTTAAATGTTGAGGATTTATTAAATTGAGTGCAACTGA
>NZ_JBALDU010000011.1:0-36989 GCF_036917235.1 Nostoc sp.
AATTCGAGTAAAGCCAATCAAACAGATTCTCGCTAATTAAATACGTATGTACTACTGTCTAGTGATCGCACTGTGCCAGTTGCGTAAGTCCTGTTTTATAAGAAATCGTATTGACAACGTAAATACATCTTGCCTAAAATATAAGGGATGGATGTGTTTTTCGTGCTTAATGGTGTCACCTTCCTTTGGAACGAGGAGAAAGCTCGGATTAATCCCAGCAATCATGACGGCATAACATTTCAGCAAGCCGTAGAAGCTTTCTTCGATCCGTTTCTAGTGGTGGTTGATGCAAGCCGCCATGATGAGGAGCGGGATGCTGTGATTGGCTTGGACAGACGATGGAATCTTTTATACGTCGTCTACATTGAGCGTGAAAACGACATAATTCGGATCATCTCCGCTCGGAAAGCGACGCGCAAGGAACGTGAATACTATGAAAGCTGAATTCTTAAAAAAGCGACTCGATAAAAATCGTCCAATGACGACAGTGACAATTCGCATTCCCGAAGATGTGATTGAGGATTTGAAGCGAGTAGCACCATTGTTAGGGTTTTCTGGTTATCAGCCATTAGTTCGCGCTTACATCGGACAAGGACTTCGATCTGATCTTGAGCGACTTGAGGGTGATACTGTTTCTACATTGATTGCCAGCCTGAAACGGCATGGTGTGAGTGATGAGATAATTCGTGAAGCACTCAGCGAAGCTACTGGGAAACACAGCAACAGTTAGTAACGGCAGTATTCCTCTGTCATGAGTAGTGGGAATTATCTGCTTGTGTTCGAGGTTACTAGCATAAAATAACCTGCGATCTATTATTTAAAAGTGCATTGATCAGATTTGAGTTCATAGTAGATGGGCCACCAGTATCACAACAGGCTCGTAATCGCGGTAAGGGCAATCGGCTTCAAGCTTGGAAAAATACAGTACGACAAGAAGCTGAAAAATACTGGTCTTCGGAACAAAAAATAGCTACTGGGTGGGTTATGCTCCAGATAACCTATTTCTATGATTCCGATCAAATAGATGTAGACAATATAGTGAAGCCTATTCAAGATGCACTTAAAGAATTAGCATACTACGATGATCGTCAAGTAAGCGATCTCCTAGTTAGAAAGAGGAATTTGTCAGGTAACTTTAGAATAGAAAATATGACCTCGACATTGGCGGAAGGGTTTGCCCGTGGCAATGAGTTCTTACATATTGTCGTAATTGATGCTCCTAACCAGGAGGTAATTATTTGATGGAAACTCCAACCGCAAACTTAGAAAGAGAACGATTACTAAAACTAGCAGATGAGTATAGGGAGAAGGGATACGAAGTTTTTTTTCATCCAAATTCAGAAGAATTGCCTGACTTCCTGAATAAATATCGCCCCGACATGATAGTACGTCGGGGAGAAGAAAATGTAGTTATTGAAGTGAAGTCACGCTCCTCACTGAACTCTTCTTCTAATCAAGACTTACGTAATTTAGCTCAAGCGGTAGAAAAACATCCTGGTTGGAGATTTGAATTAGTAATGACCAACCCAGAGGATATAATGTATTCTCTGAAAGCAGAGGGTTCTCTTCAAGAACATGAAATAGAATCGCAGTTGCAAGTAGCAAGGCAACTGATAACGCAACATCCAGAATCAGCTATCTTATATTCTTGGTCTTTGGTAGAAGCAACTTTGAGACTTATAGCCCAAAAGGAGGAGCTAAGTTTACAAAAATTTGATCCACTCTATTTGGTGAAGCAATTAGCAATTGAAGGTGTAATTTCAAAATCTGAGTATCAGTTACTAATGAATTCACTCTTATTACGTAATTCTATTGCTCATGGCTTCAAAACTACACAAATTACGCAAAATTCTGTATATGAATTGATCGAGTTTACAGAAAAACTCTTGAAAACTCTACACACTGGCGATGAAGCAAGCTAACAGTGGGTTTTTAAAGTGGATGGCACTGCGCGATGCTCGCACTAATCATAAAATAGGGAGTGAGCCATTCACCACTCCCTACTATCTTTCTAAGCTTCAATAACTACCCGTAAATTACCCCGTTTTTTCGCAACGCGACAAGCAGTCGTAGTCCCAGAACGCTCGAATTCCAAATCGAGGATGGTGGGGCCGACTCGCAAATTATGAAATGACAAGCGATTAATCGATTCTGGCAAAGCAGGGTCGATTATTCGCAAGCAATTATTTTGAGCATCAGGCACCAAGTTGACCATCATTTGTAGTAGTTGGAAAATACTACCAGTAGCCCAAGCTTGGGGAGTGCAAGCAACTGGATACTGCACAGGAGCATTATCGCCGTTCCGTTCGTAGCCGCAAAAAAGTTCTGGAGGACGTTGATATGGTTGTTGCTCAGTCATGTCAAATAAACCTTGGAATATTTCTAAGGCTTGATCGATTAGACCGAGCGATCGCAATCCCATTGCAATCAGAGCATTATCATGGGGCCAAACCGAACCAATGTGATAACCCATCGGATTATAAGCGGGTGACAAACTACTTAGAGTCCGAATGCCCCAACCATTAAACATATCTGGTGCCCGTAACCGTTCTGCTACACTATGAGCTTTTTCATCTGTGAAGAGTCCCAAATGCAGACAATGACCAGGATTTGAGGTAATACTGTCTACTGGCTTCCCGTCTCCATCCAAAGCCAGGGCGCAGAAATCTTGGTCTTCTACCCAAAAATCTCGATTAAACCGAACCTTAAGATTTCTCGCCTCTTCTTGCCAACGATCTGCCAAATCAAGCCGCTTTTTCATCCTAGCTATTTCTGCTAGGCGCATTTTTGCAGCATAGACGTAAGCTTGCACCTCACAGAGGGCAATTGGACCGTTGGCTAATTCTCCCTTGCGGTCTACAATACAGTCACCAGAATCTTTCCAACCTTGGTTAGCAAGACCGCGTTTCGATGTACGGAAGTAGCTGAGGTAGCTAGTTTCTTTGGTATTGCGATCGATCCACTCCATTGCAGCTAAAGCATTGGGCCAAAGTTGCTCTAGGAGTTCTCGATCGTGAGTCCAAGCATAATGTTCGGCATAGAGCAGCAGCCACAAAGGAGTGGCATCAACAGTACCGTAGTAAGGTGTATGGGGAATTTCTTGACAACGAGCCATTTCTCCCAAACGTAACTCGTGCAAAATCTTACCCGGTTCTTCTTCGCGCCATTCGTCATCGATTTTACCTTGGTATGTCGCCAGTAATATCAGAGTTTCCTTAGCGATTTGCGAGTTTAACATCAGGCTTTGGGAAGCTGTAATCAGGGAATCTCGCCCAAATAGTGTCGAAAACCACGGCACTCCAGCGGAAACAGTCTTATGCTTACCAAAAGACTGGCGCAACAAATACATATCTTGTTCAGCCCGCTCAATCACTCGATTGAAGGTACTCTTATCTGAGCTAATGCGGGTAATTTGTTGTACCCAGTGTTGCTCCTCCATCCACTCAGCAGCTTTTGCCTGTCCTAAGGTAGTGGCGGCGCTCACGGTTGAACTGGACTGGTTGTTTCTCAACATATTCACTCGGTAGCCCAGCTTTTGAGTTTCGTGAGAAGCCAATTCTAGCTGCCAAACCGCAGTGTAACCCTTGAAAGAGTCTGGTTGCCGATGCTGGAATAGAATCCGAGATTCCATCACCGAGCCATCCAGACCTTGGTAGGCCAGTGTTAAGGATTCTTCTCTAGAGGCAGATGGCTCTTTAGGTACTGGTGCAACGCCATCGACGTGAGAAAATGTTCCTTCCTCAGTCGTCGGTTCTACTAGACGTAAAAGCCGACCTCGTTTTTCTCTGTCATAGCCCCGGACTTCAAATAAATCTACAAAATCCGCATCAAAACTGATACTTAGTTCAAAATTGACAGTGGTTGTGCTGTAGTTAGATACTTCTATTTCTTCAAATAGTGCCCCATTCAGCACGATTTCTCGGCGAATTCCGATAGTCTCGGCTTTCAGGCGATCGTCGATTCTGGGGGTAGTACACAAAACTGAGAGTGAAAAACCTTTCTCAGCAGTACTACTTAGGAGTACAGGCGATCGCCCTTCAATTTGTAACTCCAAGCGATTCAGAAATCTCGTATCACAACAAAACAGTCCCATACTGGGATTGCCATCGTTGAGGGAACAGCCAGAAATATTCCCGATAGTATCTGTCACAAAAAATAAATCATCATCTTTAACCGTCAGTGTCGGTTGCGATCTTTCATTCACAACACAAGGCCACTCCGGCATAGGTAATTGTTCGGCAGGAATAAAAGTTTTTCCATCCAGGAAAATTTTTTCCGGGGTCATGAGTGTATCCGGTGTCATTAGTCAAAGTTCCGTGTATGGGTCTATTTTTGAGTAGAAGTCTCTTACCCAAGAGGCAGAGGGGCAGAGGGGTAAAGAAGAAATACCTTCTTGCTTTGGGACAGAGCAGCTAAATTTATTTAGGTCGAAAAAAGTAAGATTTGTGTCAAGATACACAGTGCAAAAAAATAATAGCGTATCATAGAGAGACAAAAGGTGCGGAAGTCCGGTCAGTTACCTCACCCTGCTTTTACAGCCCTTTTCAAGTAATTGAACTATAGCGTTTTCTAATCATATAAATTACATCATAGTCCCCTCCTTGTTTGCGGTGAGGGAGTTCTTATACCTTTACTCAACCGAGACACCGCGATATAGTAATCCTCACCGCCTATTCCCTGTCTTAGTCGTGGACTATGCAATCAATGATTCGTGATTATTAGTTAACACAGTAGTTAAAACCATATAATAATTAGTATTTTAGTATCTACTCCTGAAAGATTTTGCCTATGCAGGCACATAGCAAAGTTGGTCAAGAATGTATATTGGGCGTAGTAGGTTGTCAATCAACCAATTAAGTTGTATGTACCCCTCCTAGTTGGTAACGAAGTGTTGCGACTACTTTGGCGAAAAGCGCTTTTTAGCGTTCTTTACATATTGCAGCTGTCTATTTAACTTGAGAGTCCCTTGGAATTTGTACAATGCAGCTGTGACGTGGATCTGATCGAGGTTGAGCGTTTAACAATAATTCATGAGCATTTCGACTTCTGTGCTGAGTGATCTGCTAAAGTCCCTACCCTACTTGCGACCCCAGCTATATTTTAAGGCTTCATTAACGGCGCTCTCCCACGCGATGGAAGATCAAGTTTTGGCTGCGACTTTAGCTCAACCCCTTGTAATTGCTAGTTTCCAGCGAGAGCGATTCTACCGCCAAGAAGCTCATCGCTACCTGCGACTAGCCTTGCGGAGTAACCAAATATACGTATTAGCGGCTCCAGAAACTGATTTCGCTAACGGTTCGGAACACTACGAAAAAGTGGCTTTTGAGCCAACGGATGGCTTAAGTCAGGAGTGGCATTTGGTAGTGATTGCTGACAATTACGCTACTTGTCTGGTTTGCCGAGAAAACCTTGGTTCTCTTGCTAAAAATAAGCAACTACCAGAACTAAGCCCTAATTTGGATATAGACACAGCGCGAAGATTTGAGGGAATTTGGACATCGGAAAGGGGAGTTAGCCTGAAAGCCGCCGAATTGCTGTTAGACAGGATTTTAGTTTACAGACCAGAACTAGCAAGTAAAATTCAACAGGCACGTCAGAGGTTTGGCATTGGGGAACCGCGAAACTACTCTGGAGCCGAACAGGTAAATGAGTATGCCTGTGACATTGATACAGATCCCTTTGTGCAGCGCTTAGTAACTTATTTGCAAGCTAGTCAGTACAAATTGCACAAAGCTTACCGTTCTATTGCTGCTCAAGCACGAAAAGAACGATTAGTCAACTCAATTAGTACTGCTATTCGGCGATCGCTCGATCCTCACGAAGTTCTCCAGGTGGCTGCACAAGAATTAGGACAACACCTAGAAGCTTGTCGCTGTTTAATTTACCGCGCTCAAGCCACAGATAGCCAAGCCATAATTGAACACGAGTTTTTGAATCCCGGTGTTTTATCTGTTTGTGGGCAAACCTGGGAGTTAGAGAAAAATTCCCTATTTCGGGACATCGTGGAACAGGGCGAAGGTGTTTGTGTAAGCGATACGCTGAGTGACCCCCGCGTTACCAAATCGCCAGGACTTTCCACGATCGCCAAAAAGTTTGCCATTCGTTCTTGGCTGATGGAACCAGTTTTCTATCAAGGGCGATTATTGGGCATTGTGGAGTTACATTACTGCCGAATGCCACCGCACGAGTGCCAACCTGGGGAATTGGATTTGGTAGAAGCGATCGCTACCCAAGTAGGAGCAGCTCTTATCCAAGCGGAAGCTTACGCTAATTTAGAAGAACTTAACCAGCAGCTAGAAGCCCTAGACCGCACCCGCAGCAACCTCATAGCCATAACTGGACACGAACTGCGTACTCCCCTATCCACAATTCAAGTGTGCCTGGAAAGTCTTGCTACCGAACCGGATATGCCCTTAGAGTTGCAGCAGGTGATGCTCAACACCGCTCTTTCCGACTCAGAGCGGATGCGAAAACTGGTACAAGATTTTCTTACACTTTCCAACTTGGAAAGCGGCCGGGTGGAATGGCATCCAGAATCCCTCACCTTACAAGAATGTGTCGATTTAGCACTCAGCCGAAATCGCACCCGTTCCTCAACGGAAAAGCAGCCCCAAATCAAGACTCAAATTGCCGAAAACCTACCTTTAGTCAGAGCTGACGGTGATTGGCTAGTCGAGGTACTGGCAAAACTCATGGACAATGCTTTGAAATTTACGCCACCCCAAGGAGAAATCACGATTAAAGTGATTTACAACAGCCGTCAAATGGTCGAGGTGACTATAGCTGACACTGGACGCGGCATTGAACCAAATCGTTTAGAAGTAGTTTTTGACCGCTTCTATCAAGAAGAAGGAGCGCTGCGCCGCACCACTGGCGGGACTGGACTTGGTTTAGCAATTTGCCGTCAAATTGTTAATGGCTGGGGTGGGCAAATTTGGGCAGAGTCAACTGGCAAAGACCAGGGTAGTCAGTTTCACTTCACCATCCCGATTGTTCAGAATAGCCAAGAGGAAAAACGGACAAAAGTCAAGAGTAAATAGGTATTAGTCCTTTGTCATTAGTCATTAGTCATTAGTCATTAGACATTGAGGATGGGGCATTGGTTTTTAACAAATGACAAAGAACAAAGGAAAAATGACTAAAAACTGTTACAGTCTATGACGCGATCGCAATATGATCCTGGTTGCGATGTTAGGATTCCCTAAAAACGTTGAGAGAACAGACTTTATGGCAGAAACACTCTCTGGACAAACCCCGCTATTTGCTGGCAGCACTGGTGGCTTGCTTACAAAAGCAGCAGTAGAAGAAAAGTACGCGATCACTTGGACTAGCCCGAAAGAGCAAGTTTTTGAATTGCCTACAGGTGGTGCTGCTGTTATGCGGAAAGGTGAAAACCTGCTGTATATAGCTCGTAAAGAATATGGCATCTTTTTGGGCGGTCAGCAACTTCGCAAACTCAAAATCACAGATTACAAAGTTTACCGGATTTTACCCAACGGAGAAACTACCTTACTTCACCCAGCTGATGGTGTCTTCCCCGAAAAAGTAAATGAAGGTCGTGATAAAGTGCGTTTTCTCCCACGCCGGATTGGGCAAAATCCCAACCCGTCACAGATCAAGTTTAGTGGTAAAACTACCTATGATGAATAGGGACTAAGACTGGGGACTGGAGAGCAGAGGAGCAGAGGAGCAGAGGAGCAGGGGGGAAGTATACAGCAAATCTTTCCCCTCTGCCCCCTATCCCCTCTGCGCCTCTGCTTATTGTGCCCCATGCCCCATTCCCCATGCCCCATCCCTAAGCAATTTATGGTATTCCCCGATTTCTCCGAATTTTCTCAGCTAGCTCTACAAGGCAACTTTGTCCCGGTATATCAAGAATGGGTGGCGGACTTAGATACGCCCGTATCTGCTTGGTATAAAGTCTGTGCGGGTCAGCCTTATAGCTTTTTGTTGGAATCGATAGAAGGTGGGGAAAAGCTGGGACGCTATAGTTTAGTGGGCTGCGATCCGGTGTGGGTTTTGGAAGCAAGGGGCGATCGCACTACTCAGAAAAACCGCGATGGTTCGCAGGTGGTTTTTGCTGGCGATCCTTTTACAGCTTTAGCCGAATGTTTAGCACCTTATAAGCCAGTAAAATTACCACAGCTACCACCAGGAATTGGCGGTTTATTTGGGTTTTGGGGCTATGAATTGATTCAGTGGATTGAGCCGCGTGTGCCAATTTATCCACCAGATGAGCGAAATATCCCTGATGGGTTGTGGATGCAGGTAGACCACCTGTTGATTTTTGACCAGGTGAAGCGGAAAATTTGGGCGGTCGCTTATGCTGATTTACGCGACCCGAATGTAGATTTAAAAGCAGCATATCAACAAGCTAGCGATCGCGTCACCCAAATGCTCGAAAAGCTATCTCTACCCCTATCCCCGGAAAAAACTCGATTGGAATGGAATCCGCCTGGAAGCAGAGGAGCAGAGGAGCAGGGGAGCAGGGGAGCAGGGGAGCAGGGGAACAGGGGAGCAGAGGAGTATAAGAGTAATTTTACCCGCCCTGATTTTTGTGCCAGCGTTGAGAAGGCGAAAGATTACATTAAAGCAGGTGATATTTTTCAAGTAGTAATTTCCCAGCGACTATCAACAACATACACAGGCGACCCCTTTGCCCTTTACCGGTCGCTACGTCAGATAAATCCTTCGCCTTACATGGCTTACTTTAACTTCCAAGATTGGCAAATCATCGGTTCCAGTCCTGAAGTGATGGTGAAAGCTGAAACTGATTCAGATGGTGGAGTGATAGCGACGGTACGCCCAATTGCTGGGACGCGTCCGCGAGGTAAAACCACTCAGGAAGATGCAGCCTTTGCTCAGGATTTACTCCAAGACCCCAAAGAAATTGCCGAACACGTGATGCTTGTCGATTTAGGGCGGAATGATTTGGGGCGTGTTTGTCAAAGTGGTAGCGTCAAAGTTGATGAGTTAATGGTGGTTGAGCGCTACTCCCATGTAATGCACATTGTTAGCAATGTTGTGGGTAAATTAGCAATTGGTAAAACAGCATGGGATTTACTGAAAGCTTCCTTTCCAGCAGGTACGGTAAGCGGCGCACCCAAGATTAGGGCGATGGAAATTGTCCACGAGTTAGAGTCTAGTCGTCGGGGTGTTTATTCGGGTGTGTATGGCTATTACGATTTTGAAGGACAGTTAAATACTGCGATCGCAATTCGCACAATGGTAGTGCATGATAAGACAGTAAGCGTCCAAGCCGGTGCAGGTTTGGTAGCTGATTCTGAGCCAGAAAAAGAATACGAAGAGACGCTGAATAAAGCTAGAGGTCTATTAGAGGCAATTCGTTGTTTGCGTTGAATTGGTGACTGAAGTAGGGAATAGGGTAAAGGTTAGAGGGTACAGATTATTCTCTGTAACCTGTCACCTCTCCCTTAACCCCAATCCCTTTTACTGTTTATATAGTTCCTTTCGCATATAATTAATTGCACACTGGTTTTTGTTGCTTAATTGTAAAACCGGGCTTGATACAAGTACAGTAACAGTTCGATCTGCGGTATGAGCATCTAGACCAGACTTTAAAAGTTGATGTATCAACACCCTTCTATTTTGAATTACATAAGTTTTACTTTGAACAGCAAGATGTTTGGAAACAATTTCTGCTACTTCTAAGCCCACGTATCCACAATACCGTGACAAATTGGGAAGCTTTATAAATCCAATCAACATCAAACTTTTTCCAAAGCTAAATAGAGTTTTTTAAACTTATTGAAAATTTAAAAGAAGTCCTGGTATCCAAATCCAAGACCTCTATTGAAGTTACTACACACTAGAAATGAACAAACTTACTCATCCTAATTGGCTGAAGTAAATCGCCCAAATAATTCCAGTTACTCCAATTGCAATTAAAAGGTTAGTGAAAAATCTGCCGAACTCAATTTCTTGTCCCAGTCCTTTATCATCTTGACCGGCAGTAAAAAACAATGACCAGGCTTGATTTGCATTGATAATCTCAAACTTGTTGAAAGCAGGTCTAAAAACAACGGATCCAATCAAATCCTTTTTGGGATAATCAAAATCAGTTTTCATAAGTAAGTTTGCCTCTAAATTGCTTTATTCGTCAAGTAAAGAAAATTAAGAAATCTCAAAGTGTCTTCTTTAAAGACTGGTTAGCCATCCAATCAAACCATGTCCGGTGATAACTTCTACAGCGATGAGTGAAACAAAAGCAATCATTGCCAAACGCCCATTGAGTTTTTCGGCATATTTGGTGAATCCTATCTGCGGAGTTTCATCAACATAAACTTTGGGTTCAATCGCAAATCTATTGATTTGACCGCGTTCGCTAATGGTAAAGCCTTTACTTGCCATTTTTGACTCTTTGTTTTTGCTCTCTGTAAACTAATATTAACTATTGTAAATATTTTGTGCAACTACTTGACACAGAAATAAAGGTAGTGGGAACCGTACCAAGTGAGTAGGGTATTTCGGATTTATACAAGAACTAGGCGTGTCTACAGTCGGCTCTATACAGTTCGGTTCAGGCAATAGACGCGATGAATCACCGTCCAGACGAAAGACTGATTATTGTAGAGACGGCGATTTATCGCGTCTTTAGCTGACAGTACGCTGTGACGCTCGTGATGTTTGATAGCGAATAGGTTCAGCTAAGGATTATGGAAATTTGATGCACACAAAAGCACCAATTGCATTAAATTGAACATCAGTAAAAATTATTTTTATATAAGCATAAATTATCAATATATAACTGAGAAGGTATTGCTTATTTGTAACGAACTTGTTATGTTTCTTTACATAAAGATACAAAACAGCATCAATGCGTTAAACCACCGTTAATCAAGGCTTTCTAAATAACTATGCAGTTGAGGCTGCAATGTGCTTTGCCAAGTATCTAAACTCAACGGCAACAGCATCACTATGCCTTTATTAGAGCTATCTATGTCTACAACAGGCTTTCTAGTGATGCCAAAACTACTGAGTGCCTTTATTAACTTTTAAACGCATTTGTTCTCGGTCTTTGCACATTTGATTTTTCACATTCGGTAGAACTGTAATTTTCTTTTTGGAATTTCTGCTATGTCATTTACCATCCAGTCGGCTCAAAGTATTTTTCCCGGCACCCTAGTTGCTGACGTTGTTCCAACCGTCGTCGAATCATTCTCTAAACTCAATGCTGAAGATCAACTAGCATTACTTTGGTTTGCTTATACCGAGATGGGTAGAAGTATTACAGTTGCGGCTCCTGGGGCAGCCAACATGATCCTCGCACAAGGCTTACTCGAACAAATTAAGCAGATGCCTTTTGAGGCTCAAACGCAAGTCATGTACGATTTGGCTAACCGTGCTGACACTCCTCTGTGCCGTTCTTATGCATCCTTCACCGTGAATATCAAGTTGGGCTTTTGGTATCAGTTAGGAGAATGGATGGCTCAGGGAATCGTTGCTCCAATCCCACCAGGTTACAAGCTTTCTCCTAAAGCTGCCGATGTGTTACAAGCCATCCGCAATGCAGATTCAGGTCAACAAATTACCATCCTACGTAATACCGTAATTAGCATGGGATTCGATCCGAATGCTCCTGGTAGTTACAAAAAAGTCTCAGAGCCGGTAGCTCCTCCCACTGCACCAGCATTTCGGACTAAAGTCACCATTGAAGGCATCAACAATCCTACAGTACTTGGCTATATCAACAACATGAATGCCAATGACTTTGATGCTGCGGTTTCTCTGTTTACCTCCGAAGGTGCTTTGCAACCTCCCTTTGAAAGACCAATTGTTGGTCAAGAGGCAATTCGCGCTTATATGCGTGAAGAATGTCAGGGATTGAAGATGCTCCCAGAGCGCGGCGTATCTGAGCCTGTGGAAGATGGCTATACCCAAGTTAAAGTTACAGGCAGAGTCCAAACCCCTTGGTTCGGTGCCAGCGTGGGCATGAATATTGCATGGCGCTTTTTGTTAGATCCCCAAGGCAAAATCTTCTTTGTAGCGATTGACTTGTTGGCTTCTCCTAAAGAACTGCTGAATTTAGTACGTAAATAGAGGGCTAGATTAGTTGCTGCTTAAGCGTGGGTGAGGCGTAGCCCCTCGTAGACGTCGCCACGCTTAAGCAAAAGAAACTGATAGCGGCTTCCTTAGTATCTTAATGTTGCGATCGCTATTGATAACAAACGATTCATCAGCAATCTTTTAAAAGATTGTTAAATAGTTTTAAGGTGAGTGCGGAGTCTTCAAAGCCTCTAAATATACAAAATGAAAATAAGTAGTATGCTCAAGAGCATCTCAACTATTCTTTACTTGTTTATATTTAAATAACAGTATCTCTTTGGATAGAGTAATAATTTATTCATCTACCAAGAGTAATAGATTATCAATGACTTTTTTCAATTCTTCTGAGCCGCTCCTGCGTGACAAACAGCAAGAGCTAGATTTTCAAGATATTCAAGGTTTAGTCTGTCTCAACTACCAAATTGGAAATTTCACTCTCTTTTCAAAGTTTTATACTCGCGTCGATCAAGCATTTATTCTCTGGGGACTAATTTCATCTGGAATTTTCGTAACTGCCCAGTTTCTACCCATTAGCTGGAGTAGCCAAGCGATTTTGTGGTCAGTGCTTACCTTATTGGGTGGAGTTGGCATGGTAAGTTTAACTTGGTTTTGGGCAACTGTAGAACAGCTACGCTGGGTTGTTTATAGCTGGGCGACTTTAATCTTAATGGGTTTAATCTTGACCGATTTGAGCATTTTTTTGGGGTGGGGAGAGGTGTTGATCCGTTTGTGTCCACTGTGGTTAGGATTAAGTGCCATTGGCTACCTTTGCACCGGGGTAGGAATGCGTTCACGCACATTTATTCTGATGGGGTTTATTCATTTGCTGGGAATTTTAGTTTTACCGTATTGCGGTGTCATGCAATTTCTCTCAACGGGGCTAATTATGACCGTTAGTTTACTGTTGCTAGCAGAATTACAATGGGATATGCAATCTTCAAGTGATTACAACCAATTAACACCACAACAAAAGCAATTTAACCAAATACAGTCCCAACGGCGTCAAATGACCAGCTAAAGTTATAAAGAATTAAAATCTTGCTTTAGACAAGTTTGTATAAACAATATAGCTATATCTGTTGGCTAGCTAGTGTTTATACTTTGGAGAGAGAGTTTTTCACCCAACTATTAGCTATTCTAGTTTATGAAAACAGACAACACTGTATGGGTGTTATACCGCTGTGACCCATTATCGGACATCCAAGGAGAGCGATCGCAGATGTTTGAACAGTGTGAATCAATCTAAATCTTGACGGTGTGGAGTTTTTGTCGCTTCCTCCACTTTATTATCACTTAGGGAAGGTTAAATTCTTCATCAGAGCGGTCTGAGGTGCTAAACGTCTTGTGTTTTTTACGTTACAAATTAGTTTTGATACTCCAATATCCTTGATTCAAAATAAATTAGGGATATTGCAGTCTCACTGTTAATGTAACTATCTGTTAGTTGGCGTTTGTGTGTCAAAATATTCACGCCAACGACTAATTTGACTATCCCTAAAATCTACAACAATTACGTCATCAGCTTTATTACGACGACCTGTCCCTTTTTCTGTATCTTTGTAGTACCATTCTACTGCTGCCTGATTTGCTCCAATGATAATCCGCTGGATGTCTATTTTGACATCTGAATACTCTTGTTTAAAATTGGCAAGTCCTTCTCGAATTCTTTCTTGCCCCCGCCAGCATTGACCAGGTATGATTAGTTCTCCATCAACTGTAAACAATTGTGCAAGAGCATCGATATCTTGAGCAACCCATGCATCTTTAGCTTTTTCTATTAATATCTGCATATCTTGTAGGTTCATAGACTGACTGGCAAATAAAGGTGTGCTAAAAGTTAAGCTAACAAATATAGTTCCTAACACTAGCCATTGAGATAACCAAAGCATCTAGATTTTTCTACCCTCTAAAGTATCAAGCTATAGAGCATTAGTAAAATTTAACCAGAAGTTGTTTTGATTGCGATCACACCTGCGAAAAGTCAGGTTTTTATTGGATGCAGAATGTCTGTAGCGTTGATGTTAATTCTACAGCCAAAACTGGCGATCGCCCTCCACTGTACCTGGAGCAATTCCTTGTAACCGCCGATAAGCTATTTTATCAGAACCATATAATGGGACGGGTAAGCGAGGTTCTTTCAACGCTCCGTGATGTAGCAATGTCAGTTTAAGTGTAGCTTCTATTAAACTTTCAATTGATACTTGCTGTTCATCTTCAGGATCGGGAATAACCTTTAAACGCAGAGGATAAGGTAAACCCATTTTCTCAGACTTCACTTCAGTAGTGATTAAAATTACTTCATACGGGAATAATTGAAGAGCTAACCCTTTAGTTGGTGCTGTCACTACAGACTGCTGAAATTTATATAGTCGTGGAATCTGAGATTTTACACACTCTACCAAAATAAACTTTGAACCAATAACTTTTGCTCTTTCTCTTAAATTCTTTATTTCATCACCACAAAAACGTCCATCACGGTAAATTAGTACAGTTTTTTGTCTTAATTCAGCAGATGGTAGAAACCTTTCTAGTGTTCGTTTATCAATTGTTTCACCCTCGGTTAAAGCATCTTCCAGCCGATAACGAATAAACTCCCCTCGCTTATCATAGAGACGCACACTCGCACAAACATTTCTACTTCCAAATCCTTTCTTTTTAGAAATTCGGGAAACATCAAAGCCGATAAAATAATCAGCAATTTCTAAAGGTTCAGCTAAAACAAAGGGTAAGTTTCCTAATTTTGCGAGAATTCCTGGAATTACCTGGTTAAGAATATTGCCATAATTGCTGGTATTTTTTAATGTATCTTCATAAATTACTTGGCTAGCAATTTCACGCCGGAGTAAGCGTGAAGAAATAAATGAATAAAAGCTACCATCATCACTATTATCAGCATGGCGATCGCTCTGAGGGAGAAATGTCAAAACAATGTCAGTCGGAATCGCCATTAATTCATTAACAGCTTCCTTAATTTTTTCTCTATCTTCAGGAACCGCCATTAATTTATCAATAGCATCTTCAACTTTTTCTCTATCTTCAGGCACACTTGACCTACCCACTGACAGAGCAACTTTATGAACAATTATACTTTTAAATCCATAGTTTTCTAGACGTTTCTGAACTTCCCGAATAAAAGGATCTACTTTAAAATTACAAAGCTTCAAAGCAGTAATACGAATTTCTGTCAATTTATCCTGATATTTAAATTGACGACGGTAAACGCCACCTTTTAATAATCCATTTAGTAAATCTCCCCTTCTACCAATAAAATTTTTCTCAGATTTCTCCTTTCCAAATAGAAGTTGAGTATCTTCCAGCTTAAATTTTAGCGGCAAGAATAATTCACAACAATTGCTACTTTTACTACTATTTAGACATTTTTCTGATAACTCAAACCCATAAATATTTAGAGCTAGTGCAGCTTCTTGTTTATATGATGCTAAAGTCGTTTGTCGTTTTTGATAAGGGATCTTAGCTTCTTTTCGTAAATCCCCATAGATTACATCAAATCGTTCAGCATTTTCTTCTGTGATACAGGGGATAAGAGCCGCCATTGCATAAAGATACCGTTTTTTGTTCTTACCAAATTGCACAACTACAACAGGTTGATCTCTAGGTGCTTCACGAATAGCGATTTCACTGATTGATGCAGGCTTATATTTGAGTAATTCTTCTTCACGCTCACCAATAGTTCCTTCAATATCTACAATAGTAGCTGAACTATTCTTTTCAATATCTCGAACATTTAAACCAATTAATAAATCTCTTGGATTTTGTCTATAAGGATGATTCTCGTAAAAATCAGACAATTTTCCTTTGAATACAAAAGAACTGCGAATGGTTATAGCAATAGCTGGGTGTGATTTTTTTTTAATTTCAATTGCTTCTGCCCAAAATTTTGCTTCTCGTCTAACTTCAATTTTGTTAAATGGAATACTAAAATATGAAAATGGTCGTCTAATTTTTAATATTCTTATAGCTAGTTCAGAAAGAATATCAGCAGATATCTGTGGTTGGCTTACCCATTGGATTGAATAGTAGCGATCGCCAATATCTTTTTTCAATTCCTCTTGAATTTCTGTTAAAGCTTTTCGCCATTGATCTAAACTTGGCATTGGTTGATCGGGTTTAGCTAAAACCCAAAAATTACCATCTGCAAAAATGACTATAATATCAGGAAATTTTTGGCTAAACCGCCAACTTAAACGATTTCCTATTTCAGTATCTACTCTGGGAGTCAGTCGAAAGCAGATTAAGTTAGGTTGAGGAATATTTAGTAAAAATATTTCTGCCAAAAATATTGGAGATATATTAGTTTTTAAGGGAGATTGAAGCACACCAGCAGTCATGTAGAAACCTCTGATATAGTAAATTCACAAATTGAGTTAAACGAACAGTAGCGACAACTTATACCCGGATTTTGGGGAAATATTTGACTGAAATCAGCAGAATTTTTACGGTAGCGTCTCAAATCTTCTTGATATCGTTGAGCTATTAAAGCGAGTTCTATCTGAAAAGCCTTAAGAGTGTTAGGTGTTGCGCTGATAGGTTCTGACCAGTTACCATTTTCTAAGTTATAAAAAGACGCTACTGCTTTTTGCTGGGGGTATCGGTAACTAGCAGCTAGTAAATAAATATACCCTTGTCGCCGATCAAAATCAGAGTGGCCAGTTTTGAAATCTAAAATGTGCAAAGTATCATCTTCTTCAGCAAAAATGCAGTCAATCGCAGCAAAGAAATTAAAAGATTGATTACCCTGCTGAATCAAAATTGGTTCTGGAAAACCCTCATCACCTCGACTGAGTTGAATAATTTTCTTCTCAGCAAGAATTGGATTTTGCTGGTAGTTTGTCAGTATCTGAAGTACTCGCTGCTGAACCAAATCTGACTCTTTCCGCAATTCCAGAATCTCTATCATTTGTTCTACAGCGTGTTCTTGATGTAACATCGGGGAGTTTTCATGAAACTCATAAACTCCCCTTTGTGCTAGTAATCCAATTCTTTGAGGAGTGCTATCACTTGCCAAGATTGCTGCAACCGCAGATTCTCGCGATCGCGCTTTTGTAAAACCTCGTTTCATGTCACAGTGTAAGTGTTCTTTCCCTATGGGTGGAGAGTACTGCAACCATAAGTTGTAGCTGGCAAATGGTAGCCAATTTTGGCTCATTGATGTCAAACCCCAGAATTTAGCAGAGAAAAAAGTTTTACTTGGTCAGGATTTCGTAGATTGCTGTATATACATCAATCTCAGTTGCCATTTCCAAGGTACGCAAGCCTTCTAGCATTTGTTCCGCAGCCTTTCTGAGTTGTGGATTGTGGCTTGATTTTTGTACTTCCTCAAGCAGAACAGGTAGAGGTCTACCAATAGAAAAGGACAATTGTTCAGGATTTGAGGGTTGTGTCTTCATAGCTTTTGCCCCTGTGTAACAGTATGTAAATTCGTCACCATAGTAACAGCCTGAATTGCTATACAATTTCAATCTAGCTACCGGCTAGGTACTTATATTTGGATTATATTAGTCAACATGATATTACTTGTCAAGTAATTAAATTTGTGGAAATTAATGTTGAATTTATTTTTCAACCCTGGTATTATCCATACATTAAGTTATGCATAAGTTGATAAATCTGAGTAACTTCTAGCTCAGTAAATCCTAAAAACTCTTGCTGTACAAAGCTTTCACCTTTATATGACTCAAAGGTACAGAAGGCTTATCATGGATGCTTCAAGAATAGTGTCAAGTAGTTGAATGTGATTATGGATAAACAAGAGAGTCAGAGTTTTGGCAGGTGTATTTGGCAAGCTCGTAGAAAAAAGGGATTGAGTCAGCGTGAGCTAGCGGTAAAGGTAGGCGTGGACTATACCTATTTGTCCAAACTAGAAAACGACCACGTTGAGCCAAGCGAGAAGGTAATCCGCTCTATAGCAGAACATCTCAGTTTGAATGCAGAGGAGCTGATCTACCTAGCTGGACGTATGACTCAACGTGACTCGGATGCTTTTGAAGAATTGGTTAAGGCGAACTACAAGGAAATGCCAGCTTTATTCCGTCGAGTGCGCGAAAGTCCGGGTCTTGATTCATTGGTAAAAGCACGAGATGAGCAAATTGCAAGACTACAAAAAGAAAATGCTGAACTCAGAGATAAGGTAGCAAAGCTTCAAAATCGCTTCTATTCTAAAGATGAGATTGAAAACATAGCGAATGATCTTCTAAGTAATATACAAATTTCATCTCAATATGCCCTTAAATTATCTATGGATACTACTAGGGTATGTGACTTTTTGAATCTGAGTATTTGTTATGCACAAATATCTCCTGATGATCGGGGATTGATCATAGCTATGATTTTACCTTTAGAACGTACAATTTTGATAAATGATGATATTCCAGAAGTTCTAGGAGCTTTTACCGAATCGACAATTGCCCACGAAATAGGACATTGGTTACTTCATGTTAACCAAAATAAAAGTGAAATTTTATCTGAACAAATAGATATCAATGCTGGCATTATAGAAACTAATCATTCATTCTTATGTCGTAGTGCTAGTGAGCCACTTGATAAGTATACTGCTAGTAGTCAGCTTGATAAAATTGAATGGCAAGCCCAGTATTTTGCCAGCTGTCTACTAATGCCTCGTCATGTACTGCAAGAAATAAGCAAAGGGCGTGATTTAACTAATTGGAAACATCTCTATGCAATGAAAGAAGAGGTTGGTGTAACAATATCTAATCTCATCAATCGGTTGCAAGATATTGGCTGGATTTATATTCCTAAAGGTTCTAAGCAAATCTATCCAGTCAACTTAGAACCAGAAAGTCAGGAAAGAAGGTGGTGGTTATGAGTAAAGAAAGTGAGGAATTACAATGAACCTTTTCAGGTATAAATTCTATTCTAAAGAAGAAATAGAGCAGAAAGCTTATGAAGTTTTCAAAATTATGGAGTTAGAAAATTTCCCCCCAAAGTGGCCTTTTGAGGCTAGTTGTGCTGCTGACGCTTTGGGAATTATGGTGAGTTGGGAAAGAATTCCTCCTGATGAGCAGGGGTCGATAGTAGCTAAGATTCTGCCATTGCAAAGAAAGATTGTACTCAATGAATGTATTTCAGAGCTAACTGGAGGATTTGAGCAATCTACAATTGCTCATGAAATTGGACACTGGATACTTCATGTCAATCAAAATGAAGCTGATGGACTGACAGAGCAACTAGAATTAAATCTAGGAATGAAAGATGCTACAAAGCTTTATTTGTGTCGCACTACAGGGGCTAAAACTAATCCAAATATAATTCAAAACCATTTGGATAAAATTGAATGGCAAGCTCAGTATTTTGCTAGCTGCCTGTTAATGCCTAGAGAAATTTTAGAAGCTAAACAAAGAGGACGTAATTTAACTAATTGGAAACATCTTTATGCAATGAAAGAAGAGCTTGGTGTCACAATATCTAATTTAATTAACCGCTTACAAGACCTTGGCTGGATTTTTATTCCCAAGGGTTCTAAGCAAATCTATCCTGGTAAAGCTGCACCCAATGGGTAGACAAATTTATTTAATAGGTAAAGTGCGATCGCTCTTCATCATCTCATCAAGCGATCGCACCTCACACAGCACTACACTAGAAAGTAAGATGCTCAGAATAGCCTATGAACGCTACGACAACCACTTTCCCTTCTACACTCAAATTGAAAATTGACTTGACTGATGAGCAATTTTTCCAGATGTGTCAGAAAAATAGTAATTATAGATTTGAGCGCACAGCATCAGGGGAAATATTAATTATGCCACCTACAGGTAGTGAGACTGGCAACCGTAACTTTGATATGGTTGTTGAATTAGGAATCTGGAATAAACAGACTAAATTAGGCAAAGGTTTTGACTCTTCAACTGGTTTCACCCTACCTAATGGCGCAGAACGTTCTCCTGATGTTTCTTGGGTGAAAATTGAACGATGGAATGCTTTAACACCAGAACAACAAGAAAAATTTGCCCCGATTTGTCCTGATTTTGTAGTAGAGTTGCGTTCTCGTATTGATTTCTTGAAAGAATTGCAAGAGAAAATGCAGGAGTATATCGAAAATGGTACTCAATTAGGCTGGTTAATTGATCGGAAAAACAAGCGAGTGGAAATTTATCGTCCGGGTAAAGATGTAGAGATATTAGACAATCCTGCTAGTTTATCTGGAGAAAATATACTTCCTGGATTTGTGTTGGATTTACAGCAAATTATGTAATTTTATTGATTAGGATACATATAGCGCATTTCAAAACGACTTTGTTCCCAAAGTGGGATTAAAGCTTGTTTAGCAGCACTTAACTGAGCTTGTGAAAAAGATATTTTACCATTTTCTATAATCCAAATAAATATCCGAGTGATTAAATCTGCCTTGAAACTATTCTCGTATTCACTATTATTGATTCTTACTATTTGTTTATCTAAGCAATCTATAGCATATTTAAAAGTCAAGTTTTTCCAGTCTGTGGGATTGCTGTAATTTTCTTCTGGCGAATTTTTCCACTCAACTCTTCGCAAATTTCCGAAAATATAGTCTATGCCTATTATGGAAGAATCTGTGTTACGCACTAAATTTGTATAAGCTTGGTAATATGGTTTCAATAGCGAAGCTGCAATATTTTCCACATAGATATGTAGCCAAGATTGGATGTCACGAAGATAAGGTACTAAATCTATAATATTATCAATTTCTTTAATCAGCGCACGTTCCCTTCTGTTATTTGTTATTTTTCCTAGCAATTCCGCTTCAGATAATTGAGAGTCTTCTGAATAGTAATTAATAACCTTGGGGATATATTTATCTAATAACCACTGTTTGGTATATCTAGCTGTCCAAGTTCCTCGTACTCCAATATCTTGCTGCCACAAGCCAAATTTAGCTCTTTCAATAGATTGTAAATTAATATCATTTACTTCGTAGATTATATTAACTTGATTACTTGGTAATACAGATAAATATCTGTCAACTTTGGGGAAGATAAATGTATGATCGCGAATTCCTCGACTCACTCGAATTGATATATTTTCTCTATGAAACAGATGCCATTCTGACTTACCTTTCTTATAATCAAATTCCTTAGCAAACTGCTGCATCAACTCCCATAAATCTTGTCTTACAGAAAATAGCATAAAACCGCGAACTTCTGATAAATTTACAAATTTAAAATTCCATGTTTCTAAAGTATTCTCAAATTCAATTATTGAATTTTTATATTTCTGACAAATTTCATCAACACACAAACACAAGTCTGTTGCTTCTAATTTCGATAAAATAACTGTTATTTGACCCAAATTTACTGTAAAATTATCTTTATCTAGTTCTTTCAAAAAACGACGACAACCCCAATCTGGCTGGGTATGTAATCCTGTCATTAATTGGCCTAAAATATCTTGATGATTTAAGTGAATTTTTAAACCTTTAAAAAGAATACTACTGAATTCTATTTGACAATTACCTTCTCCAAAAGCTTTGGGTAAATTACAGGCGATCGCTACTTTTGGTTTAACAACAACTAAGTGGTAGTCTTCTAGCGTTATAGAAGGCTCAAAATCACATTTTTCTAAAAAAAACTGTAAATCTGGATTGCGTAAAATTAAGTTTTCTATTAAGTTACATTTAGTATATGTCAAAATCATGGCTGTGTTTTTATCGATATTTTTAACTACATCAAAATTTAATTTGTTATAAAAATTTGAGGCAATATCGTTATTTTTTAAGCTATCTATGTTTAGATCAAATACTAATTCTTCTCGATTGTAATGTAGACGCTGAAAAACCTTGATTTCATATCCATTGGTGACAATAAAAAATAGTGTATTAAAATGATTACTATAAAATCTAGCTTGCTCAATAGCCTCAGTTAACTTAATTTTTTGCGGTTCTATAGCTTCTACAAAAATCAGTGATGTATTTGTATTGTGTTTTTTAACATCATCTGTTGCAAAATAAATCTGAGCAATTTCTATATTTTTGGTGTAGGTTTCTGATTGATATGTTCTCAAAGAGTATTCACGATGACATCTCTCTGGATAGCAGAGATAGCGAAACATTGGCAAAATCAACTTTTCTTTTACATCATCTTGATTTCGTAAAACACGATGGTCAAAACCTTGTATCCATGTAATGAATTTTTTAATTGACTCTGGAATAGTCATCAGATAATCTACCTGCTTGTATAAATTTGCTATGCCTATTTTGTTCGTGTAATTAGCAATTTATCAAGTCAGTTTGGATTATGTCGTGATTGTAGATACTAGAATGGAACCATTCGGCTGAAACTTAACCTTGGCAAAACCTACACCATTGAAGAAGAAGTCAGAAGTCAGAAGTCAGGAGTCAGAATATAGAATTTTCCTGACTCTCTGAACTTCTGAGAACCAATATATCTATTTATTCTCTTTGGGTAGCGATCGCTAATTTAGCCCCCGGAACCTGACGGACCCGATCCATCACCGCCACCACCCGACCATAATCAACTTTTTCATCAGCATTAATAATCACTAATACTTCTGGGTTAGAACCAACTAAAGTCCGCACTTGCGCTGTCAAATCATCAACTGCAATTGGTTGACGGTTCAGGCTTACCTGTTCTTTTTCATCTACCGTAATGGTAATTTTAGTGGGAACTTGCTGTTGTTTAGCGGTGGCGGCCTTTGGTAAATTTACTGGCAAACCTTCTGAACGGGTTAAAAACAGAGTTGACATAATAAAAAATGTCAAAATCGCAAAAATCACGTCAATCATCGGCACGATGTTGATCTGTAGCGGAAGTTCTGGTTCATCTGGTAGACGCATAAGTTTTTTCTCCTCGTTCATAGCGACGGCGGTAAAGTAATTCTAGCTGTCCCCCATACTCCTGAATCAGTGCAATTTGCCGTTGGTACAATCCCCGAAAGGTATTGGCAAACATGAGGATGAATATGGCAACTATCAATCCTGATGCTGTTGATACCAGGGCTTCACTAATCCCAGACGTAACATTTGTCGTTTTACTACCTCCCACATCACCAAGGTTTAGAGAGGCAAAAGAAGCTATCAATCCTAATACTGTGCCGAGAAGACCTAACAGTGGTGCCAGGCTAATGATTGTCTCGAAAAGGTTTTGGAAACGTTTGAGTACAGGTATCTCAGCTTGCGATTCACTTTCTAAGGCCAAACGGAATTCCTCTGGATTTGGCTCTTCTAATTCTAAAGCCGCCAGAAAAATCCGAGCGAGTGGCAAATCTGCGTTTTTCTGAAGTTTATCCATTGCACCGACAACATTATCAAGACGGTAGAGATTCAAAACATCTCGCACTACACGGCTTTGACGCTGATTGATTCTTACCCAAAACCTGATCCGCTCGACGATCAGTGCCACACCCAATACTGAAAACGCCAACAGGGGCCACATGACCACACCGCCTGCTGCAAACAAATTTTGAATTCCCATGTAGTGCCTCTATAACGTCATCCACAATACAAAATTAGACTACCAGAATCTAGAGAAAAGCTGAAACTTATTCTCAATAAAATATAAAATATAATGAGAATTTTTTCAAATGTAACGATCATGATTTTTATTTACTTGTTCGTTTGTTTTACATAAATTAATTTAATTTGATTGCAATAAAAATTAACTTTGTCCAAAAATCATGATATTAGTGGTTCAAAAAAATGTTGATGCTAGTCCGGGGTTCGGTAGAGCTATCCCAAATAATTTGAATTGTTTACTTGATATTTGTAACCTTGCATTCTAAGATAGCTAAACTAGTGAGAATAGGTAGCAATAGCTATGAGCTTTTCTGGCATTACTGTCGAGCAACGTTCCAAAGAAGTTGAGGCTCTCAAGTCTTTTCTGACTTACAGTCTAATAGGTTCACTGGCGCTGCATATCGGCGTACTGTCTTCTGGCGTAAGTAATTATTTAACGAGAGTACCCACAGAAGAAAATGACGCAATAGAGTTGGCGATCGTGGATGCTCCGACTGCGGAACCAGAAAAACCAATTGCAGAGATTCCAGAAGAAATAAAAAAACAACCAGAAGTTGTCCAAAAACAGCCTATAGAAACTCCATCAGTAGAAAAAATTCAGCAGCAAGAACAGATTACAGCAGTTGCTACCAAGCCACAGCCGACAAATACACCGCCACAAGCAATTGTTAGTAAGCCAGAAGTTCCTGTGAAATCTGCACCCATTCCACGATTAGCGCCAGAAGTTCCTGTGAAATCTGCATCCGCTCCACGACCTGCTCTATCTGGAGATTCCAAAGCAAGTTCGGTAGGCGGTGGTGGCGGTGGTGGTGGTTCCGGTGTTGGTTTAGGCTCAGGTAGTGGTATTGCTGTAGGTACAAGCAACGGTACTGGCAGTGGCGGAGGTACTGGCACTGGTACTGGCGGTGGGATTGGCAGTGGAACTGGCACTGGTACTGGTAGCGGTATTGGTAGTGGTATTGGTAGCGGTACTGGTAGCGGCTCTGGCAGTGGTACTGGTAGTGGTACTGGTAGCGGCTCCGGCAGTGGTACTGGCAGTGGGATTGGTAGCGGCTCCGGCAGTGGTATAGGCAATGGAGTAGGAAACCGTCCGACAGTAGCAACAGCGCCAACACCTCCAAAAATTAACAGTTCAGGTAATGGTAATGGTCGTGCAGCTTGCCGCGAATGTAATGCCAAATATCCAGAAGCCGCAAGACGGCGAGGAGTTGAAGGTAGAGTAGAAGTAGCTGTTGATACTGATGCACAAGGTAATGTGACAAATGTACGGGTTGCTCGCTCCAGTGGAAACCGCGACTTGGATGAAGAAACCGTGAGACAAGCGCGTGAGTGGAAACTAAAACCCTCAGAAGGTGGTAGACAAGGAGTATCTATAGCAACTGAATTTGCCATAAAAGGTTCACGGCGATCGCGCCAAGTTCAAGAACGGCGAACACAAAGAGAAGCACAAGAGAGAACCCAGCAGACAACGGCTGCTAACTCCACAGAGGAAACTCCAAGACGTAGGCGCAGAGAGTTGGCACCCCCATCAAGACCAGCAATATCTGGATTGAGTCGGCGACTGGAACCTCAAAGAGCAGAAAGTCCTGCTAGAAACTCATCATCTGAAGCTAGGACAACTCGCACGCAAGGAACTGCAAGAGAGTCCTTACGCCGCATCCAGCGCGAGCAAACGGCTACCGATTCATCACAAAAACCACAAGTAACGACAAATCGGCGGCGGCGAAGAGATAACACTAGCCAGAATAAATTGCGGGATTCTTTGCGCCGTTTACGCCAACAACCTCAATCGCAACCTGCTGCTCCCAGCCAGCAGTAGTCTGTAAAGTTGAAATTGATGGGTTAGTAATCACCGTTTAAGCGCTTAACAAAGGATTAAAGTCCTGACAAGGAACTTATTGACCCCGTGAAGTTGACTTGACATACTACTAGTAGAGGGATCAAACTTATTGGAATCATACTTTGATTAACAACGATCGCCGCCTCCTGTTTTAGGAGGCGGTTGTTCTTTAGACAGGAATGGCTTCATTAAGCATTACCCATCTAGGATGAGGAAGAGGGGTTAGGAGTGCGGTAATTTTATGATGGGCTACTAGAGACACTGGCGATCGCTTGATTTGCCAATCAATAGTAGTGGAAGTAAATAATCCTGCACTTTCTCCTACCAACTTTTATGAGCGGGGCAATATAAATCGCTGCGCCTAAAGAATGGTAGTAGTGTTTGCTCATCACCAATTATATGCTGAGAGATATAGTCAATGGCTAACTCTCAAGTTGCTCATCTGCATTTTATGTCTAGATGTCAAATTCACTGATTTGAATAAAACTTCTACATAAACACACACTGATGCGGTTTGATTTGCTTGAATAGCTATATTGATAGGACATTGATAACGTCGGCAATTCACAATTCCTGATTATGGCAAGTAAATTCATTGATGTTAGGGAATATACTGTCAGGGCGCACAAAAGACAGATTCATACTCGTGTTTTCCAGTTTGTCTGTAAAGAGTGTAACGATCTGACAAAACGCGAGACTTTCGGTCCTCGACCTTTATATTGTGAGAGATGTCGCCCTCCCCAACCGCCTAAGAAATCCCAGCCAGCATCTCACAAGGCAAAACCCAGAGCAATGTCTTATAAAAGTGACATCGATTTAAATTGATTAAAGCCCTATGACTCAAAATGGACAATTAGAACCGCCTCCGGGCACCTTTCTCTCACCCCTGTTGGAATTACGAGACTATTATGCTCGCCTCACAGAAGAGTATGAACGCCTCTTTGTGCAAGCGCGATCGCAGCTCGATCATGTAGAAGCGTTGTTGTCTAACTGGTCTTCTTCTGATACCAACAAGCAGATATCAAGATTAACAGCGACTGATGAAACCTCAAATCTTTCTGGAGAAAGTTCTCTGCGGTTTTTATCACCTCTTGATGACATCGGCGAAATCAACTTGGTGGAATCTTTAGAGTCAGAACGAAAAGACTCAGATCGGGTTGAGATGAATAATTCTTTTTCTGCTGCTGTTGATACAAAAGAGAGTCAATCTCTAATGACATCAACAGATCCCAAGATCGTATTAGAGAACAACGATAGTTCAACGAAGGTAGTGGAAATTCCGATGCTACCTCAGTATCAGCACGCTATCTCGCGAATGGAAGCCATAAAACAGCTATTGCAAGAACAGATAGGTACTGTTTGTCATATCGATTTTATCGTGCGATCGCTTTATGGAGAGTTAGATTCCAATCTATTCAAAGTAGTTAAAGGTAGAGTGCAATCTTCCCTCACCCAAGGCAGAGAAAGGAATTACTGGGTAACTATTCCCGATGAGCCAGGTTGTTATACTCTGGATTTAAGTTTGGTAGCCCCAAGTAATCGCAATGGTGCTTCTAGGAATATCAAGAACAAAAATAAGAAGCCTTTCGTTCCTCCGACAAAAACAGTACCAATGCTCAACGCCTTTGAGGGTCAATTTTTAATTGATGCCCTCACCTCTCTGTTAAAACAAAATCCAGGTAAAGTTTTCAGCGTGGCTGAAGTCATCGCCGGAATTTATGGAGAACTAGATTCTCAGGAAATTAGAGAGATCAAAAATAAGGTGCTGAATGAACTATCTAGAGGCTATCGGACAGGTAGATTCGCTAGGGTTCCTAATCAAATCGGCTTCTATACTTGGGACTCCAATCTGATATTGAAGGGGAGTTCTCGTTAAATTGGGGATTGAGGATTGGGCATTGGGCATTGGGCATTGGACATTGTTATACTGCCCCTCTGCCCCTCTACCCCTCTGCTCCCCTGCCCCTCCGCCTCTTCCCCACCTATCCCAAAAACAGCTTGTACGCCGGATTCTTATTCTCATCCCAATAGCGATAGCCCAGGCGATCGAGAAAAGCTTGCCACTCTTCCATCTCGTGCGGGGGAACCTGAATACCAACAACTATTCGTCCGTAGTCTGCACCGTTGTTGCGGTAGTGGAAAAGACTAATATTCCAGTCGGGACTCATGGAAGTCACAAATTTCATCAATGCGCCGGGACGTTCGGGAAACTCAAAACGGTAGAGCAATTCATTGTTAGCTAGGGGAGAATGTCCACCCACCATGTGCCGCAGATGTAGTTTAGTTAGTTCGTCATCCGTTAAATCAAGAGTTTCAAATCCTTGAGCTTCAAAGGTTTCTACCATCTTGACAGCATCGGCACGATTTTGAATTTGCACGCCGACAAAAATATGGGCTGTTTTTTCATCGGCAATGCGATAATTAAACTCGGTCAGATTACGGTTGCCAATACATTCACAAAACTGGCGAATACTTCCCCGTTGCTCTGGAATGGTGACTGCAAAAATTGCTTCGCGGCGTTCGCCGAACTCTGCCCGTTCTGCTACAAAGCGGAGGCGATCGAAATTCATGTTTGCACCACAGGCGACAGCAATTAAGGTTTGTCCCTCGATTTGTTCTCGTTCGGCGTAGGCTTTGGCAGCTGCGATCGCTAATGCACCAGCTGGTTCTAAAATGGATCGCGTATCCTCAAACACGTCTTTAATCGCGGCACAAGTATCATCCGTACCCACCAAAATAATTTCATCTACATACTGCTGACATAAACGGAAGGTTTCTTCACCGACTTCCCGCACCGCCACGCCATCAGCAAATAATCCCACTTGGGACAAGCGTACCCGATGTCCAGCTTTGAGCGATTGAGACATCGCATCAGCATCTACTGGTTCAACACCAATAATCTTGATTTCGGGACGCAACCGTTTTACATAAGCCCCAATTCCAGAAATTAATCCGCCTCCTCCAATTGCCACAAAAATCGCATGGATGGGTTGCTGACATTGCCGTAAAATTTCCATCCCAATTGTTCCCTGTCCAGCAATTACATGGGGATCGTCAAAGGGATGAATAAAGGTCAATCCTTTTTCTATTTCTAATTCACGGGCATAGCTATAAGCATCGTCATAAGTGTTTCCATGTAACACCACTGCTCCGCCCCTCATTCTCACCGCGTCTACCTTGACTTGGGGTGTGGTTACTGGCATGACGATAATTGCTTTAGTTCCCAAGCGATTGGCTGCCAGGGCGACTCCTTGAGCATGGTTCCCCGCAGACGCGGCAATTACACCCTGCGCCAATATATCTGGCGGCAGTTGCACCATTTTGTTATAAGCACCCCGCAGTTTAAAGGAAAATACTGACTGCATATCCTCACGTTTCAGCAGGAGTTGATTATTCAGCCGCGCAGACAAATTTGGAGCATACTCTAATGGTGTTTCTTGGGCAACATCATATACACGGGCAGTCAGGATTTGGATGAGGTAGTCGCAAAACATGGGCGTCAAGGTGTTAGCAAATGCTGGATGGAAACTAATTTTACGTTACAAGCGATCGCACTGGTTTTATTGGTTTGTTCTATCTCTAAATTTTGATTGAACAAAATCTAAGAATTACCAATTAATATTCTTTGAAGATAAATAAGTTCAGTTATAGAAACTTTTTGATCGCTGCAAATTTCATGCGATCGCTGGTAGGTCGATTTGAAACTAGTTTTGCCAACTATCTGAGTACTTAGATCGACAGATTAAATATAGTGTTACTTACGAACATAACTTCTCCATTTATGTTAAAGTATGCGTGGAAGATGAAATTCGGCTGTACAGTTTGTTTTTATATATACTTGTATTACAGACCTCTCCGGATCTAAATCTCTACACCCTTTGATTCTGGAGACATTCTATGTCAATTTACGTCGGCAATCTATCTTATGAGGTTAAAGAAGATGACCTCCGGCAAGTCTTTGCAGAATATGGAACTGTAAAAAATGTTCAATTGCCTGTAGACCGAGAAACAGGTCGGATGAGAGGTTTCGGGTTTGTGGAATTGGAATCAGACGCACAAGAACAAGCGGCGATTGATGCCCTTGATAATGCTGAATGGATGGGTCGAAGCTTAAAAGTTAATAAAGCCAAGCCCAAAACAGATGGCGGTTCCTCTGGTGGTAGACGAGGAGGCTATGGTGGCGGTGGCGGTGGTGGTGGCCGCTATTAAGGTCTAAAACCAAAAATTTAACTCTCAGGTCTTAAGGGCAGACAAGGAGTCTGCCTTTTTTGCGTTTTGGCACTGGTATTTTGACTCAGCACTTTCAAGTCAGAGAGCAGGGTGCAGGAGGTTTTAGGAAATAATTCTTATGAAGCCATGCGTTAGGGTAGCTTACCGCAAATATCGTTTTTGTAACAAGTGTAGCAACCATGAACCCAGAAGCTAAACATATTGTTAACGAACTAAGGCATAAATTTTACACTAACTTTGCTGCTGCGATGAGTATGCCAGTACTTATAACTGGTACATCTTATAGTAGTAATTCACCGATCGCATCTTGGATGGATCGTAGGCAGAGACTCAACTATATAAATGTATACGCTTATACAGCACCCGATGAATTTGTCCCATTCCGCCCATTCATTCTGCGAGTGGCTATTAACAAGAGTGCTGGTAGAGTGGCAGTGACCAGAAAAGGACAAGTCTGCCGAGGTATGAATTTGTTGTGGGATTTCGAGTTAACTGTATTACCAAAAGAAATCTTAGACTTTCTTCCCTGGATAGTTAACTTAGTTGAGGCCCATGATAAGGGTTCGCCCTTGTTGCTAGAATCACCACCCCATTCATTTGAATTAAATGTGTCAGAGGTGGGGTTATTTAATAACGCCTGGACTGAAAAAGCTTGGCTCTTGGCAAATCCAACCATATTCCCTAATAGTAGTCTGTCAAGTTGAAATTAATGAATCAAGACTACAGGGTGGTTATAACTATCTCAAATTCTCTGAAGAAGGCAGATATGCTGGAGGAATCTCCATAAATAGATTTAGGAGATTTAATAAGGACAGGGTATCTTTTGTGCTGCGCGTCTAGAAATACATAATTTTTTTAATTTTCATAAATAAATTTAGTTGTTCTTAAACTCTTTTGGCAAAGGGAAAAGTTATTTTCTAGAACCTCCGCCTCATGCCCGGTTGTTGAGCGTAGTCGAAACACTGCCTCCTGCCTTTCTGCGATCAATGATTTCGGACTGCTATATATGCCTGATAATTAATAAGGCAATCTACAAATAGCAAAGATGCAGACTCTCCAAAAACTCTCACTCCCAAGCATGGGCTGCGGTACTTGGGCTTGGGGCAACCAACTGCTTTGGGGATATGACGAAAGTATGGATGAGCAGTTGCAAGCCGTCTTTAACCTTTGTGTAAGCAACGGTGTAACTTTATTTGATACAGGCGATTCTTACGGAACGGGGAGATTGAATGGTCGGAGTGAGTTACTTCTAGGACGATTCAACCGAGAATATATAGGTTCAGGTAAAGAAAATATTTGTATTGCAACTAAGCTTGCTGCTTACCCGTGGAGATGGACGCGTCAATCAATGGTGAGAGCTTGCCAGTCATCTGCTCAACGCCTGGGAAAAAATGTTGATTTGGTACAAATGCATTGGTCAACAGCAAACTATGCTCCTTGGCAAGAGGAAGGACTTTTAGATGGTCTTGCCGATTTGTATGAGCAAAGACTGGTCAAGGGCGTGGGATTATCCAATTATGGGCCGAAACGGCTGATGCGAGTGCAGAAAAAATTCGCGGAACGAGGCGTTCCGATTACAACTCTGCAAGTTCAATATTCTCTGTTGTCTACATATCCTGTCACCCAACTCAAGCTCAAAGACCTTTGTGATGAGTTAGACATTAAATTGATTGCTTACAGCCCTCTAGCTTTGGGACTACTGACAGGAAAATACTCTGAGCAAGGCCCTTTGCCTAAAGGCATTCGAGGTCTGTTATTTAAGCAAATGTTATCAGGAATGCGTAGAGGCGGAGCGGCTTCTGCTGGTAAATCACTTTTGCAATGTTTGCGAGAGGTGGCACAGTTCAGAAACAAAACGATGTCACAGGTGGCAATTAATTGGTGCATCTGTAAAGGAACCATTCCCATCCCTGGAGCAAAGAGCGTGGAACAAGCGAGGGAAAATCTTGGTGCGTTGGGTTGGCAATTAGATGCTGGTGAGATTGCAGAGTTAGATAAGGCGGCGGCAAATTCAGACAAAAAAATGGTACAAAATATCTTTCAAACTAAGTGAAATTTCAACGTAGCTGAATTTGAATAAGTAAGCAGACACAATTAAATATAAGATGTCATTGCGAGCGGAACGAAGTGAAGCGTGGTGTTCTAGAGCTAGCTTGCCCTACTAAAGCCTAATTTTGGTTGGGTAAAATCCACAAATACTGTTATTGGATGTAACTATCGCCTCAGCAATATCAACTAAGATAATGATGTTTGTAACAAAAATCGTAGTGGTGGTAACTAAATTCTTAACATTGTAACGAAAATCGTAGCGTTGGTAACTAAATTCGTTATTTTAGTAACAAAGTCGTAATATTGTAACAAAAATAATGATGTTTGTAACAAAAATTGTCCTGGTGATAACTAAACTCGTTATTTTAGTAACTTCAAGCGCAATGTTAGTGGCGATGTTTAGTAACGGCAATTGGTTTCAATTGCAAAAAGCCTAGATATCACACGCAATTAGTTGAGAAAGTAATGCTGAACTCTTTTACTTTGAGCAAGATGAAAACATTGAAGTTGTGCGAATTCTCTATGCAGGGCAACATATAGAAAAGATTTTAGAACAGGAATGATATTGATTAGCGATCGCTTATATGATTATGTTGGTGGAGCGATAGCTTAAACAAATCCCACAAATCATGCATCTTTTTGAGTGTCTTAAAAAAGTCTGGCCCTTTAAAGTCTTTGTTTCGCAACTGAGCCAGACTGTAGTAAACGAACATATTACCGCCGATAAACCCATCTTCTCGTTCTTCCAACCAAGGTATCAGAGCATCTATCAGCAAATCCATCTGGGCTTTGTGTCGTGGGCTTTCCATCAGAATACCGTCATCGTCTGGTAATTCTGCTTGAGAGGGTGGGAGTTGAATATCTGGTGCAGCTAGGGTAGTTTCTGACATAGCTTTTCACCTTAGGGGGAGGCGTGGCGGGTATTTTTATATTAAGCGATCGCAGAAATTTCAGTTAATTTGCTTTCGACAGTTTTGCAATTTGTCCAGTAAAGTATGCTTCTTCATGTTTGAGTTGTTGCGCCAGTTTTAACCCTTGTTGAAAAGCTGTTAGTGCTTGAGGAAATTCTTTGCGTTCTAGATGTAATTGCCCAATTTGGTCATAAGCTTGCATCATTCCGTAAAAGTTGGCGGCTTGCGCCTGTATCTGCACCAAAATTTCGCTAGCTTGCAAAGCCTCCTCTGTTTGTCCTTGCGAACGATATAACGCAATTAACTTCTGCAAAGCATCACCAGCACGAACGTACTCCTTTAATTGCCAAGCAGTGGTATAAGCTTCTTGATAATTTTTAAAAGCTTCTAGCAGTAAATTAGGATCTTTCTTAGCTAGAGATTCGTAATCTGAAGCGATCGCTAGCTTTAATCCTGGTATTTCAGTTAGATTATTTTCATTGACATAAATTTCTGCTAGTTTGTTAAGTACATTCAATGACTGCTGCGGTTGGTTTGTCTGCTCGTAAATATCAGCCAGCTGTTGCAGATATGTTACTTCGTTTACACGATCGCCAAGAGAAGTAGCTAAACTCAACAATTCCTCATAGATTGGCGCAGCTTTGCGATAATCAAACCAACTCAAATGCAGTTCTCCAAGCGTCTTGAGGGTTTCTAATACCGCTGTTTGGTCTTGTTGTTGTCGCACTACTAGCAAAACTTGGTCGTAAGCTTCTATAGCTAATTTAGACGAGCGCACATTTTTGTAAGCTTCAGCTAGCGATCGCCACAATTCTAGATCGATTGGAACGTTTTTTTTCTGAGATTGGACTTGCTTTTGAATCGCTTGCAATCTTTCCGTAATATATTGTACTTCTTGTCCGTCGTTTAGCTTCCAAGCGATCGCCCCAACTCGTGATAAAGCTTGCACCTCTGCTAATGAACCTAAAAAGCGCCGCAAACGCAGTTCTCGGTTCCAAATTTCAAACGCCGCAACCTGTTGGCCTGCTTGCAGTTTCGCCGCAGCTGCTTGATTTAACGCTTCTAACGCTGGTTCTAACTTTTGCCGTTCTTGGGGAGTTAACGGCTGTTTATCCTTAAGCGATCGCGGTGACAGTGGATCGGGTGTGGTAATCTCTAGAGGGCTAGGAGGAAATTTATCGGGTGGTTTCGGCGGTTTACTCTCTGCCAGTGTTAAGGAATTGCTAAAGAGTATAGTGGCAGTAGCGATCGCAATTAAGTGCCTGAGCATGGGTACTTTACTTTGCCTTGAGTGAGTTACATGAGATAATTAGCAATTATCCCCATGCCTATTATTGACTAACTATTCTCCAGCTTTTCTCCAGCTTTACAAAAAAAGCCTACCTGAGAGCTATGTGGCTTCAGGATACAGTAAGTGAAGATTTTGCCAAAATAAATTCTTAACGAGTTTTAGTTGTTAGGTACAAGATGTAAGCAGTTTAACTTGTAACTAAGCAGTCTAATTTGCTCCAGTCAGAGCATCTATCGGAGATATATTTTAAAAATTGCGATCGCAACCGGGATTTTTGAGTCAGGGGAGTGTCAAAATAATCCTACGATAATATTTAAGCAACTAGTCAATCGTTTTGTAATGACTCATTCTACTGATATCGCCACCTTAGCCCGCTGGATGGCATCTGACTTTAGCAATCAAGAACAAGCTTTTGAAAATCCGCCTTTTTATGCCCATATCCGCGTGTGTATCCGTCCCCTTCCCTTAGAGTTGTTCTCAGGGGTAAGTTTATTTCTCGAACAAGCTTATGATTTTATGCTTAATCAACCCTACCGGATGCGGGTAATGAAGTTGATTCCGGCAGAAAACCACATTGCTATTGAACACTACACCGTTAAAGAAGAAGAAAAATTTTACGGTGCATCTCGTGAACCCGAACGCCTCAAAGAGTTGTCTGTTGACCAATTGGAAAAAATGTCAGGTTGCAACATGATTGTAGAGTGGACAGGGAAGAGTTTCAAAGGCAGAGTTGAACCTGGTAAAGCCTGCATAGTGGTTCGTGACGGCAAAAATACTTATCTGGATAACGAATTTGAGATTGACGCTAAAGAATTTTTCAGCCTCGACAGGGGAAGAGATTTAGACACCGATGAACGTCTCTGGGGTTCTATCGCCGGCCCATTTCACTTTCTGCGCTGGGGTAGTTTTGCCGATGAAGTAAAGGTGTAACAAGCTAGGAGTGAAGAATTACAACTCTCTTTAATCAGCTAAGAATTGCTTGTGCTGCGATCAATCTGCAATTAAAATTTTCTAGCGATCGCCTAAAGACTACCAAAAACATCCAGTTAACCTACTATCTCTACCTCAGAATGCTATGCTATCATGGTTTAACTAGCGTCCTCTGGCTACTAAATGGCTGCTAAGATAGTTTAGCAACATTAAAGTAGTTCAGGAAATCGTGCTGTGGCGGCATAGCCAAGTGGTAAGGCAGAGGTCTGCAAAACCTCCACCCCCGGTTCAAATCCGGGTGCCGCCTTTATAGATAAATAAACTCTTGGAACCCTTGCAATGCGAGGGTTTTATTGTTTTTACTAACATACTAGACAGCAACCAAAACCCTCAACTGGGGTAAAACTGGGGTAATTCAGAAGTTTCAAATTATGCCAAGATACATCAAAGTATGCTAATCAACTAATTACATTTTTAGTGCCAGACATGATTAAATTTGGACTCTTGATTTTTGTTGAGTAATTTATTCCTTGGAAGTCCCTTGAGTCGAGTGCAGACTTTCTTAGAGGCACAGCAATGCCTTGTTTTTAACCGTTTACTTTACTCCAAACATATTTTTGGCAGGTTTCGCAGGCGGCTTTTGCTTCCTCTGTTTGCGGATTGGTGAAGACAGGATGGTAACGTAACCTGTCACAACAAACTTGCAACCATGCACGCCAGTCACCACGCCACAAACGCACAGTGCCATCTTCACCGCCGCTAACAATCGTCTGCCCATCGGCGCTAATGGCGACAGAATAAACCCAACCCTCATGACCACGTAAAGGTTCAGCTAAAGCAAGACCTTGCAGATTCCACAACCGCACAGTGCCGTCATCACCGCTGCTAACAATCGTCTGCCCATCGGTGCTAATGGCAACAGAATAGACCCAACCTTTATGACCACGCAAAGGTTCAGCTAAAGCAAGACCTTGCAGATTCCACAACCGCACCGTGCCGTCACTACCACCACTAACAATCGTCTGCCCATCGGCGCTAATGGCAACAGAATTGACAAAACCCTGATGACCGTGCAGAGGTTCAGCTAAGGCAAGACCTTGACAATTCCACAACCGCACAGTGCCATCAGTACCACCACTAACAATCGTCTGTCCATCGGCACTGATGGCAACAGAATTGACAAAACCCTGATGACCACACAAAGGTTCAGCTAAAGGAAGACCTTGCAGATTCCACAAACGCACCGTGCCGTCACTACCACCACTGACAATCGTCTGCCCATCGGCGCTAATGGCGACAGAATAGACCCAACCCTTATGACCATGCAAAGGTTTTGCGGAAGGAAGACCTTGGTGGTTCCACAACCGCACCATACCGTCAGTACCGCCACTGATAATCGTCTGACCATCGGCGCTAATAGCGACAGAATAAACCCAACCCTTATGACCACGCAAAGGTTTTGCGGAAGGAAGACCTTGGTAGTTCCAAAACCGCACCGTGCCGTCAGTACTACCACTAACAATCGTCTGCCCATTGGTACTGATAGCAACAGACCTAACATTGCCTTCGTGACCACGCAAAGGTTCAGTTAAGGGAAGACCTTGGCGATTCCACAACCGCACAGTGCCGCCATCACTGCCACTGACAATCGTCTGCCCATCGGCACTGATGGCGACAGAATTGACATTACCCTGATGACCACGCAAAGGTTCAGCTAAGGAAAGACCTTGGCGATTCCACAGCCGCACCGTACCATCAGCACCGCCACTGACAATATTCTGTCCATTGGCGCTGATGGCGACAGACCTCACATTACTCTCATGACCATACAAAGGTTCAGCCAAGAGAAAACCTTGGTAATTCCACAACCTCACACTGCCATCAGCACCACCACTGACAATCGTCTGCCCATCGGCACTGATGGCAACAGAAAAGACATCATTTTTATCCCCACGCAATGGTTTAGCTAAGGGAAGACCTTGGCGGTTCCATAACCGCACCGTGCCGTCACTACCACCACTGACAATTGTCTGCCCATCAGCGCTGATGGTGACAGAAGAGACATTACCCCGATGACCACGCAAAGGTTCAGCTAAGGAAAGACCTTGGTAATTCCACAACCGCACCGTACCATCAGCACCACCACTGACAATCGTCTGCCCATCAGCGCTGATAGCGACAGAAGAG
>NZ_JBALDU010000012.1:0-168135 GCF_036917235.1 Nostoc sp.
ATTTTTTCTCGAAGATCGACAGAGTAGGACTTCATTTAAAAGGATTTATATTTTAATCTAGTGTACCTCATAATAGACGCAAGTGCTGTATCTCTGAGGTAAAGGAGTCTTAAATGGGCTATTGCTAGGTGGCAGAATAGGTGGAATTGGGTTAATACCTGGTATAAGAGTAGGCTCTACTTTTTTGAGGACTGTGATTGCAAATCCTCTTTGCTGGGGTTGTTGCTTACCAGATAGATCATTGACTAGCAGTCCGATTTGAGCGGGGAAGGCTTGATTTACTGGAAACTTGGTTGAACCAACTGCTGGAACGTCATTGCCGTATGGTAGAAGTTTAACCTGAATATTTTCTCCTTCTACTCTCCAACTCAAAATAGCAGATGTTCCTTCATTGAGAACCAAATTTGGTTGTTCACTACCGTTAATTTTGAAATAGACAATCTTAAATGGTTTGGGTAATATTGGAATTTTTGATTCAGCTTTTTTAGAACTAGTTTTGCCGCTTCCATTGTTAGAAATAGCTTTAATTTCAAATGCAAAATTTCCCACTTTATTTGCTAATAAAGGAATATTTTTACATTGCAGTTGTTGATTTTGTTGTATACACAGTTTTTTAAGTTTAGGATCTGTAATATTGCCTTGATTAAATTTGTAAGTAACTGGTTCACCATATGATGTACCATCATCTGCATTGCCAACAACCTGAAGTTGTGACAGCAATAATGGACGTGCAATTGTCCAACTAAAAAGAATATTTTCACCTTTTGTGTACTGTGGCTTATCTAGCTGAAAGTTAACTACTGATGCAATTGGTTTTTCTGCAATTTCTACCTGGGTAGTTTGCGCTGCTACTTGGTTAGTTCGGGAAAATATTTGTATACCATTGCGATAAAAGGCTTGTAATTGAAAAGTGTAATTACCTTTTGTTTTCACTCCAGTTTTTACGTTGCTACAAATTAACTCTTGTTTATCTTGTATCTGACAAGGAGGGATTTCATTAGCACTTCCTTTACCCAGCGTTTCAGGAATGCCATTGCTAAAGTCATAAGTAATAGGCTGAATAGGTTGGGAACCTTTAGCCGTCAAAACTAACTTTTTTAACTGTTTATATTGATGAATTTCCCAGTTTAAAGCTACCTCATCACCTTCTGTAATTTGAGAGTCATTTGCACTAAAATTTTCTAATCTCAAAGGGTCGGGGTTTAAAATTCGCCAAATGATAAATCCTATACCTCCTAATAACCCCAAAATTGCCAAAATTAACAGAAGAAATTGCCACCAAGGACGGGGTTTCCATACCAAAGTTCCTTGAGGCAGTGTGTTAGGTAGGGGTAAATTTTGTTGGTCTTTGATATCGAGTTGAAAGTTGACTACTAGCCCTGCACCAAACCACGGTCGTCGCCACCAACGTCTGGGTTTGACCGTCAAATTGGCTACAGCACTTCTATTAGGTAATAATCTGACTTCAGTGGGATCAAATTTGTAAGTATATAGTTCTTCTTCGTCTCGACTTTTTAAGTTTAGTATCAGTTCTCGGACAATATTGCCCTGGTTAGCTAGTGATAATTCGTACTTGCCAAGACTACGGCTAACTTGTCCCAAGATGGTATTAAGTTGTATATCTAAGCGATAATTTGTCGGAATTTGGATATACACCAAATCCAGCAGTACTAAATCTGGAGAGTTTTCTGAATACAAGCGGATTGTCGGAGAGTAGCTTCCCGCAAGGGTATCCCCAGGTGGGTGAAATTTCAACAATATTTGACCTTGAGTACCAGGATTGAGTTCTAGTGCAGTCACGTCAGACACTAATCCTGGCCCCTCAAATCCAGTTGCAGGATAATTAATTGTGAACCAGTCATCGTCTAAATCTGGACAACTCAAGCGGAATCTGTCTACAAGATAAGAGCGATTGTCAACTATTATCTCCACTTGCAGAGGTTCACTAGGATTGAAAATTAACGGTTTGTTAGGGTTGGTGTTAGGTCTAATGGAAAATGTCGGGTCGTTCACCCGAATTACAGTCTGTTCTTTTAGTAGAACCTTAATTTGGTTTGCGAAAGTTATGGGAGTATCTTGTGGATAATGTAGAGGGGAATCTACGACTAGTGTATAGTCATAGGTTCCTGGGAGAGCATTTGCGGCAATTTGAAACTCAAACCTTACTTCGTCACTATTTTGCCCTGGAGCTAATGCTAAACTTTCTCTAGGAGAACTAGACCAGCCGGTTAAATTTTGAAATACTTCATCAAAAACAAAATATAAGTCAATAACCGCACTCTGATTTCCCTGATTGATTACAACAATATAGAGTTCAATCGTATCTCCTGGCATCCCAAATTGAATTCCAGGCGGGTTGATAATAACTTGCAGTGGATTGAATTTAGCTTGCATGTCATTGATTCCCTTATTTGATGCGGTGTAATTTGACCTGAAAATCTTCATCACCACTCACAATCATGGTTCCTTGATTAGTTTTCAAATCGATACTATTGATTTTTTTAGAGCTTTTGTAAATTTGCTTACCTTCTGCTGCTTTTGTTTTGTCGAGCTTGTGTTCGGGAGTTAAATACCAAACTAAGACTCGTCCATCATCGCCACCACTTACTAAGAGACTACCATCGTCACTAAATGCTAGAGTCCGCACAGATGTTTTTGATGCTGACCAACGGTCTAGTTGTGAACAATTAAGTTCCTTTACTTTTTCTAGCGGATTCGGATTTTTGATAGTTTGACACTGATTTAAATCCCAAATCGTAATAAATCCCGTAGAATCAGAAGTTGCAAGGATTTTTCCTGTTGAGTCAGGAACAAAAGCTAATCCCCAAATAAAGTCTTCAGGGCCAACTAATGGATCTAGTTTTTCTAGATTTTGCACTGATAAACTTGGGGATTGTTTATCAAATTGAGTTGGATTCCACTGCCACAATATAAAACGCTTAAAGTTTCCAGCAATCACTAGAGTTTTTGCATCTGGGCTGAGATTTAATGCCCTGACTTGGAAACCTGATAGTTTCAATGTACTTTGTACGTCGATAACTTTTGGTTCTGGCAGAAAATCGCTGTTAGGCGCTGGTCTTGACCACAGTCTCACTTTACCACTGCCATAGCCACTGAATAAGTTAAGTGAGTTTGAAGTGAAAGCTAGATCAAAAACGCGATCGCCTTTTGCTTTAGGATCTTTAAGGTCTTGAAGTTGGCTAATCTTTGCACCTGAAGGAACATCTCTGAGTTCAATGACACCATTATCTAAACCAACAGCAACACGATTATTTTGTAACGGCATGAAGCGCAAGACTTCTACAGCGTCATCAGTAATGGCCATCAAGCCTTTGGGCTGTTGTGATTGGTCGCAAGCAAGTGGTTGCCCAGCATACCTTACTGTATCATCAGGGTCTAAGCTATCAGCACCAATTCTCCAAAGTCTTAAGGTGCAATCATCTGAGCCGCTGACCACAGATAAACCAATGCCACTAAAACGCACTGAGTTGACAGAACGAGTATGCATTACACCTCTTGGTTGCAGGATTAATGCTAAGAATGCGGCTAAAAGTGCGATCGCAGCTAATTGTAGCCATAAAGGTATAATTGGCAGAGTCTTGACTTCTAATGTCTGCGTGGCTGGATCTGTACTCCCTAAACGTTGGTCGGATAATTCCGATTTAGCCTCCAGCAACAAAGTTTTGCCGATTCCAATCCAAGGACGTTTTGTTTTAACATCGAGAATGACTTTACTTGTCTCTCCTAGATGAAGATTGGCGGTTTCGGGAAGCTTTTTAAAACTACATTTTCGCCAGTCTCTACCCTGCACCTGCACATTAATTTCCTGGTTGAGATTGCTAGCGTTTTTAAATAGTAATTCAAAGGAAGCTGTATCAGATTTCCAGTCAGGCAACCATGCCGATTTATTGGGGATTTTCAGGTGTTTTTCGGTGGTATTAAAGTCTATAAAACCCACTGGCAAAACTTCAATATTGCCTTCAGCATTAGTTGGATAACCATTATTGCTAACAGCTTCAATAGTAAAAGGATAATTTTGACTGGGCGCTTGCACTACAGAAGGAGGTTGGCATTGGAATGTAGCTTCTGCTAAACCACCTGGATCTAAGGGTAATCGGCGTTCTGCACTGCCAGCCAGCCAAGACGGATCGACGCCTGTAAAACGTAGCATTACCTCAGTTGGTTGTTGCCCCAAGTTCCGCACCCGTACTGGTATATCGACCGAATTGCGGGGATAAACTTGGAACTCTCGTACAGGTAATTCTACACTTAAATGTGTTGGTCTGTTGTCTCGCTCGATTTTCAGGCGTAGCACAAGTCTGGACTGTTGTGCTAATTGCGGTGAAAAAATATTTACCATCAGGTTGACAGTACCAACAAATCCCGGAATGGGTGTATTGAATACGAAAACTTGGAAGATGGTACTACTGCCCGGTGGCTTGGCTGCCGCTACCTCTGGTTCGAGTCTATACCAGCGATATCCTGTGTTGCGGATTTCTCCGGCTGCGGTAATTTCTATCTGAAAATTGACGAAGCGATCGCTATCATTATTGACAGTTACCTCAAATGATACAGGAGTATCACCTGGACGAAAGGTTAGGTTCTGAGTAGAAAGGCTGGCATTAATAACACTTTTTTCCATGCTATTACTTATAATATTTTTTTAGATTCTGCATAACTAGCGCTATTAAAAAATTAATGTCTCGTGAAAACGTGACAATAGCTTTTTTGCTTTGATTATTAAAATGTATATACTATTAAATATTGTGTAATAAATTGGCCAATTTATAAAAGTCATTTTCAAAGGCGATCGCTAATAGAGATATGAGTGAAAAAAAATGTAGAGACATAGCACTGCTACCGTCTCTACAAAAATTCTGGAGAACGCATATTTAATTTCTGGATATGACTTTCTCAGCAACGCCTGAACTCAAATTAAAATCGCTGCCCAATTCCTAAATGTACCTTGCTTTCTCCCTGGTCGTTAATGCCATAGTCAGCCCGAATTAAGCCTAGTGGTGAATTTAATCGCACTCCCGCCCCATAACCAAAACCATAACCTGGTTTATCCCGTACACCTGCCGGATCTCCTAATACAGTATCACCAGAACCTAAATCTGAGGCGAAGTCGGCAAACAATACACCGCCTACTATTGGTAAAACGGGAAAACGATATTCTGCCGAAGCCAACACATAACTGCGTCCACTGCCAACTTCTCCAGAATCGTAACCGCGCACTGAGTTGGAACCACCCAAGTTAAAGCTTTCGTAAGGCGGTAAATTCCCAAGGACAGTACCAGCTTGCAGATTCACTGCAAAGACTTGTGGCTGTTTGCTGTTAAATAACTGCACTGGTAAATATTGGCTGTAATTGGCTTTGAGGCGATTGAGGGAAATATTACCTTCACCGATAGGCAGAGATTGTTCTGTACTCAGACTCAGAACAGAACCTTGAGTTGGATTGAGGGGATTATCTCGTTTGTCTTTGGTGGCGGTGAACGATACGGTAGTTAGGTCGTCAATACCAGTTCCGCTGGCAGAGAGGGGATTGCCTTGAGCATCAGTTGGGGTAATATTACCTTGGCGATCGCGAATACTAGTTCGGGTATAGTTTAATCCTAATGAGGTATTCCAGTCATCAATTGGTCGCTGCAAGCTGACACCACCGCCAATTTGACCTTCTCGCACTTTGTCGCCGTTGGTTAGCTTAATCTTGTCATCAAAGGTTTCCGAAAGTTCTTGACTACGAAAACCATTTACAGTGTAGCCGAAGCGATCGGGGTTAGTTGTCCGATAGGGACTGGTAAATTTGGTATTAAACTGCAAGTCTCGGCTACTTACACCAAGATTCACACCGAAAGTATCATTAATACCGCCGACATTCTGATCTTGATAGTTGATTGTACCTACCAATCCCTGATCGGCATTGTAACTCCCACCCAAGTTAACACCACGCGCCCCAGTCTCTTTGAGTTGGTAGACTAAATCAAGTTTTGTCGCATCTCCTTCTAAGGCAACATTCACAGTTTCAAATAAACCAGTCCGATATAGCTGTTGGATGTCTTGTTTAACGACATTTTCTTGGAAAATTTGGCCGGGTTTCAACTTGAGTTGTTGTTGTAAGAAATCTGCTTTAGTGCGTCCTCCGACAGGATTACCCTTGCTATCAACGGTTTTACCTTCATCATTGACAAAGCGAAACTTGATATCACTCACCAAACCTTCAGCAACATTCACAGTGAGAATGCCTTGAGAACTAGGTTTAATTGATAACACCCGTGCTAAGTTATAACCATTGTCAGCGTACCACTTGTTAATTTGTGCTACTGCTTGTTGCAGTCCACTAGGACTAATAATGGTTCCAATCTGAGATTGCAAACCTTGTTGGGCAACTTGATAGGTAAGTACTTTAGCACCGGATAATTGCAGCGATCGCACAATCACTGGTTGGACTTGGTATACTACATTCAATCCAGCCTGTGTGCTAAAGCTATTCACACTGACACTACTAAATAAACCTGTATTTAAAATTGCTGTTACATCTCTTTGTAGCTGGCTTTGACTGGTTTCTCCACCAGCTTGGGTTTTAATTACTTGGCGAATGATTTGCTGTAATTCTTGATTGGCTCCCACCACCTGTACATCTGTAGCTGTGACTACCAAATCGCCTTCAGTCGCAGGAGTTTTGGGGGATGAAGGTGAAAAAGAGGGAGTGGAAGGAAGCGTTACTGATGAATTTCCCTTGTCTGCTGATTTTAAGACTACTGGGGAATTTTTGTTTGCACCTGTTTGCACAGTGACGGGATTTTGGGAAAATTGTTGTGCAACTATAGTTTCTGGGGAAGCAATTGTCTCTACCCGTGCGGGAGTGTTTTCAATTATCGGCACCACCAAGTTACCAGCTTTTGCAGTTGGAGTAACGGTTTTAGCAGGTGCAGCCGTTGCTTGCCCAGTAACATTGCCAGCAGCTAAAGTAGCTAAAGTAAAAATAGCAGTAGTAGAAACTCGCATAAATATTTAACCTAATTAACTGGGAGTTAGTTGTAGAGACGCTAGCGAATAGGGATAATACTAACTTCCAGCTTCTTCGTCGATTTCCCTATTTATACCTCTTACCCAAACAGACAGTTAATTTTGATATTTTGTTTCTTATGAGTAATCTATCTCGGTCATCTTTAGCTTCTAACTCCCAATCTGCTACTTCTCCTTTGCGGTTACTTGTATTAAGTAATGGTCATGGGGAAGATATGATTGCAGTTCGGATTTTGCAAGAACTCCAACGACAGCCAAACCCACCAGAGATATTTGCTTTACCTCTGGTGGGTGAAGGACGTGCTTATGAACAGTTGGATATCCCCTTTATCGGTTCAGTTCTGAATATGCCTTCTGGTGGCTTTATTTATATGGATGGCCGCCAATTAGCGCGGGATGTACGCGGTGGTTTATTGCAACTTACCCTCAGCCAAATCAAAGCTATCCGCCGTTGGGTGAGTTCTCAAAAAAAATTAGGTAATAGAAGAGCGATTTTAGCAGTGGGAGATATTTTGCCGCTGTTGTTTGCAACATTTAGTGGCGCTAATTATGCTTTTGTCGGTACAGCTAAATCTGAGTATTACGTGCGAGATGAAGCTGGATTATTACCACGAAAATCTAAAGACGCAGGTTGGGAAAACTTTTCTGGTTCAGTTTACCACCCTTGGGAACGTTGGTTAATGAGTCGTCGCCGTTGTAAAGCAGTGTTCCTTAGAGATGCACTGACGACGGAAACATTAAAACAATGGCCAATTCCAGCTTTCTATTTTGGTAATCCGATGATGGATGGTCTAGAACCGACGTTTTCACGCCAACAATTTTATAGTCAGAATATCCAACAGCAAGAGACAGTTAGACCTTTTGTAGTGACTCTTCTTCCTGGTTCTCGTCCGCCAGAAGCATACACTAACTGGGAAACAATTATGATTGCTGTATCTGCATTGATGGCAAGTTTTCAACAGCGAGATTCAATCTTTTATACTTCTAACACAGTAGTATTTTTAGGTGCTATCGCTCCTGGTTTAGACTCTAATATTTTATCCCAAAGTGTGCAATCCCAAGGCTGGCGCCCTGAATTAGCATCTCCTATCCAACTTCGCGATCCAAATGTCTTGACATTTAAACAGAGAAATGCTTATCTACTATTGACACAACAAGCCTACAATGATTGCTTGCACTTGGGAGATTTAGCGATCGCAATGGCAGGTACAGCCACAGAACAGTTTATCGGTTTAGGCAAACCTGCGATCGCAATTCCCGGTAATGGGCCACAATACAACCCTGGCTTTGCTGAATCTCAAAGTCGTCTTCTCGGATCGTCTTTGATTTTAATCGATCAACCAGAAGAAGTAGCGAAGGTTGTACAATCCTTATTTAAAAACCCTGATAATTTGCAAATTATTGCTGAAAATGGTGGGCGACGCATGGGCAAACCGGGAGCCGCACTACGTATTGCTAATTGCTTGCGGGAAAAATTGGGATAATGGGGCAGTGGGTATGGGGCATTGTGGCAGGTTATTCTCCTTGTCCCCTTGTCCCCTCATCTCCCTTGTCCCTAATCCCTTACGCCACCAACCCCGAACGCAAGGCCCTCACAGCAGCTTGGGTACGGTCATCAGCACATAGTTTATTTAGAATATTACGAACATGGGTTTTGACAGTACCAACTGTAATGTAGAGTTTCTCAGCAATTTGCCCATTGCTACACCCAGCTACAATCAACTCTAGGATTTCCAGTTCCCGTTGAGTCAGAGGGTATGTTTCCAAAACTTGCTCGTATTCTGTCGCCAGCGCTTCAATTTTTACAGTCTTCGGCTTGTCAGAACCTTGACTTTCTCCAGGAATACCTTGGCGCATTTTCCGCAGTACCACGTTGGCAATTGCCGGATCGATCCAAGAGTTACCGCCGTGAGTTGCTTGAATTGCCTCAGTTAATTTACTGATGCTGGTTTCTTTCATATAATAAGAATCAGCGCCAGCTGCGAAGGCTGCAAGTACAGCATCCTCTGTATGATCCATTGTCAAGATGAGAATCTTTGTAGTAGATTGCCCACCATTTTCAGCCTGGGAGCGTTTGAATTTGCGAGTGAGTTCGATGCCATCCATGTCAGGCAAGCCGATATCTACTACCGCTACATCAGGCTTTGCTGTTTCTAAAAGTTTTAACCCTTGGGTAGCATTTGCCGCTTCCCCAATTACTTTCAATGCACTATGAGACTGTAATGCTGCTCGTAGCCCCATTCGCGTTAAGTCATGATCTTCAATTAAAATAATACTAATTTCATTCATAGCTACACTCACTCTTGCACTGTTTGCATCTTTCAAAGTATTTCCTTTTGTAACTACTATCTTTTATTTTCCCAAACTTAAGATAGATGATATTTCAACCTGTCTGCATCCACCGATAGAAATAACAAATACTCAAAAGTTTTATATTTAGATAGAGGACAAATCTAGCTGGAGATATATAGATACTTACACAAAAAGTATGAAATATTGAAACGAATGCCAAATTGCTCCTCCTTGCTGATAATTATAATTCAGCTTTGAGTTGCCATGTTCCATTGGTTAATTAGTATTATTTTGGATCAAACTTAAAAAAAAGCTTATGAAAATGAAAAAATTACACCGTGTGAAAGTTGCTTTACGAGAAAGTGAACGATGGATGCAAGCAATTTTTAATCAAGCCTTTGGATTCATCCGATTGATAGAGCCAATAGAGATCCTCATAGAAGGGAATCAGGCAGCGTTAAGATTTGGTGGAATCACGAACAGCAAAGTAATTCGTAATTCTTGGTGACTAACTTGTTCATCTGACTTTTCACAGGATATAATACAAACCCTCTGTGCAAACCTCTCCCCTTTTAGGTTTTGAATTTTTGCCTAACTTTTGTCGGGAACCTTTCTTCGGCATTAAGGGTTAGTAATTTTGCGAACATCTATAAATTAGATATAACCGGGAAAATACTAATACAGATGTGGCGATCGCTAAGAAAATTGTTGAAATTTCAGGAGGTAGGATTACTTCAGATTTACAAATAGCTATAGATATTACTTTTTTATTTACCTAGTCTAACTAACCTGATAGACAAAACTGTTCAAGCTTATGGTACACGATAATCGGATGCAACTCTCACCAATGACTGACGACGGTGGCTTCCTCACTCATCTACAATTGTTTTAAGCTTGGTAAAGTATTTTATTTTACTTTATATCAGCGGTGTGTGCTTGGTAATTACTAATTTTTTGCAGGACATTGGTCATTTGCTAGGAGTTTAGTTACCAGAATCTGGTAAATTAACCAGATTGAAGATACAACAGACTCAATTCAACCCAAGGAAAAGACCGAAAGAGCGATCGACATACTACTAATGGAGGATAACAAAGTTGATGTGATGAATGTTAAACAGGTATTAAACTGGATCTTAAGCAAAATATATTAATCAATCAAATTACAGGTCTTAGATATCCGAAAATCTTATATTCTTTAGTTGGATAATCTGAAAAAGAGCAAATATTATATATCAACCTATGTTTGGCGGCGAAAATAAAAACCGATGGAAGAGACGCTGAAAATTTTGGTTGTAGACGATGACAAAGTAAACCGGATAGCAATCCGTTCTGCCCTGACTACAGCAGGTATTCAGATGCAACTGTCTGAAGTAGGGAATGGTAATGATGCTTTCTCTGTCTTAAGCGTTACTGCTTACGATTGTGTTTTCCTCGACAATTCCTTACCAGATCGGGATGCACTAACTTTGATTCAACAGCTAGGTTCTTCAGAAATTAAAGTTCCTTTAGTAGTCCTAACTGGTCAAGGAGATGAACAAATTACTCTCCAATTATTGAAAGCTGGTGCTACAGATTATCTCTCTAAGTCTAGAATATCTCCAGAAACTTTGTCGCAGGTTTTGCGGAATGTGATTCGGATTTATCGGGCGGAAATACAGGTGGATTTGGCAAATCAGCAACTCAGAGAAACTCATGAACAACTCATTTGTCAGAACCAACAATTGGAGAGACAACAACAACAGATTCAAATGCAAAACTTCAAGCTATTGGAGGCATCACGTCTAAAATCACTTTTTTTGGCAACTATATCTCACGAACTTAGAACTCCGATGAATGCGATTATTGGTTTTTCGCAAATACTGCTGCGTCCTAAATTCGGTCAGCTAACGCGCCAGCAAGCAGATATGGTTGAGCGCATTTTGAATAATGGTAAGCATTTACTAATGTTACTCAATGAAGTTCTCGACTTTTCCAAGCTGGAGGGAGGAGGATTAGATTTAAAGGCAGAAAGATTTGATATATCAAAGATAATCAATCTTGTTGTCAGTGAAATGCGTTCCCTAGCTGATGCTAAAAATCTTTCATTGTTAGTACAAACCGATTTGCAAAATCCTTTGGTATTTAACGATCCGGTTCGTGTCAAACAGATTTTGATTAACCTGCTTTCCAACGCCATTAAATTCACAGAATCGGGTGAAATTTGGGTTGAGGTTAAGGAACTACCGGAAAATCGAGTGGTAATTATCGTTCAAGATACAGGTATAGGTATTGACCCCAGAGATTTTAAGCATATTTTTGAAGCATTTCGGCAAGTCGATCAAACTATCACTCGCAAATATCCAGGTACAGGTCTGGGTTTGGCAATTATAGATTCGCTAGTGCGAATGATGGGCGGTAAAATATTTCTGGAGAGTAAATTGGGGGTGGGTTCAATGTTTAAAATTGAATTGCCACGTCAAATTACATTACCGAGTGGAGCAGGCCATGCTCCAGCTTCACAGTTAGATAACGATAACGACGATTTTTTTTGTCCTGCTAAAAATCCTCATCAGTCATCTTCTCAATCCAGGAAAGCCAATAGAATATCCTAAATTTAAAAATTACTTCCAAAAAACTGATAAAAATTTATAAATCATGTCTGTAGTTGAAAATAATAAAATTTATCGTATTTTAGCAGTTGATGACACTCAAGATAATCTCATTTTGGTTCAAGCAATTTTAGAAAGTGAGGGGTATGAAATTGATTTGGCTTCAGATGGAATAAAGGCTTTACGGAAAGTTGAGCAATCTCCACCCGATCTGATTCTGTTAGATGTAATGATGCCGGGGATAGATGGCTATGAAGTCACACGTCGGATTCGGAATAATCCTGCAATCTCTTATATTCCAATCCTATTAATTACTGCCTTTCATCAATCCAGCGTTGTCGAAGGTTTGGATGCTGGTGCTGATGATTTTATTCGTAAACCATTTGATACTGATGAACTACTGGCAAGGGTGCGATCGCTATTACGTCTCAAGCATAGTTTGGACGAACAACAAAAAATGGCCCGCCAACGGGAAGATTTTGTTTCCCGTCTGACTCATGACTTGCGCACTCCCCTAGTAGCCGCCGATCGGATGTTGAATTTGTTTGAAATGGAAACATTCTGTAAAATTTCGCCGGAAATGAAACAGGCGATCGCAGTAATGATTCGCAGTAACCAAAATTTGATGGAAATGGTGAACACGCTCTTAGAAGTCTATCGCTTCGAGGCAGGTAAAAAAACGTTGAATTGGGAGGAATGCGATTTATCTGAGATATCTCAAGAAGTAGTCAGCGAACTAAGTCCTCTAACTAATGAAAAAGGCTTGACTCTGGAAATAGATACCCGTGAATTAGATCCACTGAGTCAAAACGCTGCTATTATCATGGGCGATCGTTTAGAATTACGGCGAGTGTTAAACAACCTGATTGCAAATGCCATCAAATTTACAGATACAGGAGGCATAACAATCCGCATTTATGAAACATCATCTCATCCAGGAGATCCAGATTCGGTAATAATTGAGGTACAAGATACAGGATATGGGATTGCGCCAGAAGATCGGGCAACAATTTTCGAGCGATTTCGCCAAGGCAGAAATAAACGCTCAGGTAGCGGCTTAGGACTACATCTATCCCATCGCATTATAGAAGGGCACGCAGGAACTATCAAGGTCGCTTCTGAACTAGGTAAAGGTAGTTTATTTACCGTGCGACTACCTAAAAACATTTAAGTTATTTTCCTTTAGCACAGATTATTTTGTGGATATCTCCCAAGAAATTACATTTAATTTTGGATGTGTTTTTATGCCCCTAACAAAACTTAAATTATATAGATTAATTACAGCAGCATTTGAAGGTTAATCCAATCTAGAATACTGCTATATAACTTGCCTCTTGCAATATTTGTATACTCCCAATGGCAGATGTCTCGATTGACTAAAATAACTAAATCTACTTTTGTATCATTCTATAGATAGTAGAAATAACTATTTTACAAAGTTATTATTCAACCTATTAATGCCTGAAAAACGTGTATGCACCCTGGAATCATAACCCAGGGTCTTTTTTATGAAAGCTTAGATAATGTTTATATTTTCGTCATTGCCTACTGTCTATATCCACCCTATTCAGAACTGAGGGTGGACGTGAACAGCGGTTAAAAAGGATTATAGAGTAAACTAAAATACAGACCGTTTTCTTGTAATGTTCTCTCATTTGAGTTATTAACAGATATCAAAGGAATACCCCAGTCAAGACGAACGGTGAAGCGATCGCCCTGTGCCCAACGCAACCCCAGACCAACAGCAGCTAAAGTATTATGCTCGGGATTATCTTTACCAGAAGTATTCCAGCCAACACCAAAATCCACAAAGGGGATAACCTGTAAGATGCTATTTATCTGTGGTAAGCGCAGAATCGGTACTTGAACTTCCGCAGAAACAAAAGTGCCATTATCTGTCAGCAGGTAATCTTGACGGTAGCCGCGAATGCTATCCTGTCCACCGATGCCAAATTGCTCTATCGGCAGAAGTTTTGTAGATGCTAGTTGCGTATTTAAACGTAATAACAATAAAGTTTCAGGAGCTAAAAGGCGCGCCCACTGCGCTTGCCCTTGCCAAGCAAAAAAACGGCTATCGGGAGCATCTTGATTAACTGTGGCATTCAACACATCTATGCCCAAACTGAATTGAGAGCGTAGGGCGATGACTTCACGACTGTTACGACTCGTCCATTCTTGAAAAAATCGCAACGCCGATACCCTAGTGCGTCCCTCATCATCAGCACCAGGCGAAAGTTCAGAGGCGGGAACCCCTTCTCTCTGTAAAAAGGACGAGATATCACTTTCGCGTCGGGAAGCTGTTAACCCCAGAGCCAATTCTTGCGTAGGAGTTTGGACTATGGGCTGCCTAAATGTCAGTTCATAGTAGCGAGAAGCCGATGCGATATCTAGGAAGTCGAAAGGAGGCTCAATGACATTGCTCGACGTAGTGCCATAGTTAAAGGTAAGCGTTCCGTTGCGGGGATTAAGAGGCAATGTGTAACTAGCGTCAAAGGAGTTGCTACCATCAGTATTGGTGTAGCCTACACTCAGACCATCCCCCAATCCAAGTAAGTTGGCTTCATTCAATCTTAACCCGCGTCGAAAACTGCCAACGCTAGGCGATCGCCCATTATCAAGAACTATTTGGCCACTAAAGGTTTTTGCCTCACTGATTTTAACTTCTAAAAGACTCGTACCCGTCCGCGATCCTGCTGAGAGTTCAGCAGTCACGTTTTGAATCAAAGGATTAAGTTGCAGCAGTTGCAGGGCTTGTAATAGACGCTGGCGATTCAGAGGCGGTGATGTCGCAATTGCTAATCGGCTACGGACATAATTCGGATTCAACCGCCGAGTTCCAGTTACCTGAATATCTTCTAATTTACCTTCAACCACCTGAATTTTGACAACACCAGATTGGATTGTTTGAGGTGGAATATAGGCACCAGAAGTAATGTAACCCTTTTTGACATATAGATCGGTGATTTTAGAACGTGCTTGATAAACTTCAGTTAGTGAAATCGGTCGTTTGGTAAATTCAGCAGTGGCTTCAGCTAATTCTTGGGCACTGAAAACTGTGCTACCAACAACTTCAAAGCGTTCAACAACAATAGTTTGAGGAAAGTTACCAGGGAGTGGTGTATCAGGTGTGGGAGTTGGGGCAGAGGGTGGCAATAGTTCTGCTGGTGGGGGGAGTGGCTGTGGCACTTCAGGTGAGGGAAGTGGTGAAGGTGTGGGTGGTTGGATATCCTGTGGTGGTGGAATTTGTTGTGATAGGGTGAAATCACTAGTTGGTAATTGTGTAGTATCAACAGCCTGAGCTTTCAGTGGACTTAAAGATGTACTGCTAAGTAATAAAAGCATACTCAGCGGTAAGCAGGACACTATAAGATTCTGAGGGTATTTATCAATCATCGCACTGGACTATTTTTTGTCAGTAACTATGGGATTATATGAGGACTGCTTCAGATGTGAATCTTACTTCATCTTTTGTCGCTAAAACTGATATCTTGAGCAAATCTCAATTTAAAAGCTAAATCATCTGGTGATTGCAGACTTAAAAGTATCAATGAGATATCTGATGAAATTAATTATGCGTTGCCCAAAATCCTTGGTAGGCAAAATTTATGTAGTCAAAGGCTTCCCATACCACTACGTGGAAGCAAGCTATGCGTAGCATCTCCGTGCTTTTTTTGCAGTTTAAATCTGATACCAAATTTCTGATTTAGTCTGCTGCAATCAGTGTAGGTCTTTCCCTTGTGCGTCTCTGAAAGATAAGCCTACACCGTTCATTGCAACCTTCTAGCTACTGCCTTCTTCACTCCATACCACTTTGCTGAAACATTCCCATCAATTTACGTTTACGAGCGTGGGTTTGCATCAAGTTTTCCCGATAGCTTAACCAGTCAGCTTTCTTCCCAGATTTCAGGTAGGCATTACGCGCCTTTTTCAACCATTCAACCGCGTAATAATAGTATTCGGCTTTACCTGCATCCATAATCTTTTCGGCACGACGACGAGCATTAGCAATCACCCAACTAGGATTGTGAGAGATAGCAGCATTCATAACTCGGTGAATTAACTCTGAACGCTCGGAACTTAGTTCACTAGCGATCGCAATTGCATCATCAATTAGCCCCTCATGCAAAAATATATCTACCTTGGCTGATTCTGTTCCCCAACCACTAGAAGTACGGACAATTCTCAGCAGGTCTGTTTTGACACTTTCCCAGTTTTCCCCAGCTAATTCTGCCATCCTTTGGTAATCCACAAAGGAGGGCTTCATTTGAAAAGCTGCCTTGATTGCTAATAAAGCTGCTTCACTATTACCCAACTCACTAGCTAAATCACTTGTCCAAATTCCCAATTCATACTGACAATTACCCGGTAAATTTAATCCACTCTGCGCTATATCTAGTGCTTGCTGTAATGCTCCCTGAACGCTGAGTGTTTTCGCTAGGGCAAAGGCTTCTTCCATTGAGTTCATCTGGGTTTGAGCAGCATCAATTGCTTCTTCCACCCTGCCTAAACGCCCCAACATTGTCAGATATTGCTGGGTTTGCCCTTCTGCTTCTGCTAAATACAGGTATTCTTGATAACGTTCTTGACGTTCGAGAATTTTCAGGCGAATTAATGCCAAATCATCAGCATAATCTGGCACGTCTTCTTCCCATGCTCCCCTTTCAGTAATGTTACCTTGGAGAACTTGTACCAGCGGCGGATAATCCCAACCTTGGCGTAAAGCCTCCATGACTAGACCAAAATCAGCATTCCACTCATCCTGCCAAGCTTCCAAATTTATTTGAATATCAACTTTTTCTTCTGGAGTAAGTTCGGCAATCAGAATTGCTTCACACCAAGCATTATTTAATTCCGCGACAACTTCATCATTTTCAGCGCCGTATTCGGCAACATCATCCCAATTTTCCGCACAAGTAGAGGTAATCGCTGACAAAATAGCGATCGCATTTTCACCTTCTCCCCGTTCGCTAAAATCAACCGCAGTTTGCACTACACTCAGCAAATCTTCGCCAATCGGGTCTTCTTCGTATCCCTCCTCAAAGTAGCGCACAGTATCCTTGAGAATCTGCCGTACTTGCCGCCGAAACGGAGCGGGATCAAGAGTATTGCGGCGCCCGGATTTTATGGCTGTTTGGTTGTCAGCAGGATTCGTCATCCAACTTACATGACGGTCAATTGCCTCAATTAGGGGGGGGTATTCTGCTACCAACTCTTGCAGCAGCCTTTGAGTTTCGATCCGATTCAGACGATTTAGTAGTTCTTCCAGGGTGGGGCGCTGTTCAATATTTTCTGAGTTACGCACACAAACGAGCATCGTCGCCACAATGTGTTTGCACCACCCTTCATAGTCGTAGGCACAGGTGCATTTTACTGAGGTTAACCCACTGCTATCGAAATTCAGGCTGACATGATAAGGTCTAGCTTCGGTGCCTACAACATCCGCCTGAAGCAGATGACCACGTTGGATAACGGCATTAACAGCACCAGCGTTATAATATGCCTCGCCCCGCTGGAAAGATTTGGCGTTGGCATGACGGCGGATAGTAAATTCACTAATTTGGGGAATAGACATCGAGCGATCGCCTGCGTAAATCTTCTGGATCAATCCTAAGTCCAGCTTAGTGTTACGCTAACGCCCTGTAAAGAAAAAGGTGTGGATGATTCTGAATGAGACTGCAATTTCTACTCATTAACTAGCTCAGAACTGGTAATCAGCTTTATTACCCTGCAAATACTCACTTAATTTCTTGTCGCTTTTCTGGGAAAACCAACCCATATAATGAAAATATCCATATTTTCGCCAGAAGTGAGTGAATCATAATTTGAGTTAGCAATACCCGAACCTGAAATCAGTGAACAGTCAACAGTAAACAGTCAGGGTAATGTAAGGAAAGGGATTTAGAGTTCAGCGATAAAACTGATAACTGATAACTGTTAAAAGGGTTGCGCTGATTGTCGGTCAAGTTGAGAATAAATAGGCGAAGCACACGGGGAAACTAACGTGAGTCAAGGATATGATTACGATTTAGTAATTATCGGCGCTGGTGTAGGCGGACATGGCGCAGCCTTACACGCCGTAAGTTGTGGTTTGAAAACAGCAATTATTGAAGCTGCTGATATGGGAGGAACCTGTGTTAATCGGGGCTGTATTCCTTCTAAAGCGCTGCTGGCAGCATCTGGACGTGTGCGGGAGTTACGCAATGCCCACCACCTCAAGTCACTGGGAATTCAAATTGGTAGCGTAGAATTCGATCGCCAAGCGATCGCTAATCATGCTAACGATCTCGTCTCGAAAATTCAAGGCGACTTAACCAACAGCCTCAAACGTCTAAAAGTTGATATCATCAGGGGTTGGGGAAAAATCGCTGGGGCGCAAAAAGTCTCTATCATCGGAGACGGTGGTGAAAAAACCATCACAGCTAAAGACATTATCCTTTCGCCCGGTTCAATTCCTTTTGTACCTCCAGGGATTGAAGTAGATGGCAAAACTGTCTTTACCAGCGATCAAGGTGTGAAGTTGGAATCATTACCAGACTGGGTGGCAATTATTGGTAGTGGTTACATCGGTTTAGAATTTTCTGATATTTACTCAGCTTTGGGTTGTGAAATCACCTTGATTGAAGCCCTAGATCAGTTAATGCCAGGATTTGACCGCGATATTGCCAAACTTGCCGAACGGGTGCTAATTACTCCCCGCGATATTGAAACGAAAGTGGGGATATACGCCAAAAAAGTTATCCCAGGTTCACCTGTGGTGATTGAGTTAGCAGATTTCAAAACCAAGGAAGATGTAGATGTCATCGAGGTAGATGCTTGTTTAGTGGCTACGGGACGCATCCCGGCGACCAAAAATCTTGGTTTAGAGTCTGTGGGTGTGGAACTCGATCGGCGGAATTTTATTCCAGTAGACGATCGCATGGCAGTACTCTCAGCAGGTGAAGTCGTGCCGCATTTGTGGGCAATTGGCGACGCTAATGGGAAGATGATGTTAGCCCATGCGGCTTCTGCTCAAGGCATCATCGCGGTAGAAAATATAGTTGGGAGGGAAAGAATAGTAGACTATCGCAGCATCCCCGCAGCGGCATTTACCCACCCAGAGGTCAGCTATGTAGGCTTAACTGAAACAGCAGCTAAAGAGTTGGGACAAACCGAAGGATTTGAAATCGCCACAAGTAGGAGTTACTTCAAAGGAAATTCCAAAGCGTTGGCAGAAAATGAAGCCGACGGTATTGCCAAGGTGATATATCGCAAAGACACCGGAGAAGTCTTGGGCGTCCACATTTTCGGACTACACGCCTCAGATTTGATTCATGAAGCGTCAGCTGCGATCGCCAACCGTCAATCTGTCCACAATCTTGCACATCTAGTTCACGCCCACCCGACACTTTCGGAAGTCCTGGACGAAGCTTATAAACGAGCCATTTAGTCATTTGTCCTCTGTCATTTGTCCTTTGCTAATAAACTAAGGACAAATGACCATTGACTAATGACCACTTACCAATGACTAATGACTAATAACAAATTATGCAAATCCGTCGCCGTTCACCTAACCCAGCTATTGATGTATCGATATTGCGTTATCAGGCTGTCGTGCCTGATGCCGCGCCAAACAACATCTTAGAGGAAATTGTCTGGCAGAAAGAAGTAGAATATGACCAAATGCGGGAGAAAGTTCCTTTGCAAGAATTACGGAAGCGGGTACTGACTGCGCCGCCAACCCGTGATTTTGTCGCCGCTTTGCGCCAAGGTAAGACTAAGCCAGCATTGATTGCCGAAGTTAAAAAAGCTTCACCTAGTAAAGGTGTTTTACGAGAAGATTTTGACCCAGTAGCGATCGCCCAATCTTATCAGCAAGGTGGTGCTAGTTGTCTCTCAGTGCTAACCGATGTCAAATTTTTTCAAGGTAGTTTTGAAAACTTAGCCAAGGTTCGGGCTGCCGTAGATTTGCCCCTACTGTGCAAAGAGTTTGTGGTTTATGCTTACCAGATATACTGGGCACGGGTTCAGGGTGCAGATGCTATTTTGTTGATTGCCGCTATCCTGAGCGATCAAGATTTGAAATACTTCCTTAAAATTGCTAACAACCTGAAAATGGCAACCTTGGTTGAAGTCCATAGTTTGGCAGAACTTGACCGTGTGTTAGCTTTAGATGGGGTCTCCTTGGTAGGAATCAATAATCGCAATTTGGAAGATTTCTCTGTTGATCTGCAAACTACTTGCCAACTTTTGGCTGCAAGGAATAGCCAATTGCAAGAGAAAAATATCCTTGTGGTCAGCGAGTCAGGACTACACAACCCAGAAGATTTGAGTTTAGTGCTGACAGCAGGTGCATCTGCTGTACTCATTGGAGAGTCTTTGGTAAAACAACCAGATCCCGGCGCTGCGATCGCTCATATATTACCGAGGAATTTTTGAAAGAAACACCCCAGATGCTCTAAAAGGCGCTGGGCAACTGCACATAATAGTTGAGCAATTGGGCATACTATGCGTATACACGCAGCAATTTGCTATCAAATATCATTAATATCTTTGCCAAATCTTCATTGCTAATCCAATCAAAGCCATAAGCAACTAGTTATTCATTATGTAACAATTTATTAATAAGAAACAAACTCTGACTAATACAAAATCCCAAATATGAAATCAAAATTTAACTTCATGGAGCAAATTCCTCTACCTTCGCCTATTCACTACGAACTTATACTTCAACTCTTAGAAAGACAAACTATGTTAGCAGTAAATGATAACCCAGATTTACGGTATCAGGTGAATCAGTTAATTATTACTCTCCGTAAAGCTGCTGTACAGCAAAAGCGACTAGAAGAAATTTGCGAGTTTTCCTCTGTAACTATCGATCACCGTTGGTCAATCAACCATCATAACGATAACAAAGTTGTTGCCCCCGATTGAAAAAAATTGTCATCTTTATAAGATTTTAGTTTTGAGAAAGTTCATCTTGATTTAGACAAAACTGTAGATCGGTTAAAATAAAATATTGATGAGATTCTCTCTCGAATTTGACGAAAGATGAAATATAACAGTATTGATGAACTCCTCAGAAATAATCAGGCTTGGGTTGCCGAAAAGCTAGCCCTAGATCCAACTTACTTTCAAGAATTATCTAGTGGACAAACACCACCCTTTCTATACATTGGGTGTTCTGATAGTCGTCTGGCATTAACAAGGTTTACCCGTACTGAACCAGGAGAGTTATTTGTACATCGTAATATTGCCAATCAAGTTTCTCTAACGGATATAAACTTTTTAGCCGTTTTAGAATACGCAATTTTACACCTGAAAGTGGAACACATTATCGTTTGTGGTCACTACGATTGCGGAGGAATTAAGGCAGCTTTAGAAGGCAGAACTATCGGAATTCTTGATAACTGGGTCAATCCGATTCGGGAACTGTATTTAGAGAAACAAGAAGAAATTGATACCTTGCCAACAAGAGAAGAACGTCTGAATCGCTTGGCAGAAATCAATGTTGTGGCGCAAGTGAAAAATCTTTACCAAACTTCCATCATGCGTCAGGTACTCCATGAGCGAAAAGCGCCTATGGTTCATGGCTGGGTACTAGATATACGCACTGGCCTAATCAAAGATTTGAACGTCTCAACTGTACAATGGCAATTGCACATCTGCCCCTTGCTTCTAGAATTTAGACTCTATGCTATGTTAAAAAATTAGAGTTGATTCGGTATTTCCCGCCACACAAAAGCTGACATTTAAGACTTGATAAATATTGTTTTTACAACTTTTATTTAGATAGATATCGGATTTTATTGTGCAGTGTCTATGTATATTTAAAGTATTTTAAAAAAAATAAAGTAGTATTATTAGAGATTTTTGTTTAATTAAAGTTACGAATACAAAGTAGTTAATTTCATGAAACATTTTATTATAGAGGCAATTCATAAATTGCCTCTACAAGAATCATTAACACAGATATTGGTACACTTAACCTACTTCTACAAAAAATTATTTCTTAGCAATTATCCACACTGCATGAATAATTCCAGGAATGTAACCAAACAGCGTCAAAAGTATATTAATCCAAAAGTCTACACCAAAACCTACTTGTAAAAAAACTCCCAAAGGCGGTACAAAAATGGCACACAGAATCCGAACTAAATCCATTTAAACCTCCTATTAATCTCAGAAAAGACAGCTTGTTGGTAAACTAATTTACCACTGTTCAAGCATGTTTGTACCTCTCAAAGATAACATTTCCTCTCTTAATCTAGATCGCGGTTAAGATACGGTAAACCGCACTCAAGATTAGCCACCGCTAATTTTGGCTTTGTAACCTAGCTTGGTCAAAATCTCGACAATTTTTTGTTTGTGTTCGCCCTGAATTTCAATTTCGTTGTCTTTAAGTGTGCCACCTGTGCCACACTGGGTTTTCAACTGCTTGACCAAATCTGCTAAGGTTTCGGGTTTGGCTTGAAAACCGCTAACGACTGTGACGGTTTTGCCTTTGCGTCCTTTGCGGGAAGCTTGTACTTTCAGATTTTGTTGTTGTGGGGGTAGTTCTGGAATTGGTCTTTCTGTGGCGGCGGAGTTGTCATTGCCAAATTCGCGGTAGACAAAGCTTTTGTCAGAAGATTGAGACTTAGAAGAAGACATAAAATGAATGTTTAAGAAAAATTTCAAAGGCAGTGGAAGCTTCTACGCACCCATTGTGCTGGGATACAATTTCTAGGCTAACATTACACATTCATACATCAGAACCAAACTGACGTAATACTTGAACTAATTTTTCCTTCTGTGGAAAGTAGATTCAAATGGTTGAACTGATTCAGGAAAATGGCTTGTCTATATCTATAATTAAACCTAATCTCACCTAAACCATCTCAAACTCTAATTGATGACTATTGAGAAAATCATGGGTGAAATGATCCACCATATTTGTATCAGCTAGTTCCAAGTTATAAAAATCCACAGCTTCATGGTCAAAATGGGGACCAGCGTGCCAAGTACCCTCATGTAGCTTGATAAAACAATTCCCCGGAATGCGGAAAGCAGCAATCTGTTCTAATGCTGGTTCATTCACATCATTATGAGGAGGACAAACTGCAATCAACCAATCCTTCCCTTCCAAAGAACCCAGACATTGAGTGCATTGCACATGACGAGTAATTTTGTGGAAATTTCGCCCTATATTCTCCAACCGCATAATATAAAATCGTGGAATCCCATTTTGCAGGTTTAACTGGGCATCTTCCCCATCGTAAGTTTTGCCATCAAGACTTGCAAAGATCACCTGTCCATAACGCCGAAAGTTTTCAGAAGTCACCCATTCTACCTGCAATTGTTGCACTGTCTTTGGTGTACTCATATCAAATCTTTAAGAGAGATTATTTAGGTTTATTTTCCCCCAGAATGACTGAATTTTATACAACCATTATGGTGACTTCCTGAGTTTCAATGCCTTCAATTATGAAAAAATAACTTTAGCTAGCTAGATAACTACGTACTTGTTCCTTTTGGCGTCGGAGGAGACTGAGAGCTTTTTGTTCTATTTGACGCACCCGTTCTCGACTAATACCCATGCGATCGCCAATTTGTGCTAAAGAAAGTTCATACCCATCCGTTAGACCAAAGCGCAGGGTTAATATTTCTCGCTGCTGGGGCGACAGTTTTGCCAATAAGTCTTGTAAGTCTTGATGGAGAGATTCTTCAACGGCATAATCTTCAGGAGAAGGGCCATCATCCTCCAATATGTCTTGCAATTCTGTATCTTGTTGTTCGCCAACTCTCGCCTCTAGAGAGAAGGGTTGACGGGCTAAGTACAAACACTCTCGAACTTGACTAGCTGTCAAAGATAAGGCAGTGGCAATTTCAGCAGTAGTGGGAACGCGACCCAACTGTTGAGATAATTCTCGCTGCACCCGTTTAATTTTGTTCAGTTTCTCAAAGACGTGGATAGGTAAACGAATTGTACGTCCTTGTTGAGCGATCGCTCGTGTGATTCCTTGACGAATCCACCAGTAAGCATAAGTAGAAAACTTGTAACCAAGAGCGGGGTCAAATTTATCCACCCCCCGTTCTAAGCCTAAAGTACCTTCTTGAATTAAATCCATAAATTCTAGGTTCCGGTGCTGGTATTTCTTTGCCACAGCTACCACTAACCGGAGATTAGCCTGAATCATTTTCTGCTTGGACTGGTGTCCTAAATTTAGCTGTTGCTCTAGCACCTCCACACTTAACTCCACCCGATCTGCCCATTCTTGCAGTGTGGGTTCATGGTTTAATTTCACAGCCAATTCTTCCTTAGCAGCTAATAAATTCATCATCTGCTGCACTTGTTGGGCAAAAATAACCTCTTGTTCGCGAGTCAACAAATCTACACGCCCGATCTCTTGCAGATAACTACGCACAATATCATCTGTAGCTCGAGGCTTTTTATCTGCGGCTAAACTTTTTTTCTTCGTTTTTTGAACTTCGGTATGTAAAGATGTTAAGTTGCTCATGGTTATTTGCTCCTCTGTAACCTCATCAATTTATTGGTATCAAGTCTAGATATTCAGACCCACAGCCATTTCACACTGCTAATCAATAGATATCTTGCAAAAGTACTTAACACCCCATCCCTTAATTTCCTTCCCGCTTTCGGGGAGGGGAGACAAAGCGTAGCTTTGGCGGGGTGGGGTTCTTAATTTGTAATTTATGCAAGAGGTCTAATCAATTTGCAACACTGATGAATTCTGGTCTATGATACATTACAAGTTAATTGTTGGAGATAATAAACCCAAAATCAACCCACCCCTTAATAATAACATCATCACCAGTCACAAATCAATTATCTAAAGTATCATTAGGATATCCTTTGAAATAATTATATTCTTTTATCATTGATTTTTGCATATTCTAAAATACGATTAACAATTAAATTTAGTGTATTTATCCAATGCGGTTTCTGGAAAAAGTAAAAAATATCGAGTAACCATTCCCTTATCTAACAGATAAATTATTAATAGCAACTCTTAAAATATCACAACAAGTTCATTTATTGAAGTGTTCACGATCCGCTTATCAATAGATGTAATCTTATTAAATAAAAACTTATTAAATAGAAAACATCCATTTTTAACCTCATTTTTTTGTAATACAATCTAAGCATATCGAGCCAGTTACATAGTGAGCGATCGTTAAACATGAAAGAAAGAACTTCTCCTGCTCCCCTTCTTTATTAAATAACAGCTTTATTGAATAATCTGGTCAAATACTTAGTAATTAGGCATCTGGTGAAATTAATTATGCGGTATCCAGAACACTTGTACAGACGTACTACTGCTACATCTGTATATTCATTTTTACTCATATCTCTTTCCTGGGATTTAGGACGATCGAAAAGACGCAGACATCTGTGACAATTGCACTTGTGTCATAATGGCACGCAGACATCTGCACTGGATGCGGTGTTGTCAACTTGATTACTCCTACGAGAAATTTAATGGACTAAAAGTACTAACAGTGGTAAGACTAACATCAAGGATGACACTTGGCAAGACACCAACACCCGCGATCGCTAAAGCAGCCAGCATAAATATTTCATCCATGTTTGAGCGTAAATTATCTAGATAAATCACACTACCAAGAATTAGCTATGTATTATTAAAAAAGTTCCTATATTAAAATTTAGTAACTGTCACACGAATACCAGAATCCAGTTTAGGAACCTTGAGATACTCAATTGGCTCACTACTTTGAGTCTTGGTTGGCTCTTGACATTGCTTAAAAAAAGCACTTGGGTTATTAATGTACTCAAGCGGGTTAATTTTTTGGCATTCTTGCTCTTGCACTAGCGAAATTGATTCAGCAGTTTGTTTTGGATTATTAGTCTGTCCGATAAAATTGCTCCATGTAGCGTTAATCGTAGCTGGTTCTGTCAATAAAACTCGAACGCGATCGCCTATTGTTATAGGAACATTCTCTTGGTTAGCATAGGCTCTCTGACTGAGAGTGAGTGCGCTAATCACAACGGCTAAGATAATAGAAGAGGATTTCATAATTCAATCTCTCAACATTTAATGTCAGTTTAATAATTACAATTGCCTATATCCAAAAACAAAGAAATAGGAGCCTAGCTTGAATACTTCAGATTAACACAGGTAATAATAAATACAGCAAAACTTCACGAAAAATATAGTGAAATCTAGTAAAATATGACTGAAGTTTGCCTACCTTGAACAATTTGCTTGAGCTATTTGTCTGGTTAATTGAGATAGTACCTGGATTTCCGCTATCTTGTACTAGTCTGATGTAAACTAATTTATTGCTCTAACCACGCTGTCATTTGATACTCCTTTGTTATGCTACGTTAAATTCAAGCTGGATAGGGTTGAAGATTAAATTTTGTGTAAATTAATTTTGTCTTACAACTTGTCTTCTAATCATTTGTACCGACTGAATTACCTGTACTAAGTCGGTCAGCGCAAAAATTTGTCGTAGGTAGCAAGCGATCAGACAGGAGGGAGCAGTAAAGATTAAACTGATTGTGAGTCCTTATAGATTCAATACTCAAATCATGCAATTTTATGATTGCCAGTCCCGTATTATTCCCATTGACTATTATTTAGAGCAATGATTCATTGTTAGTTAAAGTTTTGAAGTAGCTTACCTAAATATCCATCTAGTCTTTCTAGGTATCTCTTCTCACTCTCCAAAGTCTATCTCTGAAGTGCTTACATTGCTTATAGACTGGCACAATTTAACTATTCCTTACCTGAAGTAATTGACTCCTATTGTCTTTTCAAAATCAGCAAACCGAGGGTAAATATATTAGCATTTTGTATAAATTTTTTGTAAAGTTATTAAATTCAGTGTTCTTACATAATATGATAGTGATTGTTAGGTTGGCAATCAATACTTGCATTAGTAGTAACACAAAACTAAGTTAACAAAAATTAAGCCCCAAAAATGGAAAGCAACTAGATAAGGGATAAAATTATGAGTTATCCTGGCTTTGCTGTCAGTAAAATATAAATCTAAGTTAAAATTGTGACTTGCCAAATTATTAGTTAACTTCAGATATTGAAGAACCTCGGTAATAAGGTATTAGCTAACAATCACCCCAAATATTAATATCACAAGTTAGACTACAGTGTTACTGTATTCAAAATTGTGAGAACAATCTGCTGTAAGTAAATAGTCTTTTTTTATAAAAGTTTACATATATTATGACAATGGAATCTTTACCAAACTTTGAAGAAGTAAATATTCAGAAATACTTAGAAGTTTTTCAACGGCGTTGGCTACCTCTAGTTGGAATTTTCGCCATATCTGTTAGCCTTGGATGCTTGTATGCATTTTCGCTAAAACCTTCATACAAAGCAGAAGGAAGTTTGATGATTAAAACAAATCGCTCTTCCTCACTCACGGGCTTATCGGATGACATAGGACGCCTAGAAGCTTTGAATGTGAACGACAATCCCCTGGAAACTCAAGTGAGAGTTATTGGATCAAATCCAGTAATTGAGAAAACGATTAATTCCCTCAACCTTAAAGATAGCCAAGGCAAACTGCTCTCGATTCCCGACTTGGCAAAACAACTAAAAATAGAAGGGATTAAAGGCACTGATGTTGTACAACTTTCTTATAAAGGCGGCGACCCGAAGCTAGCTGCTAAAATCGTTAATGAAGTTATTGACAGTTATATCGATCTAAATATCAAGGCTAATCAGAATGAAGCGCGGACAGCCAAACAGGTTCTTGTAACGGAAGTACCTAAAGCTGAGGAAGTTGTCAGAAGAGCCGAATCAAAACTGCGGGTATTTAAAGAAACGAATAAAGTTGTTGTCCTAGAACAAGAAGCAGCCGCAGCAGTCGATACAATTTCTAAGTTAGGAAATCAAATTTCTCAAGCTTTAGCTCAACTAGATGATGTGAAGGGTCGTCTAGAACAGTTAAGTAGTGAAGCTCAGGTAGATTCACGGCAAGGTGTAATCGACTCTGAATTGAGTCAAGCACCTGGAGTTCAGAAAGTGCTTGCTGAACTCCAAGACACAGAAAGCAAACTAGCAATAGAGCGTACCCGTTTTTCACCTGAACATCCTACAATTACTAACTTAGAAGAAAAAGTCGTAGCTCTTAAGAACTTGCTAAAAGAGCGGACAGGACAAGTAGCTGGTGGAGCGCAGATAACACAGGGAAGTTTACAGGTTGGACAACTGCGGCAAAGCCTAATTGCAGATATTACTCGTGCCCAGGCAGAACGCGTTGGTCTAGAGAGACAAATTGCCACACTCAAACAACAGCAAAATGCCTATATAAAACGAGCAAATAATTTGCCAAGGCTAGAACAAAGTCAACGAGAGCTAGAACGAAAACTGCAAGCAGCTCAAACGACTTACGAAACACTCTTAAAGAAACGCCAAGAGATTGATATTGCACAGAACCAAAAAATTCCAAATGCTCGTGTCATTTCCTATGCTTTAATCCCTGATAAAGCAGAAGGGCCTCGAAAAATGCTGTTTATTGTTGGTGGAGCGGGAGTTGGTTTTTTCTTAGGTATCATTGTCGCCTTTACTTTAGACTTGATAGACCGCTCGGTGAAGACCGTCAAAGAAGCGAAAGAAGTCTTGAGATACAGTGTTTTGGGAGTGATTCCTACACAAGGTAGAAATGGTAAAGATCATTCTTCTATACCAGGACTTGATAGACCTATTCCCAAAATTATTGGCAGAGATATTCCTTACTTCCCTGTTGGTAACGCATATCAAATACTACAAGTGAACTTGAAGTTCCTCTGTTCTGATAAACCGCTCAAAAGCATTGTAATTACAAGTTCGGTTGCCAAAGAAGGAAAGTCTGACGTATCTGCAAATTTAGCTGTAACTATGGCTCAGGCGGGGCGTAGGGTGTTGTTGGTGGATGCAGATATGCGTCATCCCATACAGCATCATATCTGGGGGCTAACAAATACAATTGGACTAAGTAATATAATAATCAACCAAGCTTCTTTAGATACAGTTGTTCAAGAAGTAATGCCTAATCTGGAAGTTCTCACTTCTGGAGTTTTGCCTCCAAATCCAGTGGCAATGCTAGATTCTCAACGTATGGCGACATTAATTAGTAGCTTTGGGAGAGATTACGATCTTGTAATCTTTGATACTCCTCCACTTTCAGGAATAGCAGATGCTGCTGTTTTAAGCACCTTGACTGACGGTATCTTATTAGTCGTTCGTCCTGGAGTGGTTGACTTGAACAGTGCAAATGCAGCTAAAGAGTTTTTAACTCAGTCAGGTCAGAAGGTATTAGGGATAGTCATCAATGGTGTAAATACTAAAAATGAACCTAATAATTATTTTTATGACACTAAAAAACGACAAATAGAACAAGATTTGGTATCTAGCAGCTTAACTAAATTTCACAAAGAGCGTTAAGTTCTCTTAGAAAGTGTGAAAGCTACCATCACTACAACCATCTAAACCCAATTTTGTGACTGTAGGAATAATGGATAAAACTAAAATCAGAACTTCTTGTTTAATTAATAATTACAATTATGCTCCATTTCTCTCTGACGCAATTGATAGCGCTTTAAATCAGACAGTTAAGTTTGATGAGATTATCATTGTTGATGACGCATCTACAGATAATTCGGCGGAAATCATCAATAATTTTACTCAATTAGCTAATGTTAAATCTATCTTTAAAGAACAAAATCAAGGGCAATTATCATCTTTCAATGAAGGTTTTTTAGCTGCTACTGGTGACATTCTGTTTTTTTTAGATGCCGATGATATTTATGAACCTCAATATTTAGAAAACGCCCTAAATTTTTACAATAGACGTAGTGAATGTGATTTTGTATTTTGTGCGTATAAAAAATTTGGAGCAGTAGAAGAGACATTTCAAGACGATGCAGTTGATTTAGATTTGGGTTATTCAGTAATTAGAACTTTATATAATGGTGAATGGATTGGTTCCATAACTTCAACATTATCAATACGTAGAGAAATAGTCAGAAAATTTTTACCTATTCCAAATTTAGAAGATTGGCGTGTAAGGGCTGATGACTGTTTGGTATGGGGAGCTTCTTTGGTGGGGGCTAAAAAGTTTTATATGTCTAAACCTTTAGTGATGTATAGAATACATGAAAATAATCAGTATCATAATAAGAACTTTTTAGATGTAGATAAAAACTATGAATACAAAAGATTCTGGAAACGCAATTCCCTGTTTAATTACATTCTGCAAAAAAACAATTTTAGCTACCCATTATTCTTAGCTTTTACATCTATCAAGGAGTTACAAACAATACCATCCCCAAAATATCAGGATTTTGTTACTTATTTGAAAATAATATTTTTATTTGAGCATAGTTTATATTGGAAAATAAAGGGTATTCTTTTCTTACTTAGCTATTTATTGAGGATTTTGATTAGTGGTAAATTAAAAACATTTTAAGCGTTCCATAATGTGAGTTGCCAAATAAATACACTTTATTTTGTATTTGATAAAATGACAAAGTTGCATGAGCGAGATTGATAAATATAAATAATTGCATGTGATTAATTCATAAAAATAATGTTAAGCAAATTAAAAATTAAAAACTTATCGAAATTTAAATCTCGTTCTGGGCTGCGTGCAATTATTGCTAATACAGGTTGGTTATTTGCCGATCGCATTCTACGTATGGGTGCAAGCTTGATTGTAGGAGTATGGGTAGCACGTTATTTAGGAGTAAAACAGTATGGTCTATTTAACTATGCTTTAGCTTTTGTTGCCTTATTTAGCCCAATTTTTACTCTCGGACTAGACGACGTAGTAGTTCGCCATCTTGTTCGTCAATCATCAAACAAAGAGGAAATTTTAGGAACTACTTTTTGGCTAAAATTTTTGGGTGGAATTGCTTCTGTTTTATTGGCAGTTAGCACGATGTTTTTCTTAGGTGAGCATCAAACACTAAAGATATGGCTAGTTGCAATTTTAGGAATAGCAGGAGTTTTTAGGGCATCTGATACTATTGAACTGTGGTTTCAATCACAGGTGCAGTCAAAATATACTGTAATTGCTAAAAACACGGCCTTTCTGCTAAATACTCTCATCAAAATCGCACTGATTTTAACAAAAGCACCATTGCTAGCTTTTGCTTTGGTAACATTAGCAGAATTTGCAATGAGTGCAATTGGCTTACTGATTGTTTACCAAGTCAAAGGGTCTTCATTATGGTTATGGCGTTGGAGTGTTGCAACTGCTAAAACTCTTTTGAAAGAGAGTTTACCTCTAATTTTTTCGGGGTTCGCCATCATGATTTTTATGAGAATAGATCAGGTGATGTTAGGTCAAATGATCGGAGATAGTGAGGTTGGTATTTATTCTGCGGCTGTACGTGTTTCTGAAATTTGGTATTTTATTCCAGGGGCTATTGTTTCCTCTGTTGCTCCAGCAATTTATGCCGCTAAGGAAAAATCAGAAGGTCTTTACTATCAGCGAATAGGACAATTACTCAGTCTTATGACATGTATATCTTTAGCAATTGCTCTTCCTATGTCCTTTTTATCGGACAAGATAATTATGGTGATGTTTGGAAGTGGATATGCAGAGGCAGGACCAATATTAGCAGTTCATATTTGGACTTCTTTGTTTGTATTTATGGGTCTTGCAACATCACCTTGGTTTATTGCTGAAGGTTTGAACCACGTTTCTTTAGGTAAGACTTTATTTGGGGCGATACTAAACATTATTCTCAATTTATTACTAATTCCTAAATATGCAGGACTTGGGGCTGCGATCGCAACAATAATATCTCAAGCTGCTGCTGCTTTTATATGCAACGCATTTGATTCAAGAACACAAAAGCTATTTAAAATTCAGGTGCGATCGCTTATTCATTTTTACAAATCCTGATCGTTATTATTTAAACTTTATATGATGCAAACACCAGTAACTTTTATTATTTTTAAACGCCCCCAAACAACAGAAAAAGTTTTTGAAGTTATTCGCCAAGCCAAGCCAACAAAACTTTTTGTAATTGCAGATGGGCCCCGCACTGACCGCGAAGGTGAGGCAGAAAAATGTGAAGCGACTAGGGCAATTATTGAGAGAGTTGATTGGGATTGTGAAGTAGTTAAGAATTATTCTGATATCAACTTAGGTTGTGCAAAACGTGTATCAAGTGGTTTAGATTGGGTCTTTCATAATGTTGAAGAGACAATTATTTTAGAAGATGATTGTATTCCTCACCCAACTTTTTTCAGGTTTAGTCAAGAACTGCTGGAAAAATATAGAAATGATACCAGAATTGCCACAATCTCTGCTCAAAATCTTCAACTTGGACAAAAACGTACAAATTATAGTTACTATTTTTCTCGCTACAATCACTGCTGGGGTTGGGCAAGTTGGAGACGTGCTTGGCAACATTATGATTTGACTATCAAACTCTGGAAAGAGGTGCAAGCAGAAAACCTTTTATATGACATTCTTATAGACCAAAAAGCGGTAAATTCTTGGCAACGAATATTTCAGTCTGTTTATGACAATCCTACAGGTATAACCTGGGATTACCAATGGACATTTGCTTGTTGGATGCAGGGAAGCTTAAGTATTATTCCCAATGTCAATTTAATCTCCAATGTTGGTGTTGGTCCAGACGCAACTCATTTCACTTCAAATCAAGGATTTTCCTTCATCAATATGTCTATGCAGACAATGGAATTTCCCTTAAAGCATCCACCATTTATTGTCAGGAATGTAGAAGCAGATAATTTTACACAGAAAACAGTTTACAAAGCAACTACATTGGATATTTTCAAAGAAGAAATAAAGAAAAGATTGAATTACTCAACGATAAAAAAATAAATAAAATCTCAGAAATGAAAGTAAAACTGACAGAAAAAATATTAACTATCTTGCTATTACTCATTGCTGTAGGGGCATTAACAATACATCCAGCACAAGAAGTTTCCATGTCTACACTTGGAGGCGATAAGCTAGATACTTTGTTCAATATAGTTTCATATTTAATCCTATTTTATTTCATAATTTTATACTGGAAAGGTTTTATTTATGTAATCATTAGAAGTCCATTACAGTTTTTTTTACTAGCAATAGTTATATTTTCTCTTTTATGGTCAGAAGACCTAAGTTCTAGTCTTACTTATCTAAGAGGTCTAATCCGCATATATTTTCTTGCAATCTATTTAGCAATGCGTTATTCCCTTAGGGAACAAATGAGACTGATAGCTTGGGCACTTGGTGTAACTGCATCATTATCTATAATCTTTTCTGCATTTATACCAGGTTATATTCACGAATCACCTGAATTACTAGGTATGTGGAGTGGAATTTATGGTCATAAAAATGAATTAGGTTACATGATGGCTTGGAGTGCAGGAGTTTTTTTGCATCTTGCTCTTAGTGGTCATCGATATCGCTGGTTGATGTGGGCATTATGTGGGATCTCTATATGTCTAATTATCCTCTCACGTTCAACAACATCTTTAACGATCTTATTGACAATGGTATTACTTTTACCTTTCTACAGATCCTTGAAGAAAACTAATTATAAATTACAAGTTATTATGATTACTTCAACTTTGATGTTCCTGATGATTTCTTCAATATTACTTCTCAATAATGCCGAAACTGTAGTTGGCACTTCTGGTAAAGACCTTACCTTCAATGGACGCTCTGACCTCTGGGATCTAGTAATTTCCAAGATTTTGGAAAGACCTTGGTTAGGTTATGGATTTTCGGGATTTTGGACTAGTAATGCTGCATCTAAATTAAGAGCTACTTATGATTGGGCAAGTAATGCCCATAATGGTTTTTTAGAATTATTGTTAGAGTTGGGATTTTTAGGTTTTTTGACTTTTACAGCAGGGTTCGTCCGTTTTTTTTTAATGGCATTGAGTCGAATTATTTCTGTCGCTAAAAAACCGGAAGATTATTGGCCAATGCAGATGCTAATTATCATAGTCATAGTTAATTTTTCAGAAGCAAGATTATTAACTCCTAGCTGGAATTGGTTAATGTATGTCACAACTTCATTATCTTTAACTGTTGAATATCAACGAAATAATAAAAATATTTTAGTCAATTAGTTTTTATGGCAGTCATAAATAGTTTTAGTGATTATTAAGTTAATAAAAATGAAAATTTTACATATTAGTACCCATGATATTAATGGCGGTGCGGCGAGGGCTGCATATCGTTTACACACCGGTTTACAGGATATAGGACTACAGTCACAAATGTTAGTTCAGGAAAAATATAGCAATGATAAAACAGTAATTGCACCTAAAATTAGACTATTTCAAGGCGTCGCTAAGGCAAAGTTGACAGTTGAAAGTTTACCATTAAAGCTTTATCGCCAAAAGAAAAACACTCCATTTTTTACTCAATGGTTGCCAGATAGAGTTATTCCAAAAGTTGCTCAGATTAATCCAGATATAATCAATCTGCATTGGATTAGCGGAGGTTTTATGCAAATAGAAACATTTGCTAAACTGAAGCGTCCTCTAGTTTGGACTCTCCATGATATGTGGGGGTTTACTGGAGGTTGTCACGTAACTGGAGAATGCGATCGCTACAAAGTATCCTGTGGGGCTTGTCCTCAACTCAGCAGTGGTAATGAGTGGGATCTATCTCGTTGGGTATGGCAGCGCAAAGTAAAAGCCTGGAAAAATTTAAATTTAACTCTGGTTTCACCAAGTTCTTGGTTAGCGCAGTGCGCTCGTTCCAGTTCTTTGTTCCAGAATTTGCGAATCGAGGTAATTCCCCACGGACTAGATACTCAAAAATATCGACCGATTAATCAACATTTTGCACGAGAAGCACTCAATCTACCCCAAGATAAGAAGCTGATACTCTTTGGAGCGATAGAAGCAACAAGCGATAGAAATAAAGGATTTCATTTGTTGCAACCAGCTTTACAAGAATTGAGTAAATCTGGCTGGAAGGATGACTTGGAAGTTGTGATTTTTGGAGCATCTCAACCCGAAAATCCACCTGATTTAGGCTTCAAAACCCACTATTTAGGACACTTACACGATGCTATATCTTTAGCAATTGTTTATTCAGCTGCCGATGTGATGCTTGTACCGTCTCTTCAAGAATCTTTTGGACAGACAGCTTCCGAATCATTCGCTTGTGGTACTCCAGTTGTGGCGTTTAATGCTACTGGCTTAAAAGATATTGTCGATCATCAGCAGAATGGCTATTTGGCTAAACCTTATGAAGTTGAGGATTTTGCCAAAGGAATCACCTGGGTACTTGAAAATGAACAGAGGTTGCAAAAACTGTCATTTTATGCTCGTGATAAAGCAGAGCAAGAATTTACCCTGGAACTTCAAGCACGTCGTTATTCAGCCTTGTTTCAGGAAATATTGATGATAGCCAAGAAATCTTCATTGAGTAATTAACTTAGTAAATCAATACTTCATAATATGTCAATAGCTATAGCTTTTATAATTTGTACAGAACCTGGCCGTTTAGAAGGTCAATCTTTGATGCTTGCAGAAAGTATTCGTAAGTTCTGCGGCGAATTGAAAAATACACCTATATATAGTTTCCATCCTAGAGTAGGTGAACCGATTTTAAAACAAACCCAACAAGCCTTTGAAGCATTGCAGGTGACTCATCAACAAATTCCAATAAATCGAGAATTTCATGAATATTATTTAGCCAATAAACCCTTGGTTTGTGCCTATGCAGAACAAAATGTTGATGCAGAAATATTGGTTTTTTTAGACAGTGATAAATGCTTTTTTTCGGAACCAAAAGAATTTTTATTGCCCATAGATTGTAATGTAAGGATGCGTCCTGAATATGGTCAAGGAATTGGTTCTACAGGTCTGCAAGATCCTCAAGAATGGTATTGGCAAAAACTATATGAAGTACTGGGAGTAAAGCGTGAGGTATTTGTTGACACACCAATTGGTAATAAAAGAATCAGAGCCTACTGGAATTCTGGTTTGATTGCTGTAAGAAGAAGTGCGGGTATATTTACAACTTGGAAAGAGAACTTTGAAAAAGTAATGCGCTTAGATATTACTCCTCCCCAGGGTATTTATTTTGTTGAGCAGTCTGTTTTGTCTGTAACTTTATGTGCCTTGGAAGAAAACGTCGAACACCTTCCTCCTAATTATAGTTATCCATTACCTTTACATAACCGTTTATCAAAAGAACTACAAATTAAACATTGGGATGACATTATATCCATTCATTATTTCAACTTATTTTTTTATAACGATTGGAATGCACAAATAAAAAGATTAAAAAGATTAAATATCAATTCACAAAAATATCTATGGTTATGTCAAGAGGTTGTCAGACTTAATATGCCTCGTGTATCAGTTTGGCATCGATATATTTTGGTAGCCAGAAAAATGGAACAAAAACTAAAGAACTTCAATTTAGATATTAATTTCAGTGGCTGGATAGAAAAAATGGTTAAGTTTTAACCTGTAAGTTTATGATCTGGATTAATTTTTTTGTAGATGTTATATGAGGATAATAATATGAAGCAAGCAAATCTAGCCGTAATTATGACCTGCCATAACAGGCGGAATACAACTCTTGCCTGTCTAAATGCTTTATATCAACAAAAAAAACATTGTGATGTTTATTTAACTGATGATGGGAGTTCTGATGGGACTACAGAGGCTGTTAAAGCAGAATATCCAGAAGTACAAATTCTTCAAGGTAATGGCAATTTATTTTGGGTGGGAGGAATGCATCTCGCTTTTGGTGAGGCAATCAAATATCAATATGATTATTATTTGTGGTTGAATGATGACACATTTCTGGAAGCCAATGCTGTAAGTAAACTATTGCATGTTCATCAAAATTTGACGGAACTTGGTTATCCAGACTCAATTGTAGTTGGTTCAACTAAAGACTTAATTACAGGAAAAGCAACTTATGGAGGAGCGGTAAAATCTAAAAAGTGGTATTCTAATAAATTTGAATTTTTAGAACCAAGTTCCGTTATCCGAAAATGCGATGCTATGTATGGTAACTGCGTGCTAATTCCTAAAAGTGTTGCCGCCAAAGTTGGCAATATTGATACAGCTTTTGTTCATAGTTTAGGAGATTTAGATTATGCCCTGAGAGCGCGTAAATTAGGTTGTAAAATATGGGTAGCTCCTGGGTATATTGGGACTTGTACTAAAAACTCTATCCACAATAGTTGGGCAGATACTAATTTAAATCTATTAGAGCGCTTGAAAAAAATACTACAAATTAAAGCATTTCCATTGAAATCATGGACTATATTTTGTAGCAGACACTCTGGGCCATTCTGGATATTGTACTGGTTCTTACCCTATATTAGAGCAATTATTGGCTACAAAGATTTGGCAACCTCTCCCACATTTTCTGAGGATATTAATCAAACTAGCTCAGGAGTTTAATACTTGCATGATAGTCATTATTGGATGATATTTGGATAAGTTATAACTATCTTAAGAATTTGACAAATGTAGTTTCAAATTATAAAATAATAATCAGCAATCATTTTATGGGTAAACGCTTACTGATTGTCTCAACCCTCGATTCTAGTCAGCCATTTGGTGCATTTACTAGACCTTTTTATCTAGGACAATATCTTACTAAACATTTTGATGTTTTTCAGCTAGGTTTAGATTGTTCATCTGTTAATTATGCACCTTCTTTTTCTATTGGATCAAGAAGCTTGAGGTCATATATTCAATCCATAGAAAAGTGCATCGACGAGTTTTGTCCAGACATTGTGTATGCTCAAGAAACACTACCTGGATTGGCTGCTTTAGTTTCACTAAAGCTTAGAAAACACAGTAGTTCCTCTCTTGTGTTAGATTTTCATACATTTTCGCCTTATGAATACTGGATGCGCTTGTTTTCAGTTGCCAATCCCTTCAAAGAGTTTGCACAATGTATTAAGACATATATTGCTCAGGGAATTTTAATATTCTCTGGTAGTCCAATTATTGCAGCAGGTGAATCAATTCCTAAACTAATTTCCCAATGGTATGGAAAAACTCCACAGCAAATTTATTCTATCGGGAATGGAGTGACTCAAGACTTACTCAATACTGAAGTTTTTCCAGATAAAGACCCCTATCAAGCATTTAGACCAGCTAAAATAGTGGTTATTATTGCTCCCAAAACCTTTCAATTTCCAACTAATGATATGTCTGTATCAATGGCTATCGAGGTCGCGAAATCCCTTGAAAGCCATCAAGAAAAAGTGCATTTTGTTGTTATTGGTAGGGATAGTAGTGATATTTCAGAACCAATACCCTCTAATATTTCTTTTTTAGGCTTTTTACCTAAAAGAGAAGATTTTGTAGCCCATCTGAAATATGCAGATATTGCTTTGTTGCCATTTTCAAAACAAGCAGTAGCAGGTGGTGCTCGCAATAAAGCATTAGATTATTTTGCTAGTAGAAAATTAGTTATATCAACACCAGAAGGCTTGCGAGGTTTAGAAGAATTTCGCAATTTAGAACATCTGTTAGTAACAGGATACTCTAGCGAAGAAATCGCTAAGACAATACTGGATGCTGCTTCAAATATTGATAAATATCAGTCAATTGTAGATACAGCATATACTTTAATTACAGAAAAGTATTCCTGGAATGCAAGAGCACAAAATATCGCAGACATCCTCATAAAAACAAGTGCTTTTTAGTTATAGTTAGATAATAATTTTTAACTAAAAAATTAGGCATTTAAATATTTAGGTACTTCATTCTTGAAATGTTGCTAATTAATTTTACAATATTCACCTTGACCTTGAGATAAAATCTCATATTTATCAAAAGAAAAATAAGATATGAAAAAGCGATTTTCCTATAAAATTACTGGTGCTCAAGTGGATGCACTCTCTATCCTTGACTTAAATTTATTGATTGAAGAATCTATTAATCGAGATGAAAAATGGATTATTGCTAATCACAACTTACATAGTCTTTATCTCTTCCATAACGATCCAAAAATGCAAGCTTTTTATGCGAAGGCAGAATATACCCATATAGATAGTATGCCTCTAGTGTTTCTTGGAAAGCTGCTGGGTTTTCCAATTAAACGGGAACAAAGAGTAACCTATGCTGATTGGGTATGGCCTCTGATGGCAGAAGCTGCTAGTAAAGGCTGGCGTGTATTCTATTTAGGTTCAAAGCCAGGAGTTGCTGAAAATGCAGCAAATATTTTATGCCAGAAATTTCCTGGTTTACAGATTGCTTGCGCTCATGGCTATATTGATATAGATAAAGATAGTCAAGAAAATCTTGCCACTGTGGCTGCAATTAATGCTTACAAACCCCATATATTAATGGTAGGGATGGGTATGCCACGCCAAGAGTATTGGATTTACGAAAATCTTGAACATATTCATGCCAACACTATTTTGACTAGTGGAGCCTGTATGGACTATATAGCAGGAGCAATACCTACTCCTCCTCGCTGGATGGGAAAGGTGGGGTTGGAATGGTTGTATCGCTTGTTATCTGAACCAAAAAGACTTTGGAGACGTTATTTAGTTGAGCCTTGGTTTGTTGGCACATTATTTTTACGAGAAATTTGGAGTATCTCAAGTAAACGAAAAAAAAATAACCTGCTGGTATTTCTAAGTACGAAATTTCAAAAGTTCGTAGCTTGATCGAGGTTATCAGACTCTTACCAGCAGGTCGCTCAATTCGTCACGAATTTATGAAACGAAACGTTGTACTAAGATTTAATGATTAATTAGTCAGTAAGTCTTATTCAACTTTCATAATCGTGAATAACTAAAAATATCTCCATCTATTTTGCTTAGAATAATACTTAAAAATGCTATAGCAATTCCCGGCATAGTGAGGTACATTTTCAAAACTACTAAGCTTGGTAAACAAGATTTGGGTGTACCTCAGTTGCTAAGGAAACGCTATGTTTATGCCTGGGTGGAGTATTAGGTTGATTCCTGAAAAGCCTGGGCTATAGCATTACGGACTGGTTTAGATTGCAGATTTTCATCGAAGGGAAGTGGACGCAGAAATTTCCAGAGACTTGGATTGTTTCTAAAGGTTTTTCTTGGCATCCACTCAGGATGACGTATCCAGGTATGACGATCGGTAAGTCCCCATGTAATGACAGTATCGACTTTAGCCGCAAAGCACAGATCGAGATATCGCTTGTAACTATCGGCTACCATCTGGTCTAGCTTTTTAATACTATCGGGCAATGGCATATCAATAATAATATCTAATTCTGTAATTATTGGTTTAACTTCAAGATCGTTAAGCCGTTTTAAGACGGAATTAAATCCTTTCTCGTCAAAAGGATATGCAGTAGAAAACCATAGATGCGATTGGATGCCTGCCCCATCAATTTTAACACCACTATTCTTGAGATATTCGACCATTCTTAAGAAACGTTCTGATTTCCATGTGGTGCCTTCGATGCCAAAATCGTTTAGGTAAAATTTCTTGCTGCTATCAACTGAAGCGGCAATTAAAAACAAATCTCGAATCAATTCTGGTTTTACCCCTTTACGCAAACCGATTGTTGCATTATCAGTTTCATTTTCATTATCAGCGATGATTTCATTGGCGATATCCCAAGACTTTAAAACGGGGCTATTGCGATAATGCCCCATGACTCCTTTAACATGGCGTTCGATCATCGTAGGTGTGGGTGGGTAAGGAACCCAGTCTGGGTTTCCCATGTGCCAGAAAAGGGTATGCCCGTGCAATTCTATCCTATGTTTTTGGCAGAAATCAGCGATCGCATCTGCTGACTCAAAGGTAAATTTTCCTGGCTGTGGTTCAGTAGCGTTCCATTTTAATTCACCATTTGGTGTAACAATGGAACATTCACGAGCCATTAGGTTAGCGTAATCTTTCTCTGTTTGCAAAAATTCATTAGAAATTGCTGCGCCATAACGCTTTCCTTTGGCAGCAGCTAATTGCCGAAGAGGAGAATTTAAATTTTTACTTGTATAATTTCCTGCAATAGCATTCGTGCCTTGATTTTCTTTTTGGTTATCCTTTTGCAAAAACCCCATAGTTAATAAGGCAGAAAGGGTTGTATATCCTGCTCTTCTTAAAAAATTTCTCCGATAAGGCATAAATTATATTTCATAAAAAACACATAAGATTATATTACAAAATAAATTTTGATACTTTTTGAGGTTTAGTGATAATTCACACAGTCATTACACAAGATAAAAATTGTTAAACCATAACGTATGTTCGGTTTACATCAATTAACTGTGCTTTTACATACTAGCGGTAAACATACTACCCTAATATATAACGATTAATTCGATAATAAATAGTTAATTATGTCTACATCAGCACCGGATAATGGTAATGCGATCGCCATTGATTTTCGTTAGTAATCTTAAGTAAGAGAAGCAGAATAAGCTACTGCTCATTCTGTTTGTACTACAGTAATTGTTATATTTTGACTTGATAAGTGACCTCTAACGTTTAAGTAAAATACATCAGAGATTCCCGACCCTATACCCCACAAAAAAGAATAAATTGCCTCAAAGTCTTTTTAAACAGAGACTTTGATTGTTGAGTACATTATTAATGCATATTAATAGATGCAGTATTGCAAATGAGATAATTAATAGATGCAGTATTGGTTGAAAGTTAATTTAAGAGCCTAAAACCATCAATAAATTATCCTTTAAATGCGGAGTAAATCCTACCGCTAAATCTTAATGCATACAATACACTAACTTTCTAATTCTGGCTATTTCTGATTCTTATATTCACGTGTTCTGACAATGCAGTTTTGAGGCGGGGACAAAAATCAAGTTATGAACAAAACCTTTGCAACTATCGATGGGAATGAGGCTGTTGCCCGTGTTGCTTACAAATTAAATGAAGTGATTGCCATTTATCCTATCACCCCCTCTTCAGCAATGGGTGAATGGGCAGATGCTTGGTCGGCAGAAAGTCGTCCTAATCTCTGGGGTACTGTTCCCAGCGTCGTGCAGATGCAGAGCGAAGGGGGAGCTGCTGGTGCTGTGCATGGGGCATTGCAAACAGGTTCTCTGAGTACAACCTTCACGGCATCTCAGGGATTATTGTTGATGATACCCAATTTTTACAAAATTGCTGGTGAGTTGACTAGCGCTGTGGTTCACGTTGCCGCCCGTTCCCTGGCTACTCATGCTTTATCAATTTTTGGCGACCATAGCGACGTAATGGCAGCTCGTGCAACTGGTTTCGCCCTGCTGTGTTCGGCTTCGGTGCAAGAAAGTCAAGATTTTGCTCTTATCGCCCATGCTGCTACCTTAGAGACGCGAGTCTCGTTTATGCATTTCTTTGACGGCTTCCGCACATCACATGAAGTGCAGAAAGTCAAATTGCTTTCAGATGATGATTTGCGATCGCTCATCCACGATAACCTAATACTCGCCCACCGCAGCCGCGCCCTCACCCCAGATCGTCCCGTATTGCGGGGTACTGCCCAAAATCCCGATGTCTACTTCCAAGGACGGGAAGGCGCTAACCTTTATTACAAAGCCTGTCCAGAAATTGTCCAGCGGATCATGGATGAATTTGGAGAACGCACGGGAAGGCATTATCAAATCTATGAATATTACGGTGCTAACGATGCCGATCGCGTTATCATTCTTATGGGTTCAGGTTGTGAAACCGTCCATGAAACAGTAGATTACCTGAACGCCCGTGGTGAAAAACTTGGTGTAGTGAAAGTGCGACTTTATCGCCCCTTTGATGTCCAAAGGTTTGTTGCAGTATTACCCACTAGTGTAAAAGCGATCGCAGTTCTCGATCGCACCAAAGAAGCAGGTAGCGCTGGGGAGCCTTTGTATTTGGATGTTGTGGCTGCTATTCATGAAGCGTGGGGAGAAGAGGCAGGGGAGCAGGGAGCAGGGAGCAGAGGGGAGGATCTTCTCCCCCGCCCCCTGCCCCCTGCCCCTCTGCCTAAAATTATTGGTGGTCGTTACGGTCTTTCTTCTAAAGAATTTACTCCGGCGATGGTGAAGGGCATTTTTGACAATCTTGCCCAAGCTAAACCAAAAAATCACTTTACGATTGGCATTAATGACGACGTTAGTCATACATCTTTGAGCTTTGACCCTAGTTTCTCTACAGAATCGAATAATGTTGTTCGGGCAATGTTCTATGGGTTAGGTGCTGATGGTACAGTTGGCGCTAACAAAAACTCCATCAAGATTATTGGTGAAGAAACTGACAATTACGCCCAAGGCTACTTTGTCTTTGACTCCAAAAAATCTGGCTCGATGACTGTCTCTCACCTCCGCTTCGGGAAAGAGCCAATTCGCTCCACCTACTTGATTGACCAAGCCAATTTTATTGGTTGCCATCACTGGGGATTTCTGGAACGCATAGATATTTTGAAGTCTGCTACTCCTGGGGCAACTTTGCTGCTTAACAGTCCATACAATGCAGATACGGTTTGGGAATATCTGCCGTTGAAGGTGCAACAGCAAATTATCGACAAGCATTTAAAGTTATACGTAATCAATGCTAGCCAGGTTGCCCGTGAAAGTGGCATGGGTGGCAGAATTAACACCATAATGCAAGTATGCTTCTTTGCCTTAGCGGGAGTCTTGGCACAAGAAGAAGCGATCGCTAAAATCAAACAAGCGATTGACAAGACTTATGGTAAAAAAGGCGTAGAAGTTGTCCGCATGAACTTGCAAGCTGTAGACAACACCTTAGACAACTTGCATAAAGTAGATGTCCCACAAACAATCAACAATTCAAAATCCAAAATCCAAAATGCAAAATTGCCAGACTCCGCTCCCGAATTTGTGCGAGAAGTTCTAGGCAAAATCATGGTGTGGGAAGGTGATGACTTACCTGTTAGCACATTACCAGTTGATGGCACTTTTCCTGTAGGTACTGCCAAGTGGGAAAAACGTAACGTTGCCGAAGAGATACCTGTGTGGGAGCCGGATGTCTGCGTTCAGTGTGGTAAGTGCGTGATGGTTTGTCCCCACAGTGCCATCCGTGCCAAGGCTTATCAAGCGGATAAGTTAGTTAATGCGCCAGGAACCTTCAAGTCAATTGGTGCAAAAGATAAAGACTTTGCCAATCAAAAATTTACCATTCAAGTTGCCCCAGAAGATTGTACAGGATGCACGATTTGTGTAAATATTTGCCCTGCTAAAGATAAATCTGAGCCATTGCGGAAAGCGATTAATATGGCGCAGCAACTGCCATTACAAGAGCAAGAACGAAAAAACTGGGATTTCTTTTTGAGTTTACCTAATCCTGACAGGCGATCGCTAAAATTAAATCAGATTCGCCAACAACAACTGCAAGAACCATTATTTGAATTCTCTGGTGCTTGTGCAGGTTGTGGTGAAACACCTTATCTAAAATTATTAACACAATTGTTTGGCGATCGCGCCGTCATCGCCAATGCAACAGGTTGTTCTTCAATATATGGTGGTAATCTTCCCACCACACCTTGGACAACTAACGCCGAAGGACGTGGCCCGGCGTGGTCTAATAATCTATTTGAAGATAACGCCGAATTCGGTTTTGGCTTCCGCCTTTCTCTCGACAAACAAGCTGAGTTTGCGGCGGAATTGTTGCAACGATTGGGAAGTGAAATCGATGAAAACCTTGTCCAGTCAATCCTGAAAGCTGAACAAAAATCTGAGGCTGACATTTGGGAACAGCGCGAAAGGATAGCACTGTTGCAGCAGAGGTTAGATGAAATTGTAACTCTCGATCCTAATCTGAAATCTCAAATCCAAAATCTCAAATCTCTTGCTAATTACTTAGTGAGAAAAAGCGTCTGGATTGTTGGCGGTGATGGTTGGGCTTATGATATCGATTTTGGTGGCATCGATCATGTAATTGCTAGTGGTCGGAATGTCAACATCTTGATAATGGATACAGAAGTGTATTCTAATACAGGCGGTCAATCTTCCAAAGCTACGCCACGAGCCGCAGTTGCTAAATATGCCGCCAGTGGTAAGCCAGCACCGAAAAAAGACTTAGGAATGATTGCCATGACCTACGGAAATGTTTACGTAGCGAGTGTAGCCCTTGGTGCTAGAGATGAACATACCCTGAAAGCATTTCTAGAAGCAGAGGCTTATGATGGCCCATCAGTGATTATTGCTTACAGCCATTGCATCGCCCACGGTATTAACATGACCACAGGGATGAATCATCAGAAAACTCTGGTAGAATCAGGTCGTTGGTTGCTGTATCGGCATAATCCAGAGTTGCTTAACCAGGGTAAAAATCCATTGCAATTGGATATGCGATCGCCTACACAATCTGTAGAACATTCGATGTATCAAGAAAATCGCTTCAAGATGCTCACTAAGAGTAAGCCTGACGTTGCCAAACACTTGTTAGAACAAGCTCAAGCTGAGGTAGATGCCCGTTGGCAAATGTACCAATATTTGGCAAAGCGCGAGATTCTCTGAACATTAGCCCTAATTTTAGTTATAAAAGTAACGATTTGAGTAACTCAAGTCGTTATTTTTGTTACAAACATTATAATTTTCGTTACAAAATCACCCTTTTGGTTAGTAAAATCATTTTTTTTGTTACAAACATCATAATTTTCGTTACAAAATTACCATTTTGGTTAGTAAAATTATTATTTTCGTTACTAACGCTGTAGTTTTAGTTGTGCTGAACCCAAGTTTTAGCCAATAAACGCGCAAATTTTGAATTTGCTTCCTCAAGAGAATCTGTAATAAGAGTGCAATATCGACTACAGGCTACTCCTACGCAAAAACTTTATATAGCACTTCCTAAAATTCATTCTAACTTTACCAAAATTACACTTAGCCTATTGACAATGCTTAGATATTCATTAGAGTATTTAAGTGATTTAACAGTTATTAAAATATTAAAGTAATTTTTGCTTACAAAATTCAATCGGTTGACTAGCTGATATCAAAAGACCGCTATCAATAGAATTTATAACTGTAAGCTTGTAATTCGTGATTAAACTTCCTAATTACGAATTGCGAATTATTCAATTCTCGCTATCGGTCGGATGTAGCAGTAAAAGGGTATGACAGACGATAAGCGAGGGGGAATTAATAGATATATAGCTAAATTTTAGAAAATATCTGGTGCGTAGGCGTAGCCCGTCGTAGACATCGCGCAATCTATAAACGCAGTCACAAATTGGCAATGTAATGCCAGTGGTAGAGAGGTGAAGAGAGCAAATTGTCTTAATATTTTTCACAATAATTCCATTCGAGCAGCTTGGTACTCAGCCTTTTAGGCTAGCTTGGCGTCAATAAGCTACCCTGATGGAATCTTTAAAACCTTTATGCAATGGAAATGACAAATTACGAATTACGCCTTGCGGTACTAGTGGTCTGTCAATTTCAACTTAATGAGTAAGCAAGTTCGTAGTCAAGACTTTAGTCGTTATTTTCTAAGCTTTCTAAGCACTAAAGTGCTTACTACAAACTTTCAAAACTAGTTTGACAAAGTACTAGTGTCTTCGATTGTGACTAACGACAAAATAACTCATAAAAACTAATATTAGGAGAAATGATGGCAAATTCAGTTTTTAACCTCTCTGACCTCAACGGCACTAACGGCTTTGCCATCAACGGCATCAATCCAAATGACCTTTTAAGCACTTCTGTAAGCAGTGCCGGAGATATTAACGGCGACGGCCTTGACGACTTGATTATTGGGGCATCAGATGCCGACCCCAACGGCAAGTATTCGGGGCAGAGCTACGTGGTGTTTGGCAGCAAGAAAGGTTTTAATACCCAATTCAACCTTTCCACCCTCAACGGCACTAATGGCTTTGCCATCAACGGCATCAATCCACGTGACTTCTCAGGCAATCCTGTTAGCAGTGCCGGAGACATCAATGGCGACGGTTTTGACGACCTGATTATTATGGCAAAGGGCGCCTCACCCAATGGCAACTATTCAGGACAGAGCTACGTGGTTTTCGGCAGCAAGTCCGGTTTTAGTGCCAACTTTGACCTTTCCACTCTCAACAGCACTAACGGCTTTGCTATCAATGGTATCAATCCAGGTTCCATCTCACCAGGAAAGTCTGTTAGCAGTGCAGGAGATATTAATGGTGACGGTCTTGACGACCTGATTATTGGGGCACCACCACCAGTTTCTTCTCCCAACGGCTACTTTTCAGGACAGAGCTACGTGGTGTTTGGCAGCAAAAAAGATTTTAGTGCCAGCTTTGACCTCTCCACCCTCAACGGTACTAACGGCTTTATCATCAACGGCATCGACTTAGGCTACTCTGTCAGCGGTGCGGGAGACATCAACGGCGATGGCATTGACGACCTAATTGTGACATCAAGAGGTAACGACGCCAACGGCCACTTCTTAGGGACGAGCTACGTGGTGTTTGGCAGCAAGTCCGATTTTAGTGGCAGCCTAGACCTCTCCACCCTCAACGGTACTAACGGCTTTGTCATTAACGGCATCAACTCAGGCATCTCTGTTAGCAGTGCGGGAGACATTAATGGTGACGGCATCGACGACCTGATTATCGGGGCATATGATATATCCACCTACAATGTTTACTCAGGGCAGAGCTACGTGGTGTTTGGCAGTAAGTCTGGTTTTGATACCAAACTCAACTTCTCTGATCTAAATGGCATTAACGGCTTTGCCATCAACGGCATCAATGTAGACGATCAATCAGGCATCTCTGTTAGTAGTGCCGGAGACATCAATGGCGACGGCATCGACGATTTAATTATCGGGTCAAATCATTCAGGGGAGAGCTACGTGGTGTTTGGCAGTAAGTCCGGTTTTGCTGCCAGTTTTGATCTTTCCAGCCTTAACGGCACGTCGGGCTTTATCATTAAAAGCAATTCAAGTTTATTTTCATCAGGCAGGTCTGTCAGCAGTGCGGGAGACATCAACGGCGATGGTCTTGACGATGTAATTATCGGGGGACAAGGAGGTTATGTGTTATTTGGCAACCGCGCCCCCGTCCTCGACCTCAACGGCAATTCTTCAGGAATTAATTTTAGTACCACCTTTAGTGGCACTCCGGTCTCCATCATCGATCGCAACTTCACCCTTAGCGATAACAACACTACCCTAGCTGGTGCCACTATCACTATTACCAATCTCTTAAATAGCGCAGCTGAAAGTCTCAATGCCACTCCCATTGGTAACATCACCTCTACCTACAACGTCAGCACAGGTACTCTTACCCTGAACGGCACTGATAGCATTGCTAATTACCGACAAGTTCTCAACAGCCTTACTTACAACAATACTGCTGCCACTACTGTTAACACCATAATTGAGTTTGTCATTGATGACGGGCAAGGTTTCAGTAACACCAGTGCAGTGGCAATAACCAGCTTGGGTGGCCAGAAATTTATCACCGGAACTCCTGGTGGAGATATTCTCATCAGTACGCCCAACAATAACATCATTCAGGGATTGGGTGGTCAAGATAAATTTATCTTTCACCCTGGCGATGGCATTGACACCATAACCGACTTTAGCGGTGTAGGCAAAGGTTCAAAAGCTTCAGTAGCTGTGATTCCTCAAGTTGACACGTTGGAATTTACAGGTAGTAGATTGACTGCTAAAAATCTGCAATTAACTCAAAATGGCGACAATCTAGAAGTCACTTTTGAAGATATAAGCAATACCAAAGTCATCCTGGAAAACTTTCAACTAGAAAACCTGGATAATTTACCAGCATCAGATAGCAGAGCAGCTGTAGGCAATATCCTGTTTGATGGACAGACTAACATCGCTGACAGTTTCGATGTCTTCGATGCTAACTCCACTCAAACTAACTTGTTTAACAAAAACACAGTGACTTTCCTCAATGACCTTAACAATAACATTACAGGTTTTGACAACTCCGATGATGTGATTAATGGTCAGGGAGGTGATGACATCATCGATGGTAAGAGTGGCAACGATTATCTACGTGGTGGCGCTGGCAATGATACCCTCATTGGTAGCGCAGGTAATGATACTCTCGTTGGCGGTGCTGGTGCTGATATATTCCTTTACAACACTAATGCTGCTTTTAACGGCGCTGCAATTGGTGTAGATACCATTAGTGACTTTAACAAATCCCAAGGTGACAAGATTTTACTGGATAAAACGACCTTTGGCGCGCTCCCGCTTCTCCTGTCGGAGACGCTACGCGAAGGGGTTGCCGTAGGCATCGCTTCTACTGCCGGAACAGGTTTCAGCAACGCCAGTGATTTTCAAATTACTTCTACACCTGGGACTAGCACGGCGAAAATTGTCTACGACGCTGTGAGTGGGCAGTTATTCTACAACCAAAATGGCAGCGCAGCAGGTTTTGGCAGTGGTGGTTTATTTGCAACTCTAACTGGTGCGCCAACTCTCACGGCATCTGATTTTGTATTGCAAGCATAGTTTACCCAAAATACCGAGTTCCAAGTTTGGAACAGCAAACTTCTAGTTCCAATTTGTACTACTGTAACAACCTGTGTTTATTGTTTAAATTTTTATTTGTAAAAACAAAAAGACAAACTCATGGCAAATTCAGTTTTCAACCTCTCTGACATCAACGGCACTAACGGTTTTGCGATCAACGGCATCAATCCAGGTGACAACTCAGGCAAGCCCGTCAGTAATGCGGGAGATATCAACGGCGACGGCATTGACGACCTGATTATTGGCGCAGTCAATGCCAACCCCAACGGCATCGGTTCAGGGCAGAGCTACGTAGTGTTTGGTAGCAAGTCCGGTTTTGATGCCCAACTTAACCTCTCCACTCTCAATGGCACTAATGGCTTTGCCATCAACGGCATCAATAAATATGACCATTCAGGCTTCTCAGTCAGTAATGCGGGAGACATCAATGGCGACGGTGTTGACGACCTGATTATCGGCGCACCAGATGCCAATCCCAACGGTGAAGACTCAGGGCAGAGCTACGTGGTATTTGGCATCTCCACCCTCAACGGTACTAATGGCTTTGCGATTAACGGCATCAATGGAATTAATATATCAGATTACTTTAGTATAGGTGACTTGTCAGGTTACTCTGTCAGCAGTGCAGGAGACATCAATGGCGACGGCATCGACGATCTGATTATCGGCGCAAGGGGTGCCATAGAGCAGTTAGGGCAGAGCTATGTAGTTTTTGGGAGTAAGGAGAGTTTTAATGCCAGTTTTGACCTCTCCACCCTTAACGGCACTAATGGCTTTGCGATTAACGGCTTCAGTTCGGGTGATAACTTAGGTCGGTCTGTCAGCAGTGCAGGAGACATCAACGGTGACGGCATCGACGACGTGATTATTGGGGCACCCTTTGCCTCCCATTACTTCGGTGAATCAGGAGAAAGCTATGTGGTGTTTGGCAGCAAGGGGGGTTTTGATGCCCAATTTGACGTATCCACACTCAATGGCACTAATGGCTTTGCCATCAATACCGGGACTGATGGAAATAACTACTTTGGCTATTCAGTCAGCAGTGCGGGAGACATTAACGGCGATGGTCTTGACGACCTGATTATCGGGACACTTACTACTACCCATACTTACGTGGTGTTTGGCAGCAAGGGTGGTTTTGATGCCAGCCTCAACCTCTCCACCCTCAACGGCACTAACGGCTTTGTAATCAACGGCATCAATGCACGTGACCGTTCAGGCTTCTCAGTCAGTAGTGCGGGAGATGTCAACGGCGATGGCATTGACGACCTGATTATCGGCGCACCCTCTGCCAACCCCTCAAGCGACTACTCTTACTATTCTGGGCAGAGCTACGTAGTGTTTGGCAGGAAGTCCGGTTTTGATGCCCAACTCAACCTCTCTAACCTCAATGGCACTGATGGCTTTGTCATCAACAGCATCAATGCAGGTGACTCTTTAGGCTACTCAGTTAGTAGTGCGGGAGATATCAACAGTGACGGTTTTGACGACCTGATTATCGGGGCACTAAATGCCGACCCCAACGGTACCAGTTCAGGACAGAGCTACGTGTTATTTGGCGGAAAAAATATTGGCACTAGCAGCACCGCTATCTTAACGGGAACCTCTGGTGCGGATACCCTTTTCGGCTCAATTGGCAACAACACCATCGACGGCAAAGCTGGTAACGATACCCTTACAGGCAACGGTGGTAAAGATACATTTGTATTTACCCCTGGTGATGGCAATGACATCATCACCGATTTTGGTGGCGTAAGTAAAGGCTTAAACCCATCAGCAACAACGATCGCTAATGTTGATACACTGCAATTTACTGGTTCTGGCTTAACTGCCCGAAATTTACAATTAACTCAAAATGGCAACAACTTAGAAGTCACTTTTGAAGGTGTCGCTAATACCAAAGTCATCCTCAAAAACTTTCAACTAGAAAACCTGGATAATTTACCTGCATTGTCTAAAAGAGCAGCTATTGCGAATATCTTGTTTGATGGACAGACCAGTATCGCTGACAATTTTGATGTCTTCGATGCCAAGTCCACTCAAACTAATTTGTTTAACAAAAACACAGTGACATTCCTTAATGACCTTGACAACAACATCAAGGGTTTTGACAACTCAAATGATGTGATTAATGGTCAAGGGGGTAACGATACCATTAACGGTAAGAGTGGCAACGACCTACTGCGGGGTGGCGCTGGTAATGATACTCTCATTGGCGGTACAGGCAATGATATTCTTGTTGGTGGTGCGGGTGCTGACAGATTTCTTTACAATACCAATGCTCCTTTTGCCCTGACTGCTATTGGTGTCGATACCATTAGTGACTTCAAACACTCTCAAGATGACAAGATAATCTTAGATAAGACTACCTTTAATGCGATCGCTTCTACTGCTGGAACAGGTTTTAGTAACGCCAGTGATTTTAAAATCACAACTTCCGCCGGGACTAGCACGGCGAAAATTGTCTACAACCCTGTGAGTGGGGAATTGTTCTACAACCAAAATGGCAGTGCGCCTGGTTTTGGCACTGGTGGTCTATTTGCGACTCTAACTAATGCGCCAACTCTCACGGCATCTGATTTTGTGTTGCAAGCATAGTTCGTTCAAAACACAGTGTTCCAAGCTGGCAACACAAAGTTTCAAGCTTGGAACACCAAATTTTGACTTTAGCCGGACATGATATTAGTCGATGCAATGCAATTGTCAGTCGATGCAATGCAATTGTCAGTCGATGCAATGCGATTGTTGGTCGATGCAATGCGATTGTTAGTCGATGCAATGCGATTGTTGGTCGATGCAATGCGATTGTTAGTCGATGCAATGCGATTGTCAGTCGATGCAATGCGATTGTATGGTCAAGATACTATAACGCTTCTCGTTCGGATGCAATACACTTTGACCTCACTTCCATTCCTCTCTCTTAAAAGGAGAGAGGCTTTGAATTTTACTCCCTAACGCTAGAAGGGAAGGGGCTGGGGGTTAGGTCTGTATTCTATGCAACTAAGAACCACTATAGTGCCTACACCTTAGCCTGTCAGAGACGCTGCGCGAACGGAGACACTAACGCGTAGCTTGCTGCCACGAAGTAGTACGAGAGGCTTGTCTGCTACACGCTACGCATAGCTTGTTTCCCTGTAAGGGTAAATTTTGAATTTTGAATTTTGAATTGTTATTGCCTTCTGCCTATTTAGATAGACGAGTCATTTCAAACAATTGCTGGGCATTACTTCCTAGAAAAGCATCAAAAAGCTGCTGCTTTCCAGATTCCACTTCTACTAGATAGCGCTGGGCAATTTCATAATAGGCATAAGTCCAAGGAATCTGAATTTCTGCACCACTGTTATCATCTAATACTGTCACCATTTCTGTTACTGCTTGAGTTGCAGTTTGTCGCAAACCACAAGCAACATTTCCCTCTATCTCTGCTTTCATTGGTACACCCAGGTTAGCCAAACCACTTGCGGTAGTATCGATATCTGGATATTCTGGAGTATTCTGTCTGTTGACGTAACCTGTGAAATGATTGACAGCATATCCGTGCAGCAACACCCAAGCCCCATACTGAGTAACCTGATTCACCTCTTCAACAACAGAACGCTGGGGAGGTAGCCAAGGACGAGTAAAGACTTGCTGGAGTTGTTTGGCTATGGTTTCAATATTCGCGTCTTTTTGTAGAAGAGTAAGGGGTGAGGTCAGTTCGTCAGGGATTGAAGATACTGTTTTAAAGATGAGTTGAGCAATATTAGCAGGTAATTCATCGACAATTAACTCGCTGATAAACAGCTTCGGTAAATTAAATTCCTCTTGCTGTGGATGACGATAATGACGGGCGTACAAATGAGTTTGAGCAAAAGTATACTCTCCAGCCGCCACGTAACCTAAAGCTTCTGCAAGTTGTCCGAGGTAGTCAATACCCAGGTTAAGTTGACCTTGTGGAGTATCTACTAATAAACGCAAAGACCGAAAGGCGATGTGGTCGTTGGCGATAATCCCACCCGCAGCAGTAATCATTTGCTGGTAGGTACGGGCATGATTTACTCTGGTGCTGTACTCTTGCCAAAGTAATTTCCATAGATGAAGGGCTATTTTATTTGTCATTGGTCATTTGTCATTTGTCATTGGTCATTTGTTATTCCCCATGTCCCCACTCCCCTAAGAAGTTAAAATCTCGCTGATAATCTGAAGGGCTATTTGAATTTGGTCGCTGTCGATAACTAGAGGGGGACAGAAACGAATTGCTGCTTTACCGCAACCTAGCAATAATAAACCGCGTAAAAAAGCTTCTTGGATAATGCGATCGCGCAATTTATAATCAAGATTACCCTGTTCATCCAATAAATCTACCGCTACCATCAAACCCTTACCTCGTGGCGGCGATACTCTCGGAAATTTTTGATGCAATTCGGTTAGACTAGCTTGTAATAATTCTCCCATTTTGGTAGCGTTGGTCATCAAACCACTTTCTAGCAGTCGCAGTGTGGCAATACCAGCAGCACAAGCTACGGGATTACCGCCAAATGTGGTAGCGTGAGAACCGGGAGGCCAAGTCATTAACTCTGGTCTGGCAAGTATCGCTCCTAATGGCATACCACTGGCGATACCTTTAGCAGTAGTAATGATATCAGGCATCACACCCCAATGCTCGATCGCAAATAAGCGACCAGTCCGCCCCATCCCCGCTTGCACTTCATCCACTACCATCAGAATACCGTGGCGATCGCATATCTCCCGAATTCGCTGCAAAAAACCATCTTCGGGTACGATATATCCACCCTCTCCTTGAATCGGTTCCACTACGATCGCCGCTACTTCTTGCGGTGGTAAAATCGTCGTAAATAGCTGTTTTTCCAAGTAATCTAAGCTAGCGTGAGTGCCATAAGGGATATGAGTTACCCCAGGAACTAAAGGCCCAAAATTAGCTCGCTGCACTGCTTTGGAACCAGTGAGAGACATTGCCCCATAAGTGCGTCCGTGAAATGCACCTAAGAAGGCTACGATTAGCGATCGCTTGGTGTAATATCGAGCTAGTTTGATTCCTCCTTCGTTAGATTCTGCCCCGGAATTGGTGAAAAATATCTTTGCGGGAAACACAGCATTACTCTGTGGGTGGGGAAAGGGAGCGCAAATTGCTAATTGTTCCGCTAATTCCACCATCGGTTCATAATAAAAATCTGTCCCTGACATGTGCAACAGACGCGCCGACTGTTCTTGAATTGCTTTGACGACTTCCGGGTGGGCGTGTCCGGTGGCGGTAACGGCAATACCTGCGGTCATATCCAGAAATACATTGCCATCTACATCTTCTACCATACAGCCCTGACCGCGAGATACAACTAACGGGTAATCGCGGGTATAAGAAGGGGAAGTTACAGCGCGATCGCGTTGTACAATAGCTTGAGCGCGAGGTCCAGGTAAGGAAGTTACTAAACGGGGTATACGAGGTAAATTTAAGTTAATAGGAATACTTAACATATTTTTTTTCGGATTTTTAAAGATTACTGATGATTAAACGCTAAAGCTTGATTGCTGACAGTAGCATTTGATTCCATTGCTGTAAGAATTACGCATTTACCGAAAAATCAGAGTACACGTCAGTGACTCAGAAAAAATACAGCTAATTTTTCCTGAATCCTCAGAAGTATTTAACGGAAAAGCTTGATGGTAAGCCCTTTCGTATTGTTTAAGACTCTTGCCCGTTTTTATAACACAACTTTTAGAAAATATTCCCTATTCCCTCTATGGGAACCACCAACTTCCTCTATTGCTGTAAAACTGAAATCGTCCAAAGCCAAGAAATTGACCGTGAGATTTTTCACCCACAGGGAATGCTGTAACACCCAATAAGTAGACACCAGAAAAGCTCGGATTACTTACAGGACGGAGGGCGATGGTAATTGTCTGTCCTGGAGTCACAGGTGGGTCAAAGTTTACAGAAACCGTGCGTGTGTCGCGGTCGTTTGTGACTGAACCTAGTTTCAGTTGCGTTTCTTTGCGTAAGCGTGTGCCGACAAATGCACGGGTATCATCAAGATTGTAGCGGATGTTTTCCGATCCCTCTTTTTGTGCGATCGTTACCTTCTGGAGGGATTCTCCAGCATTTTCCGGCACATTGATAGTGAAATAGTAAGTTGCGCCCCAAAAATTCACCTCTTTGTAAGTAGTTGTCGCGTTAACAAGTGTTGGCGGTTGGACGAAATAGACTAAGCCATCTCTAAGCTGCACAGCTTGAGTCACGGGCAGCGTAACTTCTCCAATGCCTATTGCTAACGAGAGTGTTATTCCAAACAAAGTTGCAAGGCGCATGATTCAGATATAAAAAAACGCACTTATTCTAATTCTAGTTCCTTGGGAATCAATGACATAGGAATGATAGAAGCTTGTTTTTCCCCAAACGAAGATTTTGTGTACCACCAAGCCCAAGCAATTAAAACAGCTTGAAAAGGAAGTCTAACTACGTGTACCCAAGGTGAATTTGGTATATGTTCTAGCTGAATGTGATTAACCGCCATGTTGATATTGGCAGGGAAAACCGCAATAAAAAGGGCAATAAGTCCCCAAGCAGCAGCTTGACTTACAGGCGGAACTAATAACCCAATACCACCCAAAATTTCATAAAAGCCACTGAGATAAACTAATCCTAAAGAGTAAGGAAGTTGCGGTGGCATAATTTTGACATAAGGTTCTGGAATCACAAAGTGTGTCACTCCAACTACAATTATCGATATAGCAAGGATGACACGTAATATTTCCTTATACTTTTTCATGGTTTTTGCCTCATTATATACTTGCCCTTATTACTTCAGTTTGACTGACGGATGTTAATTTGCTGTCATACTAGCTATCCTTAATTAAGCTAAAAATCTTTTAATTTGCATCCTCAAAAAAATAAATCTCTTGTGGGGTGGGCATCTTGCCCGCCCTAATTGTGCAAATTAAATGCGCGACAGCTTACCACTATCTAATTTTTCTCGAACTATTCCCTCATCTCTAAAGCCAACCAGCACCGCTGTTCCATCTTTGACGAAAAGTGGACGTTTGAGCAGCATCGCATCGTGAGTAAATGCATCAACCCACTGTTCATCAGCCTAAGTCTTCTTTTCATCTCCTAAAGCGCGGTAGGATTGACCGGAGGTGTTTCGCATGGGAGCAAAACCCAAAGACTTTACCCAGCTTTGAATCATCTCACGAGTCGGGGGAGTATCTTTGGTGTTGATAAATTCATGGTCAATGTTGTTGTGTTGGAGCCACGTCAAAGCTTTTTTGCAAGTGCTGCAATTGGGAATTCCATAGACTTGAATAGACATAAAATAATTAAGCAACAATCTCCATATATGACATAGCAGGTGGAACTTCTGCCACCAATGCTCTTGTTGTGGAATCTTTACGGCAGAAATTTTAGGGTAGCGATCGCTTTTAGCAATCGGTAATTCCAAGCATGGAACTCGTTGATCCATGATTCGAGAGTTCTGAAATACCAAGGAGTAGTTTTACTAACACTTTTATCGATAAAAAATATGAGCGATGCCTTTAAGCGACTTGCGCCCTTCATCCAAGAATATATTTATCATCACCAGTGGACTGAATTACGACCAGTTCAAATTGCCGCTTGTCAAGTTATATTTGATACTAATGCTCACTTGCTAGTTACAGCTGCAACTGCTGCGGGTAAAACAGAAGCAGCTTTTCTGCCAGTTTTGACTCTATTACATGAAAACCCTGCTGCCACAATTGGCGTATTATACATTAGTCCAATCAAAGCTTTAATAAACGATCAATTTGAGCGTCTAAACGACTTACTCAAAGAAGCAGATATTCCAGTTTGGCACTGGCACGGCGATGTTTCCCAAACTCGAAAAAACAAGCTTTTAAAGAATCCTCAAGGCATTCTCCAAATTACCCCAGAATCTCTAGAAAGTTTATTAATTAACAAAAATAACGACCTACCTCGGTTATTTGGTGATTTAAGGTTTGTCATCATTGATGAAATTCACGCCTTTATGGGTTCAGAACGTGGTTGCCAAATTATTTGCCAATTACAACGTTTAGCAAAGTTGACACAAAAACAACCACGTCGTATTGGTTTGTCGGCAACTCTTGGTGATTACTCAATAGCGGAAAATTGGCTGAGTTCAGGAACAGATAAGCCAGTCATTACACCAAAAATTGATGGTATAAAACGGCAAATAAAACTAGCTGTAGAACATTTTTATATTGAAGTAGATGAATCAGAAGCGACAGCTGATGAACAATATATTTTCAACCTCAGCAAGTCTCGCAAATGTCTAATATTTGCTAATAATCGCACACGAACCGAATCTGTAATTGCATCTCTGCGACAAATTGCCACAGAAAAAGGACTACCAGATATATATCATGTGCATCATGGGAGTATATCTGCTAGCTTGCGGCAAGCTGCTGAAGATGCGATGCGTGAACCCAACAATCCAGCTGTGACTGCCGCTACTCTGACTCTAGAATTAGGTATAGATATCGGTCATCTAGAGCGAGTTATTCAGCTAGAATCGCCCTTGTCGGTAGCTAGCTTTTTACAACGCTTGGGACGCAGTGGTAGAAGAGGTGAAGCTGCTGATATGCGTTTTGTCTGCGCTGAAGATCAGCCATTAGCAGAAGCTTCTCTACCAGAAGAAATCCCCTGGCAACTTTTGCAGTGTATTGCAATAATTCAACTTTATTTAGAGGAACAATGGATTGAACCAATCAGACCAATTAAATATCCTTTGAGTTTGCTTTATCACCAAACAATGAGTATTTTAACAGCAGCAGGGAAAATTTCAGCTAATGCCCTAGCTAAACAAATTTTTAGTCTACCGCCCTTTGCTGCTATTTTAAAAGAAGATTTTCAACTATTACTACGCTATTTAATTGATATTGGTCATATTCAGCAGACTGAACAAGGTAAATTAATCCTGGGTTTGTCAGGAGAAAAGATAGTAAGAAAATTTCAGTTTTATGCCGTCTTTGCCGAACAGCAAGAATATATTGTTAAGCAAAGTACAACAGAAATTGGCAGTATTGTCACGCCGCTTCCTGTTGGTAATCAATTTGCTTTAGCTGGCAGAAGTTGGGAAGTCGTAGAAGTTGACTTTAAAAAGAAGGTTATTTTTGTTAAACAGTCTGAGGGTAAATCTAGTATTTATTGGCGTGGTGGTGGCGGGACTATTCATACGAAAGTTTTGCAACGAATGCAGCAAGTATTATTTGATAATATCGAGTATAGTTACTTACAAAAAAATGCTTTGCAACGGTTATGTCAAGTTCGGCAATTGGCGCAGCAAGTTGGATTAGATAAGCAGAATATTTTGCAATTAAAAAAAGGTAAATGCTGTATTTTTCCTTGGATGGGTACGGTTGCTTATCGCACCTTAGAAAGATTACTCAACTCATACTGTCGGGAATCGTTGGAAATTACAAGTATTGGCGGAGTAAATCCCTATTATTTGACAATTAAATTAGGCAAGGATAAATTTAAATACCTTTATCGTGAAATTACTTCATTATGTGAACAAAGAATTACTTCAGAAGATTTAGTAAGTACTTCAGAAGCACCAGAACTTCAAAAATATGATGGTTTTATTCCTCATCCACTTTTATGGAAAGCTTTTGCTAACGATTATTTGGATATGAGTGAACTTAAACAGCAAGTGGCAATGTGGAGAGAATAAACTAATCCGCCTTTAAGTTGCATAATCTTTACCTCAGAAAGACGCCCTTAGGCAGAGAAGGGGAGACACCAGTAACCCCAAAAACTCCGTTTTTGAGTTTACGTATTTTTCCTGATTTCAGTGCTTCTTGAAGGTGACTACGATAGAGCGCATAACAAATATAACACACATTCAATTGTGTGGGGTGTTATAACTCAACTGTAAATCGTAAAACTTATTGGTTAATTCTGATAGAAAAGTAGGTTGATACAATTAACCTTCAAAACTAGCCAATTCAAAAGTTAAATAATTACTGGTGAAGTTTTTATAAACAATCAGCGTCATAGCTGACTAATTTGTTGTTGCTATTTAAAAATCCCCCAATTCTTCTAAAGCAACAATAAAAAACTTGCTTAGTTTGTGCATTAGTTTGCTATAAATAGGAAGAAAAATTATGGCAGTTTCACTAACAAAAGGACAAAGAGTTTCACTTGAAAAAGTTGCTCCTGGCTTAACAGATGTCTTTATTGGACTTGGATGGGACGTTAAAGCTACAGATACAGGTTATGACTTTGATCTAGACTCTTCAGTGTTCATGTTAGGTATTAACGAAAAACTTATTTCTGACAACTACTTTATTTTTTATAATAACCTCACAAGTCCCGACTCTGATAAATCGCTTCAGCACATGGGAGATAATCTTACCGGTGTAGGAGAAGGAGATGATGAAGTCATTAAAGTCAATCTCAAACAAGTACCCGCAGATGTTCAAAAGATAGTTATTACTGTAACTATTCATGAAGCACAGCAACGTAATCATAACTTTGGTCAAGTTAAAAATGCTTTTGTGCGTATTGTCAATGCTCAAACAAAACAAGAAGCAGTCCGCTATGACCTTGTTGAAGACTACTCTGTAGAGACAGCATTAATCATGGCAGAACTTTACCGTAAAGACGGTGAATGGCGTCTTAATGCTGTCGGTTCAGGCTATCAAGGTGGTTTAAAATCACTACTTGAACGCTATAGCTAATAAATCTACTAGAAGCCTCTAAGATGTTTTCTCATGCTGACATAAAGCTGATTTGAGAAAACTATATTGCTCTATCTTTGACACTTGCTAAAAATCTAAAGCTATAGAGAAAATATTAGATATCATCTTGTCAATTCAATATACCTTGAAATAACTTATATGGGAATTAACTTACAAAAAGGACAACGCATATCACTTTCTAAAGAAGCTCCTGGGCTAACAAAACTAATGTGTGGACTGGGATGGGATCTAGCAAAACGTTCCGGCGGCGGTTTTTTTGGCGCTTTTAGTAATGCTCCAGGCTTTGATTTAGATGCCTCTGTAATCTGTTTAGATCAAAATGGCAAAATAGCAGATATAGGCAATCTTGTTTACTTTGGTAATCTATCCCATAAATCAGGAGCTATTACCCATCTGGGTGACAATCTCACAGGTGCGGGGGAAGGTGATGACGAGCAGGTTCTTGTAGATTTAGCTCGACTACCAAAAGAGATTGTAAAATTGGTTTTTACAGTTAATATTTATGATTGTATTACTCGGAAGCAAGAATTTGCACAGGTAAAAAATGCCTTTGTACGCCTAGTCAATACATCTAATAATCAAGAACTCGCTAAGTATCATCTATCTGGTTCTGAATATAAAGGAATGACCGGAATGGTTATGGCTGAAATTTACAATCATAATAATGAGTGGAAATTGGCAGCTATTGGCAATGGCATTAACGTTAATGGTTTAGAAGGACTTGTGAAAGTTTATGCTTAAGTACATCTTAAGTTACTCAAATCCATAGCAATTCAGAATCAAATTCATTTTCAAAAATAGGTAAAAATTATGTCAATTAACCTCAGTAAAGGTGAAAAAATCAATCTTTCAAAAGAAGCACCAAGCTTAAAAAATGCTGGAATTGGTTTAGGATGGGATATCAATGTTACAGACACAGGTTCAGCTTTTGATTTAGATGCTTCTATATTTATGTTAGGTAGTAACGGAAAAATTCCTAATGAAAAATATTTTGTATTTTACAATAACTCGCAATCACCTGATGGTTCTGTAAAACACGAGGGAGATAGCAGAACTGGAGAGGGTGTAGGGGATGATGAAACGATTCAAATTGATTTAAGTAAAGTGGATGCTTCAGTTCAAGAAATAGTTTTTGTCGTTACTATTCATGAAGCAGAGCAAAGAAAGCAAAACTTTGGGCAAGTCAGAAACTCGTTTATCAGAATTTATGACAATGCCACAGACAAACAAATTGCTAAGTATGAATTAGATGAAGATGCTTCCGCAGAAACTGCAATTGAGTTTGGTAAACTTTATCGAAAAGATGGAGATTGGAGATTCCAAGCTGTCGGTGCTGGTTATAAATCAGGGCTACAAAGTTTTGTAGATCGATACGCTGCTTAGTATATATCTCAAAAGTTAATACAAAGGGGGTATTCATTGTTGTTACCCTCTTTTTTTGTATAAAAAGCTAACGAATTTTTAATTGATAGGATGTGTATAAAATGGAAATTGAATTAAGCAAAGGTGGCAGATTTAATCTTTCTAAAGAATCTCCCAATTTAAGAAAGGTAGCTATTGGTTTGGGTTGGCAAGTAAATCAAGCTGGGCAAAGCTATGATATTGATGCTTCTGTGTTTATGTTAGGTGCAGATGGTAAAATACCCAATGATAAATATTTTGTCTTTTACAATAACCTTCACTCACTTGATGGATCTTTAAAACACTCAGGAGATAATAGAACTGGGGAAGGTAATGGAGATGATGAAACAATTTATGTTGATTTGGCAAAAGTCAATCCAGCTATTCAGGAGATAGTTTTTGTTGTCACTATTCATGAGGGGCAAGAAAAAAATCAAAACTTTAGCCAAATCAAAAATGCCTTTATCAAGATTTACAATCACGAAAGCAAAAATTCTCTGGCTCGATACAATTTAAGAGAGGCTTTTTCTCAAGAGACAGCTTTGGAATTTGGACGCTTGTATAAAAAAGAGAATGAATGGAGATTTCAAGCGGTAGGAGAAGGCTATAGTTCTGGACTACAAAGTTTTGTAGATAAATATATTGCCAAAACTAAACAGGAAGAAAAGAAAGTAGAGTCTAAAGTCGAGATTCCTGTAGTAACTTCTTATATTGATATAACAAAAAAAGCTGAGATTAACCTGTTAAAAGCCAAAGTTGATATTGTCCTCAAAAAGAAAGGTATTAATAAAAATGTAGGAAGAGTTGCTTTGGTTTTAGATATTTCTGGCTCTATGAACCATCAATATAACTCTGGTGCAGTACAAGCATTTCTTGAAAGAATAGTTCCTGTAGCTAGTAGACTAGATGATAATCAAACATTGGACGTTTGGTTTTTTGGATCAAAACACAAAAGAACAAAATCAGTAACAGAGATTAACCTTGATGGTTATATTAATAAAGAATGTGGTGAAGTCAAGAGAGCTTTACTTGTTTTTAAAATGCCCTCTCTTATGATAGAATTAGGTGGCGGAAATAATGAAGCTTCAGTAATAAAAGATGTAATCAAAAAGTATACTCAAGAACAACCTAGTAAACTTCCTACATTGATTGTATTTCTCAGCGATGGAGGTGTGACTGATGAGCAAGGGATTCAAAAAAGTGTTATTGATGCAGCAAAATATCCTATATTTTGGCAATTTGTTGGCTTGGCTGGTTCTAACTATGGAATTTTGGAAAGATTAGATACAATGGGTGGCCGCATCGTTGATAATGCTGATTTTTTTCATGTAGATGATTTAGGAAAAATAACTGATGAGCAACTGTATGAAAGACTGCTGAATGAATTTCCTAGTTGGATGAAACAGGCCACAGCAAGAGGTATTTTAAGTTAAGGTTATGAAGCAAATATTGTATCAATAGATTGAGGATTCTATGCTCTATATTATTCTCAGTTAATAAAATACACATCTCCAGAAATTAGGTATCACCTCAAGCTACATAAGGATTGTACATTCATTTTCGGAGATGTCTAATTATCTTAAATAAAGAATCTATGACATAATAACTCCTGACTCTAAATTAATGTCTCTCTACGATCGCCTGAATTTAACTAAACCCAATTGCAAGCTCAAAGTCCCAATTTGGGAACGCATAGACTTGACTAGGCTCCCTAAACTCCGTTGTCAGGGATGTAGTTCGCGCATTCACTCTCTGTGGGAGTTTTGCCCTTCCTGTGGAAGAATTCTCATAGAGAGAAATAGCGAGTTTCGCCGTTGCATCTGGGTAGACGTTTCGGGAATGGACATTGAAGAGGAAAATAGAGAATCAATCAACAGTATTCTCAGTGATGCCTTTTCTAAACTTTATGGTGCATTTAGAAGTGTTGAAGTATTTTTGACATCAGAACCGCCTGAAACCAAGGAGTGGGGAGACAACTTTACTCACGTTTATGTATTTGCTGATAACCAACCAGTTGACTATCTAGGAGTAGCTACTTTTAAATTAGGAATGGTTACAAATCGTGCGATTATCCGCATCGATCAAGTATTATATGCTTCTTACAATGCCAGCCTTCATGTTAATCAATTGTCTAATTTAATTGCCAATACCATAGCCCATGAAATTGGACATACATTAGGACTCGATCATTCTGCACTACCAACGGATGTAATGCATGATGGACTTGACCATATAATTCATAGTTCAATGCCTCCATCGTTTCATGCATCGCAAATAAACTCGATGAATCATGCCATTCGCAGAGAAGTGGGATAGTTATTTTTTGATTAATTTCTGGAGCGATCGCAAATCATAATTTAAAATTTTTCCAGTATTCAAAAGTTGATATCCGGCAAAAAATAAAGCAGATGATGCCACAACAACTAAAAGATTAACTGACGCGAATACATTCCCAGTAAAAGCTATGACTACAATTCCTAGCGCTATCAAAATCCATCCTAAGTTAGGGTTTATTCGCTGCTGGCAAAGGATGAAAATACCGGAAATACATAGTAATAAACCAGGAATACCAAAAAATATACCAACACGAATATTTGCAGTTAAAATGATGATCCCTGCAATCATCAAAGCCAAGCCTATATACTTGCTTGTCTTCTTCACTGGAGGTTGTCTATTGTTAACAGCAATTTGAGCCTGCATTTTTGTATAACTTGCAAGAGGAAGAAGATTTTGTTGATGTTGTATCTGATCTTGAAATATAAACGTGAATTTTTCTCCTTGACCAAGGTCTATTTTATCTCCTAAATTGATTTGGCAGGGTGTTCTAGCTTCTAATTTAATGTTGTTGACAAATATCCCATTAGAACTTCCTAAATCTTCAATAAAGTAATTATTTTTGTAGATTTTAATCTGTGCATGGATGCGAGACACTACATCTGCATCTGGCAAGTTGGAAACATCAATATCTGGCGGAATTTGGTCATTGGGTTTACCGATATGAAACACCGCAGTATTTGGTAGTAACTCAAAAGCAGTGTTGCTTTGGACATGAAAAAGTTCTAAACTCATTTTAAACGTAGAGTATTTTTAAATTGGAATTTGAATCCAGAATTCTGTGCCTTTTCCTGGTTCTGATAGACAATTCAAAATTCCACCATGTTTTTCTACTATAATTTGGTAGCTAATTGACAGTCCTAGACCTGTTCCCTTACCTACCTGTTTCGTGGTGAAAAATGGATCGAATAACCGCTTTTTAATATCTTCTACCATTCCTAATCCGTTGTCAGCAATTCGGATAACAACAAATTTACTCTCTAAAATTTCAGTATGAATTACAATTTGCGGTTTATGATTTGTTTTTATCTTGACCATTGACTCTTCTAAGGCATCGATCGCATTAGTTAAAATATTCATAAATACTTGATTCAGTTGCCCAGCATAACAATCAACTAGCGGCAAATCACCATATTCTTTAACTATAGATATATCTAAGCCAATTCCATTGTTTTTCCAGCGATGATGCAAAATTAATAACGTATTTTCAATTCCTTGATGAATGTCAACTAATTTTTTATCCGCTTCATCATGGCGAGAAAAATTTCGCAATCCCAAAACAATTTCACGGATACGATTAGTACCCATATTCATCGAGGATAGGAGTTGAGAAAGGTCACTAGTAAGGAATTCTAAATCAATTTTTTTAGTGAAATCTTCAATTTCTACTTCCGGTTGGGGATAGTGTTGCTGATAAAGGTGCAAGAGAGTTAACATTTCTTGAAAGTATTCGTTAGCATAGGTTAAGTTGCCATGAATAAAATTAACTGGATTGTTGATTTCATGAGCAACTCCAGCGACTAATTGTCCTAAACTAGACATTTTTTCATTTTGGATCAGTTGAGATTGAGTTTGTTGCAATTTATGCAAGGTTTCAGTGAGTTTTTCAGCTTGAGTTTGAGCTTCTAATGTAGCAGTGCGACTTTGGATATAAAGTTGTGCATGATCGATGGCGATCGCTAGTTGATCGCAAACAGCTTGTAACAGGTTAATTTCACTGTTAGTCCAAATGCGATCGCCACTACAATGACTGCACACAATTGCTCCAATTTCCCCAGAATTGCTTTTAACTGGTAGCATTAGTTGAGATGTGATCCCAAACTCAGTTAAAAGTTCTTGCATATCATAATCAAGTTGTGATTTACTATTAATATTTTCTATACAAATTAGCTCTTGAGAGAGAAGATTTTTAGTCAAAAAAGTGCTTTTTTGCAGTGGAATACTGCCTAACATACTTGCCAAGCTAGGGTTTCGTGCTTCATAGGTAATAGTTAGGCTTGCTTGGGATGGGTGTGGTAAATAAGAAAGAAAGTAGCAACGGTCAATTTGTAATAAGCTGCGAATTTCGTTCACAGCAGTTTCTAGGATCATATCTAGGTCAAGAGAACTGCGGATTTGACTAGCTAGACGCAGTAACAAGGCTTCCCGACGACTGAGGAGTTCTTCTCGCGCCCAGATTCGGTCAATAGCTACAGCAATATTATTAGCAATCCAATTTAATAGGTTATGAGTTGGTTCGGTAAATAATTGCTTGCTAAATAAAGCCATTATACCGATTATTTGCTGCTCGACTATTAGGGGATAAGCAGAAAATCGAGAAATTGAAAATGTAGACTCTATAAGCTTTCCTGAATGATTAATTGATAGTTCTTGGTTAAAAATAGCTTGATGATTTTGAATCATTAAGCCAATAATATTATTGACTAAAGCGATATGTTCTGGGAAATCTTGAGTATCGCTCAAAGTACTACAAGTAATATCTGTGCAATGAACGCCAGCTTGCAATTGTAGTTGGTTTGTCTGTCGTTCAAATGTCCAGATACAAACAAAGCCGATATCAAGGTATTGGGAAATAGTATTTGTACAATTTTGCAAAATTTCTGGAAGTGTGCCACTTTGAGATAAGGCTAAACTGACTTCTGCACTCAAAACTGACAAGCGCGATCGCTCCAATAAAGCTAATTCTGAAAGCTTACGCTGTGTAATATCTGTACGAATTGATACATATTGATAGGGCTTTTCATCTTGGTTCAACATTGGGGCGATCAAAGTATCTACCCAATAAAAAGTTCCATCCTTAGCTTTATTTTGAATTTCTCCTTTCCAGATTTTCCCTTGGGCAATAGTTTTCCATAAGTTTGCAAAAAATTCTTTTGTGTGGTAATCAGAATTGATAATCCGATGATCTTGTCCTAGAAGTTCTTCTGGAGAATATTTAGAAATTTCACAAAATAGGTCATTGACATAGGTTATTTTTCCAGTTCTATCAGTAATAGCTACCAATGAATGGGCATTTAAAGCAAATCTAAAAGCTTCTAATTCTTGGATAGATTTTTGTAGCGCTATCTCATTCTCTTTGTTAAGAGTTATGTCACGAGCTGCTGCATAAATCAACTTTTCTTCACTGAAACCAGTTGCATTCCACGATAGCCATTTGTAAGAACCATCCTGACAAAGATAGCGGTTTTCAAAGCTAACTGCATCTACAGATTGCGTAATTTTTTGGGCTGCTGCAATAGTTAATTCACGGTCTTCAGGGTGAATAAATTCGATAAATGGTTTAGCAACGAGTTCCTGAATTGACCAACCTAGCGTTTTTGTCCATACTGGATTTAAATACTTAAAATAACCATCAAAATTAGCAATGCACAATAAATCTATAGAAAGCGAGAAAAATCGAGAGTATTTTTCTTCAGATTGTTTGTACTCAGACTTAACTAGTTTCATCAGCTTTTTAGATATGAATCTTTTTGGAGAAAGGTTAAATAAGTTAGTACGTTTTTTACTGAAGTTGGACAACCATTTGGATAGGATATATCAACCTAGAGACTCACCTAATGTCAGTTCTGGTTAAGACTGTTTTCCTTACGAATGAAAACGTAGTTAACTTGATGTAGATCCAATAAGTATCTAATAGTTTTTACTGAGTAAGCTAGCTATTGACTTAGTTATCTACTAAATAAAGTTTTCCCTAAAAAGCTGTAAAGCGAACATTTAGATTTTAAATTTAAGATAAGAAGTGTTACGTAATTTTTTATCTTTCATCGTCCTGAAGTAGCTAAGGTATTAGGAGCGTAAGGCGTAATTCGTAGCTAAGAATTCAATTATGAATTACGAATTACAAATTATTTTAAGCAATACTCCCGCGCTTTCTGGCTTCTTTGTAAGAAGTTCCCACATTTTTCAAACCAGCTTTAATCATTTGTTGTTCGAGAAGGGCAAAGAAACGCGCCCGATCGCCACCTTTTACTACTGCTTGATTATGGGCTTCGGCGATCGCTACAGGGTAGCCATATCCTTTTTGCACTTGTGCTAACATCAGCCCCAGTGCTTGGTCTAACATGGTTGCATTCTCCGCTACCCATGCCGGAACTTCGATCCTAGCGATTTCGGTGCCAACGTGGACGTAGCAAAAGTAAATTGTTTGATCGCCGTAGAGTTCGAGAATGGGGGAATTGCTGCGCCATAAGGTACTGCGTTGTCCTGGTTTGAGTCGAGTTGCCCAAACAGAAGTATCTCGCAACTGTTCAAAAATTTTACAAGGTACTTTTTCTAGCTGATTTGGGCAATGACTTTTACAGTCTGGCGCTGGATGGGGACAAGCTAATAACCGTAAAAAGTTCATTGTTTCGATGCTGCGAGAGGCGCTAAGATAGCCCATTAAAGGAATTCGAGCATCACGCATCTGCTGCCAAGCTTCTAGGATGGGGGGTAAAATGCGATCGCGTGCATCCATCGGCAATTGTTCTAAAAACCAGTAAATTAGCGAACCATCTACCATTGCTAGTGCTGGCATTTCCGCTTGTGCTGCATCACACGCCAGTTCTGCTAACACCGTTGCTTCGGAAGCAGTGCGCCGAAAACTCATCCATTCCTCAGTTCTAATTCCCCACTGCCGAGACATATATAAATCTTCTGGGCGGTAAAATACTTCTGGTAAACTATCGAGTAGCGGATGGCGATTTTGTCCGTAGTGCAAGACGACTCTACCAATATTTAGCAGATAACAGTAAGCAATTTCGTGATGGTTGGGGGCAATTTGGGAACCATCGGTAGCAATGACAGTATGAATTTTTGGCGGAACTGGAATATCAATGCAAGTTTCTAGTGGTTCAATTGGGGTAGCATTAGCAAAGAGAATGCGATCGCGCCATTTTTCCTGGCGATCGATTAAATCTTGTTGACACTCGTAAGCATTTTTTAAATGTTGTTGTGCCAGTTCTAAACGCTGACGACTGGCAGCAGCTTCTAAGGTAAGATGCTGGCTTAAACCCTGCATTTGTCGCGCCAGTTTTGTTAGGTCAAGCATAAAATTAAATGCGAAGTGAGGAGTGAATACTTATGAGTTATTATTTCACCTAAATTTATAAAACACATAGTTTGATTTATATAAATACGTCCACAAATTAAATAGGCGTTATTCAGAATCCTTGTAGAGACGTAGCAGTGCTACATCTCTTTTTCGCTAAATATTTAATATATTAAAGCCAAGCTGAGAAATCTTTGGCAAACTGAGAAAGTGATAACAACTGAATTCGCGGATCGTTTTGAGCAGATTCCCTTTCTGCTTGGGTATTATAGCCCCAGTCCGCCAGGAAAAGTTTTACATCCTCAAGGTCTGCTTGCTGTTGGACTAACTGTAATGTCTTGAGTCTATCTTCTACAAACCAGAGACTAACTGGCTTGTCTTCTGCTGACTGAATTAAGTCTCGCAAAATTTCATATTTAGGACGTTTGACTTCTTTTCCAAAGATTGCTTCAGGTGGTAAATTCACCCCTTCTTGTTGCAACAACTGCTGTACAAAACGGGCTTCTTTAGTTGTCACAATGTATAGCTTAACTCCACTGTCAATAGTTAATTTGATTTTTTCTACTACAGCCGGATAAAATCTATGCAGACTCAGCCAACCACTTAAATCCGTGGTAATCCATTCATCTCGTTGGTTATCTAGTTTCGCACTAATTTCTCTTGCTTGTAGCTTGTCATTTAACAAAATTTGTGGAGCAATGCTTACCCATTCATGCAGAATCTTTTCATCAGAAATTCCATCTATCAAGGCTTTAATTAAAATGGGCATTTCCCAACCTGTTTCAATAACAGGTCTTAGTCGATAGAATCTTAAAGCTAAATCATCTGGCGGTGTGTCGTTAGCAGAAGACCAAATTTCACAGTAGGTACGCCATGCTACCTCAAAATACTCAATTAATCCGTCGCAAATCACTCCATCAAAGTCCAGAGCTAAAATTTTGGGACTACTTGTGGTCATTGGTTTGAGAATGAAACTGCTGTTGTCAGCTTACCCGACAAATTTAAATCATGCAGTAATTTTTGTTAGTCTTTTATAATTCATAAATTTGCTGAAAAAGTATTGTGGCATTGTGACATTTAATTGGTTATTAGTAGGTTAACGAGGATCTACAGCAGGTTTGTGATTAACTAAACGAATTTGGTTTTGCTTGACTACTACAGTGATTAGTGGTAGAGAACGTTTAGCTGGGCCACGAACAACTCGACCCTGAGAATCATATTGAGATCCATGACAAGGACAAATAAAGTGATTTTTCTCAAGATCCCACTCGACTGTACATCCTAAATGGGTGCAGATTGGACTGATAGCGTACTCAGCAATCTGTGGCCCGTCTTGAATAATCAGATAATCAACGCTACGATCTGGCAAGCCTTTTACCAGAATCGGAATTCCTGGCTTTGCGGTTGCTAATAGTGCATTAGCTTCAATTTGCTTGCCGTCTTCAGCCAGTGCCACCGATCCTGGAAGATAATTTTGACAGCGTGAATTCTTGGGATAAAGCGAGCAAAGGGTTTCTAGGTCTATCTCACGACTTTGGCTGACTTTGGGAAAAAGATATCCGATAGCTACTGATGCAACTGTAGTACCTAGCATATAGGTTAAGAAATCCCGGCGCGTTTTTATCCTCACTGGAATTTTGCCATTACTAGAAGAATCTTCCATGATGATTCGATTTACCAAGAAAGGTCTAGTAATATACTACGGCGCGATCGCATTAATATTAATGTACATTTGTGTTTACTGTGGGTTGATTTTCATAAAATTGGTTTTTTAAGAGTTGCGCCTAAACTGTAATTTTTAATTATTATTTATTTCTGGAGTATGAGGTTATTTATAACCCCCAGAGCTAGGCTATAACCTAAGATATGCTCCTCACCAAATATCTTCAAAATATATTCTCAAACTCTCTCCAGAGAAAGAACTCTTTATGCCTTGAATTTTTTAAGCTGTTGTTAGTCAAGCAACATATTTTAATAACTGAAAGTGCCATGAGTGATAAAAATCAAGAAAATCAAATTAATCAACCAGTAAGCGAAGATCGGGATTCTCGTGAAAACCCAGATGTGAACGAAAGAAACCTAACCGCAAATCCAGGAGATAGAATTTCTGATCGGCCCCAATCAGTTGAAGAGAAGGCTAAACAGGCAGCTGTTGATCATGTACCAGATATTACAGGCGACACAATCACAGTCCCGACTTATTTTGTTGTGGATGAACCCAACGGCGAAAAGAAGGCACTCCATCACGTTAAAGATGCTGAAGAAATCTCCGACGTAATTCGGCAGGCACGACTTGATGAAAATGGAAATCGAATTTGGTAGTAGTTGTTTATGGAAGACGCAGGGATACAGAGAAGTTATCAAATACTCTCTGCTTCTTTGCGTCTCGCGCTGACAGCAGATTGAAGATATTTTTCTCTGCATTGGAATACATTCTAAATTAAGAGTGTTCCAAAAAATAAATGCTCCAAAATCCGTCATTGCTTCGCTTCGCTCGCAATGACAATTGAGCCTTTTTTTAATTGGAGTACTCTAAATCAGAATCTTTAGTTGTATTAGCGTTGTATTAGCATTTATTTCGCTCAGAATTTTTGCAACTTCCTTTCCTATTTCTTCTGGTGAGAGCTCAGTTTTTTTGTCATGATCCCAGGCAATTAGTGCAACAACTTGTTGCACTAATTGCTCATCTGGATAAGCTTTGGCAAATGCCCGCATATACTTGAGGTTGCGAAGCGAAAAGCCTTTCATTTCTGGAAAAGCTTTCTGCAAGTCAGCCGCCAGACGATTGATAACTTTTGCGCCCCAACCCTGCTGCTGTTGACTATTCAGAATATCTCGCCCAATTTGCCAGTAGAGTAATACTAATTCTTTATTGACTGCTATTGCGGCACGCAACTGAGCGCTAGAAATTCGTATTTTTAGTTCAGTTAAAAAATTTTCATAACCAATAATATCAGATGTAGCCCTTTGTAAAGCTTTGGATTTATCGTCTCTAGGCATAAGAAAATATTAACTCTACTTATCCAGCATTACGCAAAATTTTGCTAAACAAATTTTTATATCAGTATTTTTGCTGCATCGACAAAAGAAGCCTCTAAGTTAAATTTGCCAGTATTTACACAAAAGCGAGTGCCAAAACTTCAAGATATTTTCATGTAAAACATTTTTTTGCACCCAAAGATTAAAAGTTCTAAGAAGTCATTACTTGTACCTTTGACATCAGAGTGTATAGCCTGAATAATGTTCTTACGTAAAAAGCCATACTTATATAAGACTCACATTTGATTTTTGCTAAATAGACTTAGAGCAAAACCCAATCGATCGGGCTTGCTCTTAGTTAGCTTGGCTTTTAAAAATCAAATTTGATTGTTATATAAACTGGTATTAATAAGGTTGCATTATGCATTTATCGAATTCAAGAACAAACTTAAAAACTCGTCAAAAAAACAAGAAAATAGGTACATTTATTTTGACTCATAGCAACATTGTACTGCTTACTGGATATTTAATCACTCTACCAATTTGTACATTGATAATTTTATCCTTATTATTACCCTTATTCAGTGCTAGCTTATTTGCTTCCATTGGAAACTCGTACCACTCTACATCGATTCCTTGGATAGATAATGCATCTGAATGCGAACATACTGGCAGAAATTGGAGCGATCGCAAGTGTTGGGATAATGAACACAATCCCATGTTTTGAATAGAGATTGCAAAATTGTCATCATTAATATGCGTTTATCGCATTAACACGGATTTACTATAGCTTCACAGATGCCATTCTAAATGAGGGAATAAAGATGGATACCCCTGGCGTTGACCAGGGGCTTTTTATTTAGCAGCTACGCCTTAAACGTCAACACCGGACTCAATCGTGCCACAACGTCCACCATTTCTGCTTCAACCTGTACATCAATCACAGACTGAATCGGTTTGTAGGCGATGGGTGCTTCTTCAATTCGGCGTTCTTGGCGCAGGGTGATGCAGTCTACCCCAATTAATCCCAGTTCTGCCTCACTTTGAGATGCACCTCTGCGGTTGAGGTCAAAGCGAGAATAAATTCTTCCCGCCCCATGTGAGGCAGAATTACAAAATGCTGGATTACCTCTACCCACCATCAGATAAGAATAAACTCCCATTGAACCAGGGATAATTACTGGTTGCCCTGCATGGGCGGGACACGCGCCCTTGCGTGTTACCCATCCCTGACCTTCTGGCAAGGTGATGTTATGCGGCAAGTCATAAACTAGAGGTGCTTCCACATCTTTGTATACTTCCCGCAAACGCAGACGTAGCAGTTCCGCTAACAGTAGGCGATTGACAAACCCATAGTTAGCAGCAGTGGCCTCAGCTTGCAGGTAACTGGCGACTAGTTCGGGGTGAGAATAAGTAGAGAGAGGAAAAATCTGAGAATCAGGGTACTTCAAACCTTTTTGCCAAGTCGCCTTAGCTTTATCTCGCCACATTCCCCCAATATACTTACCCACGTTTCGAGAACCAGAGTGAATCATAAAGGCTAACTGTCCCTCGCGCACTCCCCAAGCGTGGGCAAGTGTGCGATTTTCAACTTTATCAACCCGTTGCACTTCGACAAAATGATTGCCACCGCCAATGGTTGCCAGTCCGCCATCGTGTACTAGTCCAGCACCGGGAACTAATTCTTCAGGTGCAAGTTTCCAGTCACCATCCATTGAACCACTTAAGAAGATGCGTTCGCTCTCTTGGACAAGTTGTTGTAAATCAGACTTGACTACACTCCCAGTAGCCCGATCTAGCATGACATTCAGCCAACCGGGAACTCCGTACTGAAATAGAGCTTGCATTGCCTGAGCAGTCATGGTTACATCACGCGTACCGAAGAAGTAATCCCCCTTCATGCGTTCTACGAACTGGTCGCGCTTTGCCAGAAATTCCTCGATTGTCAAATCTGCAACATGGAGGCGCATCCCACAATTGATGTCAGAACCGACAGCGCCAGGGATAACTTGACCCACTGTTTCCACGACTGAACCAATGGCAACACCCGCATCACCTGGGTGAAAGTCAGGCGTAGCACAGGCACGACAAACGCATCCACCTGACGGGTGACGGACGCTTGCTAAATTTGCTAACTGCTTCAATGCCTTAGCTTCTACGGGGAAGTCTTCTGGCAGCAACACTTCTGCTACAGGGGCATCAGGAGAATTAACTAAACGAACTGAATAAGTGCGATTGTTATAAGTTACATCTAAACCTTGGCGCTCTAAAGCACGCAGGAGACGTTTGAGATTTTTTGGCTGCATGAAAACTCCAAATAAGGTCTTAAAGAAGACCCTTTGTTGTGAAGAGAGGAGGAGACTTGGTTCAGCAGCCGCGTCTCAATTAGTGCAGAAGGTCATTTTTCCAGAACTGTGGGGAAAACAACAGGTTAATTCTGACTAATGTGGTTATATAGCCTTAATAACACACAGTTTCATCAGATGACAAGTGTTTTGTAGTACGTTGTATTTTTGGTGGGCAATGGTTACTCGATAGAACCAAAGTTGTAAAGAAATTTAAAGTTTAGCGAAAAACTTTTAAAAATCTCTAGACTCTCCAGCCGGCTAGAGAGTCTAGGATGAATTTAAGACGACTCTCTTTCCAGTTATTTCTGATGTGTGAGGGATACGTCTCAGTCATCCAGCTCGATCTGGCTAAGTTGTTCATTTTATCCCGTAAATCTATGACTCTCCAACTCACAGTTCCCAACATGGCTTGCTCTGTTTGTGCAAACACCATCACCAAAGCCCTTCAAGCAGTCGATGCCAATGCTAGCGTTCAGGCCGATCCAACAACCAAGCTTGTCAGTGTAGAAACTCAAGCATCAGAAACAGCAATTAAGGAAGCGTTGGCTGCTGCTGGCTATCCAGTTGCTTAATCTTTAAGATCCTCCCACATCAATCACAGGGGTTCATCTAGTTATGGATACTCTCACGCTCAAACTTCGAGGCATGAGTTGCGCCGCTTGCGCCAGCAACATCGAAAAGGCAATTCGCTCTGTTTCTGGGGTAATTGACTGCAACGTTAATTTTGGAGCAGAGCAAGCTACCATCAAGTACGATCGCTCTCTAGCCAATTTAGAGAAAATCCAAAGTGCGATCGCATCTGCGGGATACTCTTCTGACTCACTCCAGGAAGAATTGCTCTCCGAAGATGATGCCGAGAAAGCAAGTAGGCAAGCATTACAACGCCAACTCTCCCTCAAGGTAGCGGTGGGAGGTGTAATCAGCATTGTCCTATTTTTGGGGTCGTTGCCCATGATGACTGGGCTACATTTACCCTTGATTCCAAGTTTCCTGCAAAATTCTTGGGTGCAGTTAGTGCTGACAACACCTGTCGTGTTCTGGTGTGGTGGATCTTTTTACCGGAATGCTTGGAAATCCCTCAAGCGCCATACGGCGACGATGGACACGCTGATTGCTTTGGGTACAAGTGCAGCATATCTATATTCTTTGTTTGTCACCATTTCCCCGAACTTTTTTATTGCTCAGGGCTTGATACCTCATATTTATTATGAAGTTGCCGCCATTGTCATTACCTTAATTTTGCTGGGGCGGTTGCTGGAAAATCGCGCTAGGGGACAAACTTCTGAAGCCATCCGCAAACTCATTGGACTGCAAGCTAGAGATGCCAGAGTTATCCGTGATGGTAGGGAAATTGATGTTCCCATCGCCGAAGTCAGAATCAACGATGTGATTTTAGTACGTCCTGGTGAAAAGATTCCAGTAGATGGCGAAGTGATTGCAGGCGCTTCGACAATAGATGAAGCGATGGTGACGGGTGAAAGTTTGCCAGTCAAAAAGCAGCCAGGAGATGAGGTGATTGGGGCGACGATTAACGGTGCGGGTGCATTTCAGTTTCGGGTGACACGAATCGGAAATGATACATTTTTGGCTCAAATCGTTAAACTAGTGCAACAAGCGCAAGGTTCTAAAGCGCCAATTCAGCGCTTGGCAGATCGGGTAACAGGATGGTTTGTACCAGCTGTGATTGCGATCGCGATCGCCACTTTCATCATTTGGTTTAATTTCACGGGCAACCTCACCCTCGCAACAATGACAACGGTAGGTGTACTAATTATCGCTTGTCCTTGTGCTTTGGGTTTAGCTACTCCCACTTCTGTAATGGTAGGGACGGGCAAAGGTGCAGAAAATGGCATTTTGATTAAAGGTGCTGACAGTTTAGAACTAGCACACAAAATTCAAACCATCGTTCTAGATAAAACCGGCACTTTGACTCAAGGGAAACCGACAGTTACAGACTTTGTAACTGTCAACGGCACAGCTAATGGTAATGAAATCAAGCTTTTACAGTTAGCAGCAACGGTAGAACGAAATTCTGAACATCCTTTAGCTGAAGCGGTGGTGAAATACGCCCAGTCTCAAGAAGTGAGTTTAATAAATGCAAAAAACTTCGTAGCTAATGCAGGTAGTGGCGTGCAAGCAGTTGTTGCAAATCAGCTTGTGCAAATTGGTACACAACGCTGGTTAACAGAACTTGGAATTAACACCATCACTCTCCAGCAATATAAAGATGCCTGGGAAGCCGCTGGTAAAACAGTTATTTTGATTGCTGTAGATGGCGAACTACAAGGAATAATGGGTATTGCTGATGCCCTAAAACCTTCGTCAGTAGCAGTGGTGAAAGCTTTACAGAAGTTAGGTTTAGAAGTAGTAATGCTCACCGGAGATAATCGTAAAACTGCTGATGCGATCGCAAGACAAGTTGGCATCGAGCGAATCTTTGCCGAAGTGCGTCCAGATCAGAAGGCGGCGATTATCCAATCATTGCAAGGGGAGATAGAGAAATTTCCCAAATCAAAAATCAAAAATCTAAAATCTAAAATTGTCGCAATGGTAGGTGATGGGATAAATGATGCGCCAGCGCTAGCACAGGCTGATGTGGGAATTGCTATTGGTACAGGAACAGATGTAGCGATCGCAGCTAGCGATATCACCCTAATTTCTGGAGATTTGCAAGGAATTGTCACAGCAATTCAACTTAGTCGCGCCACCATCAACAATATTAGGCAAAATCTCTTCTTTGCCTTTATTTACAACGTCATTGGTATTCCCATTGCGGCGGGAATTTTGTTCCCCATCTTTGGTTGGTTACTCAATCCAATTATCGCTGGGGCGGCGATGGCTCTTTCTTCGCTCTCTGTTGTTAGCAATGCCCTGAGATTGCGTAACTTTCAACCAAAAACTATCTCATAATTTCAGGATAAATTAGGAAATGTTCAGTCAAAAAACGCTTTGGGGAAGCCTGATAGCTTTAGTGGTGCTCGCTGGAACATCAGGTATAACATTAGCAGAAATGCCAGCCCATTCATCAGAGCAAAGCAGTCAATTTCAACGCATTGAGCAACCTTTGGGCTTGAAAGTCGGTGTTGCGATCGCAGGTTTAGCCTTAATTGGACTAGAGTTGTGGTGGTTTCTTCTTTATAAAAGTCCTGATTCCTGATTGGTGTCAGTCCTGAGAGGTGTTTTGAATAATCGGACAAATTGTCTCCTCATGATGGTAGCTGATATTCTTCCAGCCTGAAAGTAATCCCTTGATTTCAGAGCGTAAAGTTAACAGCTGATCGATTTGGCGATCGATCTGCAAGACTTTATCTTCAAGTTTTTCTTTGATTTCACCACAAGGAGTTTGCCCTTGGTCATAAACCTGAAGAATATTACCAATCTCTTCTAGGCTAAGACCAAGATTTTGTGCCCTTTTAATGAATGCTAGACGAGTTAGCACATCCAATGAAAACTGGCGAAAGCCTCCCTCTGTTCGTCTTAATGAATTGATTAAACCTAAACTCTCGTAATAACGAATTGTCCTGATGGGTATTCCAGTTAAATCTGTTACCTGACCAATTAAAAGCAGTTTTTTATCTTGAGTTAGCATGGTAGATTTTCCCAAGTCTTGTAATTATTATTACATATTTTGCTAAATTCAAGTGGTTTGAGAGTTTAGGCAAATCTTAGCATCAGTATTGGAACTTTTTATCTAATTAGAGATTTTACTAAGTTGCAAATTTTCAATTATCTATTATAAATAGATATTTGGAATTTAGCTGATATTAAATTGGCATAAATTTGACATTTTTAATAATATTTATTCAAGATTTAACCTGATGATTTTTATCTATTTATTGGGTAGCTGTTTCTCATGGTACTGAAAGTAACTGTTTTTTTGAAGTTCCCATGTTACTTCTAGATCAACTGCTTCACTTCAAGTGAAACCATAAAATGAATCTCAACTCGCAGACTTCTAGCTCAATCCGTAAACCTAAAATTTTCAATAATCCAGAGCGTTTTATTGAGGGATGGTATTGGGTAATACCTTCTCAAAATCTGCGGGTGGGTGAAGTAAAACCTGTCACGATTTTGGGTAGAGAATTAGTAATTTACCGTGGTAAAGACAAAAGAGTAGTTACTTTAGATGCCTACTGTCCACACATGGGCGCTCACCTTGCTGAAGGCAAAGTTGAGGGTAATGCACTACGTTGTTTTTTCCACCACTGGAAGTTTGATGCTGAGGGGATGTGTATTGATATCCCATGTTTAGATGTACCACCTTCCCTAAAATTACAAACTTGGCCCACTGCTGAAAAATATGGGATGATTTGGGTTTGGACTGGAGAAATACCACAGCAACCTCTACCTTTTGTTCCAGAGTTAGAGCAAAAAGAGTGTGATGTCGCTATCCATTCCCACTTCTTGCTGAACTGTCACCCCAATGTGGTGATGATTAATGCAATTGATGCTCAACACCTCAATACAGTTCACAAATTGCCACTAGAAATTATTTTTGAAAGAGACGAACTAAACGAGAATGCGATTATCTTCAGTAATACTACACCTATCAAAGATAATTTCTTCTTGATTAAGCTCATCCGTCTTTTCTACAAAAATGTCATAACTTACAGTATTTGCTATTGGTACGGTAGCATTGGCATTGTGACAATTGGTCCTGATTTCTTTCATATCCACATGATGGTTGCAGTTCGCCTCCATGAAGGGGGAAAAACTGAAGGTCAAGTTCTGTTGATGACTAAAAAACGTAAAGGAATTTTTGGTTGGTTATGCAATCGAGTTGTACTATGGCTGACTAAGATTACAGCTAAGTACTTTCTCATGGGTGACATCAAGATTCTTCAAACAATTCAGTTTGATTTGAAAACTCCAATCAAAGCAGATCACTCAATTATGCAGTTTATTAACCATGTTGAAAAACAGCAATCCCTAATGTGGGGGACTTGGCAAGAAATGCGATCGCGCGATGTGGAGAGCAAGCCCAGGCGTGAGAGATGGGAAGATACAATGAGTAATGACTAACATTATGTCTATATGACCAAAATTCCGTCAGACTGCTTGGCCAATTAAACGCACACGATATCATAACTATTGTCAACAATCTTTGCAAGAAATGAATCGTTTGTAGAGGTGTATAAATGTACGCCTCTACCAATGTATGTCTAGCAGATATTTAGTGAAATAGTATAACAATTAATAAAGGTTAAAAGTTCAACAAAATTACTTTTAACTTTTAATCGATTACTAGATAAATAAAAAGAAGTGGCAAAGCCACTTCCTAATTCCCAGGTAGAACCTAAGTTATGAGTATAACCACTACAAAAAATTGAAATAGTATAAACAAACACCAATTAACTGAATATCTCTATTTTCCTTGTTTCTAGGTGAGTAAATTATGATTTATATGCACGAAATAACTGTATATTTACATAAGTCTCATGATTGTAGTGCAGACTCAAGTTTCTCCAGTTCATCGCTCAGATGTGCCAGTTTTGTCTCTTCATCAAGAAATTGCTGTTCTAATTGAAACTTAACTGCCGTACCAGCTTCAATAGCTACAGCTTTTTTCATCTGCTTTAACTTCTCGCTGCGGATGTCAAACTCTGCCTGAAGTGCGTCTAGTTTTTGTTGCGATCGCCGTCGTTGTCCAGGAGTTAAGCTAGTAGAAACTGGAATAGTTTCAATAGTTGCTGCTTCACTAGATAAAAATTTACTTCCACCTGCGTAATAGCAAAGGGGAAAATTATCACCCAAATCTAGCACTTTATTTACAAACGGGTGCTGCGGCCCTGATGCTCTTTTTGGCACTTGGTCAAACAAGTAAACTAAAATATCAAGAATACGTGCATAGCCATCTTTATTTACCGCTGCTTTACCTTGCAAAGCTTCCAACAAACAATCTGTGAAAGCACTGTAGGGTTGACCTGTGTAAGAATATTCATCTTCTCGCGAAGAAGCAACCACAACTCGACCGCTTCCCGTTCCTAGCACATTTAGCAGTTCCGGGGGTAAGGGCGATTTAACAAAGGTTTCTCCTGATTCCTTCAAAGCTGGAACGCCACTTGCATGACAACAATCTAATGAAACTACGAGTTTACGGGCTGTAATTGCTTCAATCTTTTGGGTAAATTCTACACCTGAAATAGCTGTGTTTGCCCGTTGACTGGGGTCATAGCCGAATGGTACAAGGAAGTATTCATTGGTGCGCTGGATGCGTCCACCATGACCAGAGTAGTAAATGATGACAGTTGCATCAGAATTTTGATTTACTTGGGCAATGATTTGGTCAAAAGCTGCAAGGATATTTTGCCGAGTTGCAGAGGTTTCGGTTAGCAGTGTGACTTGTTCTGATGGATAGGCGGCGCGACTTGGGTCAATCAGTATATCTCGTATAGCCGTTGCATCTTTGACTGTGACTGGTAAATCAGCACCTACGCCAATGAGTAATGCATAACCGTTGGTAAAAGTTTGGTTTATCATAGGTGGGTGATAAATGCGATCGCCTTTTATACTCTATAACTTGTGGGGAAGTGCGATCGCTTTCAGTAGATATTTCACTATCGCTGGCATCCTTATCTTATTCACCGCTGCTTTCCTTTGCAAGGCTTTCAACAAGCAATCTGTGGAAGCATTATATCGTTTGCGTTGTGCTTAAGGTTGAATCGGCACAAACTCATAGTTGTCAGTGCCAGGTATTTGTTGAACTTTGACTAAGAAGATGGCATTATTTGTGCGATCTCCTGATGGTAAAAACTGAATCTTTCCCATTGCACCATCGACTGAAAAATTTGGATTATGCAACACCTTTTGTAATTCATCGCGTCTGTTGGTTCGTTGTAAACCTGCGATGATCGCCAAGGTTGCATCATAAGCCGTAGCTGTTCGCCAATTGACAGTTGCACCCCAAAGTTTTTGGGCTTTTTGCGGAAAGATGTTATTAGGAAATGCTGCGGGATACCAAGGTGCAGAGATTATCAGTCCGTTGATACCTCTGCCATTCTTTAAGGTTTCGTCAGTGAAAAGTGTAGGACTACCAAATACAGTCAACTGCCCTTGATTAGATTCTGCCACCGCTAGACCTTGTTTTATTTTGTCTATATAAAGACCTAACACCAAAGCATTAGCACCGCTACTTACAGCTTGAGAAATGACAGCACTAGGGTTAAAGTCATGGGCAGAAATATCGCACTCTGTAGAATTAATTTGACCGCCAGCAGCTTTTATCGCTTTAACAAACTCATTGTTAAACGACTGATTATCTATCCCTTGGTAATCAACACAGATAAGAAAATTGGTTTTGCCTGCTATTTTAATAGCGTAATTAGAGACGCTATCTGTTATAGATTTAACACTAGGAGCAGTGCGGAAGATATAACTGCCAAAACTGCTAAGGTTTTGGGCAAAACTGGTGGGAGAAATCATCACTAACCCATCTTTTTGATAGACTGGGGCTGCCGATAGAGAAGCATTACTAGAATTATGTCCCACGACAGCTAAGATGTTGGTATCTTTGCCAAACCGAGTGGCAAGCTGTGCAGATTCACTTGGATCGTTATCATCATTAGCGATCGCCACCTCTAAAACTTTACCATTGATACCGCCACTGCTATTCACTTCATCTTGAGCTTGAGCCACACCGCGTAGCATCTCTTTTGCTACATTTGGATTTGTCCCAATAGGTACACTCACAGCAATTTTAAGCCGATCTCCTTTCTGACGAGCCTTAGCATTATTCAAGTAAATCAATGCTTCTGGGTCTGTGCGGTTAGCTTTGCGATATAAATTTAACTTATCAATAGCAAGCTGACACTTACTCTCTAAAAATGCTTTAACTCCAGCTTCTTTATCTGAGTTTGTATCTTGTTTTAATAAAATTTCTTCACCCAGGCTAATTCTGTCATTCAAACTATACGTCTCTTTAGGACATAATGAGTTTTGTGGAAGTTGAGATGTTTGAAATCGAAAAAGGTATATTCCTGTGCCTCCAATAAGCATTCCTAGAGCTAATATAGATAAAAAAAATAGTGATGAAATTCTACTTCTTTTTAGCGCATTTTTATGGTTAGCGAGTTGCTCGAATAGCTCTGGAAGATTTGCTTTTATCTTTTCGGGAATAGGTAAATCAACTCCGGCAACCCATATTTTATTTTCTCCTTCTAAGATTTTGCTAATTTGAACTGTTGCAGCCTCCAAATTGCCACGGGCTAACTTTCCCATTCCGCGTGCATAACTGAGTAAAGGATCGAATTCAGCTAATGGTTGTGCAAATGTTTCTGTTAATGAGACGATTCTTATCAGTTCTGCTTCATTATTAAAATCCAATTTATCGAATTCCAATGCCAATTCATGAGCTACCTTATTAGGCTGCGTGTATGCTAAAGCTGTCCACTGCTGGGTTAGAGCAAAATCTTTAATATCTGGGTCTTTACTCTCAAGTTTCGGTCTTACATAGTCGAGTAAGAAGCTTGATAGTTCATTAATCCGCTGTTGACCAAATTTTTTATCTTCCTGCAAACGACTCAACAACAGATTTCGTACTGTTAAATCCATCTCGTATAGTTCATATCCGACTTCATTACACAAGCTTGAAACCAGCAAATCTGCTACTGCTACCCAAGGGATACCTAACACTTGGTCATCAATATCCCGTTGGAACTGAACCCATAGACGATACAACAAATCTGGTGTGAGTGCTAAGGGAAAAGCAGCATGATATGCTAAATATAGATGAGCTTTGCCGAGTTTTGCAAAAGACTCAATGCGTTGCTTGGCAATTTCTTCAAGTCTAATCTTGCTCATATTATTTGCCTCTCAAAGTTAGCAAAGCGTCCACGCAGTACAGCAATAGCATCCTGTAAACCTTGGTGGCTAAATTCAAACATGGGGACAAAATGGGCAATTTCTGCGGCTGTTGTACCAAGCCAACGCTTTCTTGGCATAGGATTAAGCCAAGCAACATAACGTACCCGTTGTTTTATTTGGGCAATAAATTGTTGAGTTAATTCGTAGCGTTCGTCGCTATATCTGCCACGAACAGCACCAGCATCACTAAAAATCAATACAGCAGTTCTATTTGAGCAAATATTGGTAACAATATTAGTGATTAATTCTGCTTGCTGATGATGAGGGTCGTGGTAAAGATATTCAATAGGGCAATTATGAAAGTAGTAAATTCCAGATTTGCCTAAACGTCCCCCACGCAAGGCAGTTTCTGCCAACCGCCGTGATAGCGAGTGGAAAGGCACCATTGAACCATCTTGGTCAATTAGTAAGAGTAATTCTGATTTATTCACTCGACGGGGTATGAATACAGGTTCAAGCAATAAACCTTGGCATCCAATCTGGTGAATAGTTGCTGCCATATCTAACTCTATTTTTGGCCCTTCACGTACTGGGTGGCGCAAGTAACGCCAAATTTGTTTCATTTGTCGCTCGGTTACAGGCAAATACTCGCTAGTCAAGACGAGGCGGGTGGAAACAGTTTCTTCATTTCTGTTAGTAGCTTCTAGAACTGCTTTGACTGCTTGTACCTCATCTTCTATCGTCTGGGTCAATTTTGCAGCCAGAGATGAATTAGCTGTAGGCGTTACTTGTGAATGCGAGATACTTTCAACAATGCGCTGTTGATTATTTCGCCTAACTAACCACCTAAAAATCATGGCTGTAACTAATAAAAAACTCCAAAAAAGCCAATCTGAATGGTTTGGGTTTGGGCTTGGGTTTGAGTTCGGCTTTGGTGTTTCAATTGCTTGGGGTGTTGGTTTTGTGGTTGAGGATGGTATCGGATCTGAGATTGGTGTTTGAATTGGCTCTGGTGTTTGAATTGGCTCTGGTGTTTGAATTGGCTCTGGTGTTTGAATTGGCTCTGGTGTTTGAATTGGCTTTTGTAAAAATAATCCAGCACCCAAGCCAATAGCAACTCCGATAAACCCCAAAATTACGTAGCGGGTAATCGGAGAAACTTGATGCTGTTCGGATTGTGTATGCAATGCTTCCGCAGTTGACAATCCAGGCTCATTACCTATTACCAGTTCAAAATGATCTTCAAACAGCTGCTTTTCTTCAGATGATTTGATCCACAAAGCCTGACACAGACGTTTCAAAGCAGCTTGGTCATTAATTCCAAAGCCGGCTTGCATCGCTTGTAGAACTAACTGATACTCCTCTATGCCAAGTGGTAAGCCAGCATCGCACAGTTTGGTAAACAGTTCCAGCAGAGGCAAATCATTCACATCCACGGCTTTGTCTCAAATAACGTAAATGGTCATCCCACCTTTTCAGCAACACGCCAGCATAAGGTATCTTGCCATCCAGTTTTGCCAGAGCTTCATCTTCAGGATAACGGCGCAGAACGCGAAACCAATCAATTAATTCGCTAGTGCTGACCTTTTTGCCAGCCTCCCCCTTGTCTTGTTGCATTTTCTCCCGCAGACGCCAGAAGCTATCTATGGCTTGCTTCACCAAAGCTTCGGGTGAAGTAGGAAACAGAGCATTAACAATTTCCATTAATCGCTCACGACTTGGAAATTCGACATAGTGAAACAAACATCGACGCAAGAAGGCATCCGGTAAATCCTTCTCATCATTACTGGTGATTAAAACAATTGGTGCTGCTTTGGCCTCAATTTCTTGTCCTGTTTCCTCCACAATGAATCGTTTTTGGTCTAATTCCAATAGCAAATCATTAGGAAAATCAATATCAGCTTTATCAATTTCATCAATTAACACTACCGTGCGCTGCTGTTGCTGAAATGCTCGTCCTAATGGCCCCCAGCGTACATAGCTAGTCGGGTCATCAATTCGCAGAATTTGTTCTCGTGTTAGGCGACTGGAGGTTGCAAGTTGGGCATCACGCAACCGTCCCACGGCATCGTAAATATACAAACCATCCCGCGCTCGACTGGTGGATTTAACATACCAAGCTTCTAATTTCAAATTTAGCTCGTAGGCAACTGCACTTGCCAGTAAAGTCTTCCCACATCCTGGTTCTCCCTTCAGTAGTAAGGGGCGTTCTAAGTAAATCGCCAAGTTCACCGCTTCTACCAGTTCGGGGTTAGGAAAATAGGGATATAAAAGCTGTCCGTTCGCGCCTCTTTCTCCTAACTGTGGCTGAACTTTACCTGTATATTCCAAGAGTTTTCCACCTACGGCTTGAACCATATTTGCTCCCATTCACAATTAGACAAGCGACAAATTTCTTGTAAGGCGGGTTCTGGAATGCCATTCTCACTTTTTTGGAGTATGTCACGTACTGCTTCATCTACCTCTACCTCTGTTGCCAAGTCAATTAACAGTTCCTCGGCTTCATACTTTATCCAAGTAACTAGCTCATTTTCGGAAAATTCGGTAATCATAGGTAGCTTAATAGGGGTATCCGGTTCCCAATCTGGGTTGAGTTGCTCTGCAAAAGAAATATTCCAACTGCCCACACAGCCCTCATTGTCAACCAAAAACATGAATAGCTGGAATTGATTGGTTTGTCTAGTAGTCTCCCTAGCTTTAGTCACCAATGGAAACCAGAACTTAAGGATCATTTCTTGCAAAAAAGCTTCAGACAGGTGATTCACATTGTCAAAAATCAGCAAGATGGTTTGAGTTCGCGACCATTTATACACTCTTTCTATAATGTCCGAGTTTGAGCTTCCCCAACCAAGACCGACCCCATAACTGAGTTCACGCCATAGTGCAGCAACATCACTTCTACGGGCAATGCGGGTAAGGTTAATTACCACTCTCTTAGCGTTAACGTTCTTGCTAACATACTTTGACACCAACCGATTCAATAACCAGCCTTGTCCATACCACAGTGAGCCATGAATCAGGAAAGCTGCTACAGAATGAGTTTTAATAAATTGTCGGAATGCTCCCGTCTGAGTTTGATATCCCAATTTCAATAAAGCACGATACACCCTTCCACTAGATAAAGCTTGTTCTAATGCATCAAGCTGTTGAGTTAGTTCGTTGAGTTGTGTTTCAGTTTGTTCAATTTCCTTTTCCAGTTGGAAGCGAATGGCTGTGCTTGCCTGGATCGCCCAATCACGCCGTAGCATTTTTTCCTTTTCTATCAGTAAATCATATTGCTGTTCTAATGCTTGGCGTCTACGCTCTAAGTACTGTTCATCGGACATTCAATTACTTTTTTAGTGAATAATCTTTACTCAAAAGGAGTAGCCAGAACGCCTTTTGTTTCAATAGCTGAAACATCATTCTGACGATAGATGTAACTTATGTAGTTTCTTATAAAAGTAATTTACCACTTCCAGACCTACTATAAAAATCTGGTTTAGATAGTCCGCTTTTGCCTAAGCCAGCAAATTAGATGTTTAGCAGCCGATCATTGCTCACTTGAATTCAATACAACGATAACTTCTGTAAGTGTGATTCCCAAAGGTTTCCAATGGGGATTGGTGGAAGAAAAAGTAGAATCCCCAGACACTGCTTGGTAGTCATTGGGGAACTTTTTGTAACCATTAGGAGCAGCATCTACTCGCAAGATGACTTTACCTTGATAACGGGATAATTTACTACTATCCAACAAAATCGTACCACCGTAATCCCAGGCTAATCCATAGAGTTTAAAGTTACCTAACTTGTTGCGTAACTCACTTAAGGGAGTTCCCACTCCAATACCTTCGCGGGTTTTCCAAGCTGAACCCAGGTTACGCACATCTAGAGGTTTGGTACGAGTATTATCACTCCAAATTACTAGTAGCGATCGCCCCTGATTTAGATTTAACTGAGTAGCTGCAAAATTACCTATTCCTTCAGCACCAGAGATAGTTTTATCAACGAGACGGGATGCACCAAACAGTTTGACTAAATCCTGCTTGGTGGTTGTGCGTGTTATCGGGCCGACTCTTTCCCCAGGAACAATCAAGGTGTCTTTTAAAGGTTGTGATTTAGCAATAGTAACTGGATGATTGATTTTCTGGGGTAGTGCAAAGGCTGGGTTTGCCAAATAGTTTAGCAGTAAAGCTAAAGTAGCTGTAGCAATCCCTTTGATCGATGAATTCATAGGTTCTATTATTGGGTAGAAGAATATGAGTTAAAAGCGCTCATAGTTTAACTACTACAATTTCCCAATTATAGATTCCCGATTTTCCAAAACTTTTATTTCATCGCTCTAGTTGCGTTTAAAATTGCTAGCATTGCTACTCCAACATCAGCAAATACAGCTTCCCACATTGTTGCTATCCCGAAAATACCCAATCCAATAAATACACCTTTAATTGCTAACGCAAACCCAATATTTTGCCAAACAATTTTGCGAGTTTTTCTGGCGATTTGGATTGCTTCTGCAACTTTGGATGGTGCATCTGTCACGATTACAATATCGGCAGTTTCTATCGCTGCATCTGAGCCTAATCCACCCATTGCCATACCAACATCTGCTCTAGCAATCACTGGGGCATCATTAATTCCATCCCCAACAAAGGCAACTTTACCATGCTTGCCAGCGGTACTGAGTAATTTCTCAACGGCATTAACTTTTTCTTCAGGTAATAACTCTGCTTCGTAGGTATCTATGCCAAGCTGTTGGGCAATTCGGGAAGCGATCGCGTGATTATCTCCTGTCAACATGACTGTTCTCTCTACACCCATGCGCTTGAGTGCTTGAATAGCAAGTCTTGCATCTTCTTTGAGTTCATCAGCAATCACAATATATCCAGCGTAAATATTATCCACTGCTAAGTGAATAACTGTTCCCTCTAACTGGCAATTATCGTGAGAAATATTCTCTCTATGTAATAGGCGATCGCTTCCCGCTATTACTACCCTATTTTCAATCTTGGCTCGAATTCCATAGCCTGCTATTTCTTCATAATCTCCGATCTCAAATTCATCGATTTTTCCACCATAAGCCTTGCAGATAGATTGTGCAATGGGATGATTTGAGTGCGATTCTACTTTGGCGGCTAATTGCAGCAACTCTTGTTCATTCCAACCATTTAATGGTACTATCTCTACTACTTTGAATACACCTTTAGTTAACGTTCCAGTTTTATCAAACACAACTGTATTAACTGCATTTAAAGTATCTAAGAAAGTAGAGCCTTTAACCAAAATACCACGTTTAGCCGCACCTCCTACACCTCCAAAGTAACCTAATGGAATACTGATAACGAGTCCACAGGGACAGGAGATAACTAGTAAAATTAGGGCACGATAAACCCATTCGGAAGAAGTTGCACCCGAAATGAATAAAGGAGGTAATATTGCAACTGCTAGAGATGTAAAAACTACGATTGGTGTATAATATCGGGCAAATTTAGTAATAAACTTTTCTGTTGCTGCTTTTTTACTTTTGGCATTTTGCACCAAGTCTAAAATCTTGGCGATGGAAGATTCATCAAATAGTTTTGTGACTCTAATGACGAGCGCACCTATTTTATTGATCGTCCCAGCGAAAACTGTTTCTCCTGTTCTTACCGTTCGCGGTACAGATTCTCCAGTTAATGCAGATGTATCAACTTGCGAATTCCCATCTATAATTTCGCCATCTAAGGGAATCTTTTCTCCCGGCTTGACAACGATAATCTCCCCAATATTTACTGTTTCTGGCGATACTTTTTTCAGTTCTCCCTCTATTTGGATATTTGCATAGTCCGGGCGGATTTCCAATAATGATTTTATCGAATTACGGGAGCGACTGATCGCAATATCTTGAAACAATTCTCCAATTTTGTAAAACAACATGACTCCGACAGCTTCGGGTAATTTATGAATTGCGATCGCCCCTAATGTCGCTACTGTCATTAAAAACGTTTCATCAAATATTCTACCTCTAACTATATTGCGTCCAGCAGTTTTTAAAACACTCCATCCACTTAATAAATAAGCAGGAATAAAAAGTAGATATTCTCCTATTGAGTAGAATGTATTGTGTAATTGATTTTCAAAAATTACACCAGGCGCATATAAACTTAAAATTGCTACCAAAGGTAATATCTCATTTTTGAGATTGAATTCTCCACCGTGTTCGTGATTGTGGTCATGGTTATGATTCTGATCATGATTGTGATTATGAGCATGGTTATGATTCTCGTGATGGTCATGTTCACAGCTGCAACAATCTGAAGATTCTGAATGTACTTTCTGCTTCATTTTTTCTATGTAGGCTAGTAAATTAGTTGAGATATGAGCCTTTTTTTAAATGTAATAAAAAAAAGAAGTTTTTACAAGTTGATATTTTAAGAATGAGAATCTATCTCAATCTGTTTCAGTTAGGGTTTTTGATGAAAATTCTAGATATCTAAAGAGGCGATAAATCGCTGTCAAAATGATAGACTGATGATTGTAGAGACGGCAATTTATCACGTCTCTTGTCTTAACCGAACAGTAAGTATTAGAATCTATCTCGAATTTATTGCTAAATACATCAACTATCTTTTGATTAAAATTAAGATTTTTAATCAAAAAATAGCTATGGCGGCTTTCAATTGTATAGAATTATGTAAAATATAACTTTTGTTCGTAGTGAGCGATTTATCGCTCTGTATAAGAATTTAAAAATTTCAAGGGCTAAAGGTGCAGATTACTAGCTCTAATTTAATTAATCTCTTATACTTGCATCAAGCAAATAATCACCATCGTAGGAATATACAACGGATTTAAATTTGCTGAATTACATAACGTTACGTCTAAAAGCTAGATATCAAGCCTGTTTGATTGCTGAATTATCATGTAGTAAATAATTTACGATCCAACTGGTGTAGAGATGGAACTTTTTTGAGTAACAAGTGTCTTTCTAGCTATTCTCAGGAAAAATTCACTTGAAGTTTGAAAGTGAATCGAATACCCTAAACTAGTAGATAAATTTTTCAAGGAAATCTATGAACAAAAAAATTCTTCTGAATTTGCTTTCCACGTCCTCAATTTTTGTGTCGATGATGTCTACGCTGGTGGCATTTCATCCTGCCCATGCTAGTGGTAGCATTACACAGCGATTGATGCACACACAAGACGGTCGTACCTGTATCACTAACCCACATGGTGGAAACGATTTTGTCTGCATTCGAGATTCAGAGAGAAAGAAACCGTATACCTCATCTGCACGTTCCTCGACCATTGTCACATCAGTATCAGATCGGAATGTTGCGATGTTGAACTTTACTGAAGAGGAAAGCGATGCTGCAATTAAGGTCTTTGGTTGCGACTGTCCATTGTGTGTAAATTCTTTGCGTCAGTTGCGCGGTACTGGAAACTTGGTTTACTAAGGTTGAATAGCGCTGATAGCGACTATAACTTTTGTTAGATACACCTCATTAATCATGTGTAAAAGATATACAAAACCAAAAAAGCATTTTTAACTACGTACCACTACTATTATTTGGCCAAATGTAAATTCATTGTTGGGACGATTTGTAAGGGCAATTTATGGATTGCCCCTACAGCGTCTTTTTTTGTGTAAGTACTGAGAGAAAAAGACTATTCAACTACCTCATTCACAGGGAATCTATCAATTAACTGCATCGCCCGATAGGCATTACGCTGGAAAGAGTCTGGCAAATGGGGGACGTGGGGTATCTGCGACAATAAATCCAACGTCCGGCGTAAAATTCTCACCACATCGCCTTCATCTAAAGTGGTTTTCTCACAGAGTTCTGTCCACTCGATTCCTAGCGCCCATTGTTCCACGATCGCAATTAACTTGTTCTCTTGTTCCTGTTCCTTTTTCTCTGTTCCCTGTTCCAACCATATAGGCAAAGCTACGTTATAACGCCGTTGTAGTTGGAACATTTGGCGGCGAATTCCCTGCAATTTTTTCAAGGCTTCTGTCACTTCATTACTAAGCTTAAAGTAAACCTTGCTATCTGGACGGGGCGTTTCCATCACCAAAGCTGCTGCTGCTGCTGCTAAATGCTGCGGATCTAAGTTGTCCAATTCACCACTAGCGAATACTAAACCTAGCCACAATTCATTTTCACCTCGAATGGCGGCAGCGATTCGCCCTAATACTGTGGGGACTAAGTTATCTAAAGCGCCAAAGTGTTGCAGAATTGAGATTAAATTCACAAACTCTTCCCAATGACGTTGTGACTGTTGCTCTACTTGCCCTTGCAACTGTTCAAGTTCGGCTTCTAGTTCCACATAGCGGGCGCGGCGCTTAAAAAGCGTTGCAGCATTGCCTGATTGATGTAGGGGATGAGCTTCTAATTGCTCTTGGACGGCGGTAGTGCGACTGAGTTGTTCTGCTACTTCTGGTGCCAGATGCAATGATTCTATCGGATCGGGAATATGGGCAGCGATCGCAAAGGTTTCTTGATTACCCCGGCGCGACTGTCCTGGTTTCAATGGCATCTCTGGCGGTGGCAGGATATCAGGTGGCACTTCAATTCGCGGCAGTTCGGCATACAAATCGACTACATCCCCTGTGGTTGCCACATACCAACGGTTATCGTGTCCCAAGCATACCAAGTAAGGAGCTTGACCAGAACCAGGCGATTTGCCTACTAACACTGCGGTTACGGGTGTAGACACTGTGATGTTTTTACCTTTGAGACTCAACAGAGTTCCTGACACTGCAAATCCCAACATCATCCCCAATTCTTCTTGTCTATCTTCCTGCGCTTGCTCTTGCAAGGTTTTCAATATCTGGCGTTCTACTTTTAAGCGTTGCCGCAATTTCTCATAAACAGCCAGTTCATTTTCATCAACTGCGGCGATTTGCTCGTGAAGTTGAGCTAATTGTGTTTGTAGTTCGGCAATCTCATCGTATTCTGGTCTTAAATGCAAGGTGGCCATGTACTGCCCAAAGCTGCGTTCTATCAGTTCCCTGGTTTGCTCTAGAGTGTGCGTTTGCAGCAAGTTGAGTACCATGCCATAACTGGGCGTAAACTGGCTTACAAGGGGGTCTGGCTTGGATGTTCCCAAATACGCCGCTTCTTTAGCTCCTTCAAAGGGAGTTTGGACTGTCACCACATGACCTTGTTTATCCATCCCTCGACGGCCTGCCCGTCCCGCCATTTGCAAGAATTCGGAAGCGTTCAACAGGCGGTGTCCAGTATCGGTACGCTTGGAAAGGGTAGAAATGACCGTTGTCCGGGCGGGCATATTAATTCCCGCTGCGAGTGTCTCAGTGGCGAATACTACTTTAATCAGCCCTTGCTGAAATAGTTCTTCTACCAGTGCTTTCCAAGCAGGTAAAATTCCAGCGTGGTGGGCAGCAATTCCTCGGTATAGGGGGGCAATTTGTCCAGAACGCCCAGCTTCGGGATTGCGGGCTAAAAAGTCATCAATCTGTTGCCGCAAAATCTGAGACTCTTCATTATTTACTAGCCATAAATCACCCACTTCCGCCACCGCTTTATCACATCCCCGACGGCTGAAGATAAAGTAAATTGCTGGTAGCATATCCCGTTGTTCTAACTGGCTCAAGGTATAAATTATACCCGGAGCTTCAGGTCTGCCATTTCTCCCTCTGTCCCTTTCTCCCCCTTTCCCCTTCTTCTTCTGAAGTCTGGGGTTAATTTTGGTTTTGCTATCATTTAGCAGGGGGAATAACCCTTTAGGATTACAAAAGTGAAATTCTAAGGGTACTGGGCGAAAATCGGAGTAAATCAGGTCAGTTGGCCCGTGAACGCGATTTAGCCAATCGGTGAGTTGATCGCTATTGGCAACCGTTGCTGAGAGGGCTGCCAGTTGCACTTCACGGGGACAATAGATGATTGATTCTTCCCAAACTGTACCGCGCTGGCGATCGTTCATGTAGTGGCACTCATCAAGTATCACCGCTTCCACGTCAACCAATGAAATGCCTACTTGCCCAATGGGTGTACCATAGAGCATATTTCGGAAAATTTCTGTGGTCATCACTAAAATCGGTGCATCCCTGTGAATGGAAGCATCTCCAGTTAACAGTCCGACTTGATCAAACCCGAATTTTTCTCGAAAGTCACGTAATTTTTGATTCGACAGCGCTTTTAGGGGAGTGGTATAAAATACACGTTTTCCTCGCGCCAAGGCGCGATAAATGGCGTATTCCCCGACTAATGTTTTGCCCGAACCGGTGGGGGCACACACAACAACGGAGCGTCCAGCGTTCAGGGACGCGATCGCTTCTTTTTGAAACTGATCCAGATCAAAGGGAAATATAGTCCCTAAGTCAAGTTCTGGAGACGGTGCAGGATAATTCACTCAATCACATTTGCAACCAGATTGTTTACTATACTAACGAGTCTTTTGTCAACTTCGTTATTAGTCATTTGTCATTAGTCATTAGTTTTTCACAAAGGATAAAGGACAAATGACAAAGGACTCTTAAATTATTTTCCCAGTTCTTGCGATCGCTCTGTGGCAGCTTTGACTGCTTCAATTAAAGCGGAACGAAATCCTGCCTGTTCTAGCTTGGCAATCCCGGCAATGGTTGTACCGCCGGGACTGGTAACGCGATCTTTGAGTTCTGCTGGGTGCATTTTGGTTTCCTGCAATAGTTTCGCTGTTCCTAGTACGGTTTGCAAGGCTAGTTGATTGGCAATTGCTCTAGGTAAACCTGCGGCGACTCCGCCATCTGCAAGTGCTTCTACCATGAGCGCCACGTAAGCGGGGCCGCTACCAGATAGCCCTGTAACTGCATCCATCAGCCCTTCTGAAACTTCCACGACTTCCCCCACAGCAGAAAAAACTTGCTGTGCTATTTGGTGATGCTTGGCATTGGTATATGCACCTAAACAAATCGCGGTAACTCCTGCTCCCACTGTTGCCGGGGTGTTGGGCATTGCTCTAATCACTGGCAATTGCACAAATGCAGCTTCTAGCTGACTTAACGGCACACCCGCCAAAATAGAAATGATTAGAGGTGAATGTTTTCTATTAAGAATATCAATATCTGCTAATTCTTGAGCGATCGCACTAAATACCTGCGGTTTCACTGCCAAAAATAGAACTTCTTTTGCTTCCGTGAAAACCTGACTATTATCTGTCGTCACAGCAACACCGTATTGCTGCTTTAAAAAATCTAGGCGTGAAGATAGCGGTTCGCTAACTATGACTTCTGATGATTGATAAATTCCAAGCACTATAAGGCGGGATAAGAGCGCTTCTCCCATTACCCCACCACCAATTAAGCCAAATTTTATAGTCATTAGTCATTGGTCATTAGTCATTGGTCATTAGTCGTTTGTCATTTGTCACCATGAGCAAAACCCAGGACAAATGACAAAGGACAAAGGACTAACTACTAATTTAACTTTATTGTGCCATCCGGTTAGTTTCGTTGCCCCAGGTTTGATTTGGAGTACCTGTAGTAGGACGGGAAGGACGTACTGGTGGTTGTGGTACTTCATGAAGAACGCCACCTTGGGTACTAACTTGGACACAACTTGGTGTAAACAAAAAGATGCTTTCACCGATGCGCTCTTGATGTCCATCTAGTGCGTAAGTACCACCTGCAACAAAATCTACTGCTCGTTGAGCTTGATCGGGGTCCATGATTGTCAGATTTAATACCACTGACTTGCGTTCGCGCAACGCTTGAATCGCCTGGGGCATTTCTTCAAAGGTGCGTGGTTCGAGTACTAAAACTTCCGAAATTCCGTTAATTGCTCCTGGCATACCAATCACATTCCCCATTGGCTTTGAACCTGCTGTCATATCATCTCCCATTGTAGGCACTGGTTCCCGCCAGCGTCGATTTTGAGCGGCTGGACTCTCTTGTGGTGCTGGCTGGGGATTTTCTTGCTGATACAGATTTTGATAATTATTATTATCTGTTTCTGGTTCTTCTTCGTAATACTCGTATTCCACTTGCTCATTTAGACCCACAAAGTCTCTGAGTTTGGAAAAAATGTTGTTCATTGTGTGTGTACTCTCCTGGTGCGAATAGCCTGTATTGACTTGGCTGAGGATTAGTTGAGATAGGAGCGACCGCTACATCGGTGGATACTTCAGCAAGTGTATTGCTATTTGTAGCTCATACTACGCGTTTTGGCGATGAACTGACACTTATTGGAAAGGTCTGTGCATCGCCTAAACATAATAATGAGTCAAAATTATATCCTAAGGTTTATCCGAAGGAAACTTCTTTATACCCCATTTTCCCTTGGCGATTGCTCTTGTCAATACTATATCCTTTGTTTCTAATTGCACCAGTCTGTTACAAAATTCTTGTCAACAAATCCTTAGCTTCGATTAATACTGCCCTACAAGGCTGATGATTAATCGGCTAATAACGATCGCCAAACAAGATTGTTCCTAATCGTACCATCGTTGCGCCTGCTTGCACTGCCAGTTCGTAGTCGCCTGACATACCCATAGATAGGTGCTGCATTTTAATATGCGACCAATTTTGCTCCTGGATTTCTTTGGCTAGCTCACGATTGAGATTAAACACACTGAGAATTTCGGAATCTTTTAATCCTGATGGCGGAATTGTCATCAAACCTTGAATTTGTAAACTTTTGTATTGATCGAGTGTGGGTAAATCAGCCAAAAGTTCTTCCACACTCCAGCCAGACTTGTTGGGGTCGGGGAGAATTTTCACTTGCAGGCAAACCTGGGGACTCACTCCTAGCTGTTGCGCCAATTGGTCTAAGCGCTGTGCCAGCTTCAAATTATCCACGGAGTGAATCCAAGGGAAATGCTCAATGGCTTTTTTGGCTTTATTGCTTTGCAAATGTCCAATAAAGTGCCAGGTAATATCCGGTAAGTCTTGCAACTCGGCTTGTTTGCTGGCAGCTTCTTGGATACGACTTTCCCCAAAATCACGAATTCCTGCGTTGTATGCAGACCGAATGGCCTGGGCAGAAACTTGCTTGCTAACAGCAATCAATTTGACTGATGTTGGCAGTGAGGAACGAATGGAAAGAATACGTTCGGAAATCGAACTGTTCATTGGAAGGTGCGCTGGAAAACACTCTGAAGCTGATCGTACTCCTGAGAATGCCCACTGCGCCGCAGGGTACGTAAGCGATTTTCCAACATCATTCTCGCCTCAGTACGTCCTAGAGACTGGAATTTGACACCTTTAACGTCATTTGCCACCAAAAAAAATAAGCGCTGGGCATAAAGTGTGGTGAACAAATCCTGGTTTTCATCAACCATACAGATTTTGTAGAGTAAACCCCAAGTTGGATGGTTTATGTAAGTTTCTGCGTTTTCTGGATTCATTTAAGAGTCAAGGTGTAGTCAAGGTGGAAGTATATATATCTTTTCGCAGTAAATTCCAAACATTCAGACGATAATACCAACATTCGTCAGAATATTTGGTTAAAATGCGAAGCTGCGGTTACGAAGACCTCGATCTAGTTCTTAATGGGCAGATGAAGCTAGTGGTAGTGAAGCGCAATGGTACAACAAAAGCCGCGAAGCGTAGATTCAAAGAGTAGAGGCTGTTCGACAAATATCACCAAAGCAGATGGTGATTTTAATTTACTAATCTGTACGGATAAGGCACAAAATATTCCCGATCCTCTTGTTGAAAGCTCGACGTAGGAAGGAAAAACACCCTTTGAAGTTCCCAACGGCAACGACGAATTTTTCAACTTCTTTCCATACTGCCACAACTGTCGCTGAATGGCACAAAATTGGGATTAGGGATTGGGGACTGGGGATTGGGTACTGGGTACTGGAAATAAAAATATTATTTATGCAAAAGGTCTATTGATTATCCAGTATTTTCAGTGGTGGAATTTGTGCCTGAGCGTTGTGCAGAGATTCATAAGCGTGTCGGTCAAAAGTATTGAGATTAGTTTGTAGTGTTCGCGCAAGGCTGGTTGTTACCTAAAATCTACAGGAAATGCTAGGGGATCAATTTTATGGTGCGTGGCTATTCAAATTACCCTACCATATTGTTACCTATAGCTCAATACTGTTCGGTTAAGGCAAGAGACGCGATGAATCGCCGTCTCTACAATAATCAGTCTTTGGTAGAGACGGCGATTTAATGTTTTACTTCTGACTCCTGAATTCTGCTGTATTGCCTCTTACCATTTTCTCGGCGCAAAATTACGCCTGAGTTCCTATAGCTAGTCGTATTCCCCAGAATAAGATTAAAGTTGCGATCGCCAGCCAGTCACGCCCTTTTAATCGTAAGTCGTGCCACTGCACCCGATGCTCGTTGGGACTGGTAAAACCCCGTACCATCATAGCATTTGCCATTTGATCGGCTCGTAAGAGCAGATTTTCCAAAAGCCTCTCTGCAACTGTCATCCAAACCTTGAATGCTCCTTTTAATCCCAGCTTTTTCCAATTAATTGCCCTTGTCATCACGGAGCGAAATAAGTTTTGCACTTCTTCTAAAACCAAGGGGATAAAGCGCAAGGACAAGGTTAAAGTCAAAGCAATTTCTGTGACAGGCAACTTAAAGCGTCGCAAGGGTTGCATTAGGCTTTCTATACCAGATGTGATTTCTTCTGGTGCAGTTGTCAGCAGATAGAGGTTGGTGCTGTAAATTACGGTAAATATAAGTGTACTCAGACGTACTGCCAAACTCAATGAGTAGCGAGTTACTTTAACCGGGCCTTTGTGAAATAGCACATAGCTGTATGCTTTTTTCTCGGCTGGTGGCTCTTTAATATTATTAGAATTTGCTGGCTGGGTTAAGATTTGTTCATTAGCTGGCAGACGTGACTGATAATCTACACCTAGTCCATCAGGACTGATGGCTGCGATCGCTAGCACAAAAAAAGATAGCATTAATAACCAACCCATTTGCTGCTGCCATACGCGTCGAGGAATTCTGGCAATCAAGGTGGCAAGAATCAATACTACCACCAGCAGCACCCGCCAAAAGTTGTTGGCTAAAACATAGCTTGTTAAAAAGCTCATCAACCAAGCGAACTTGACTCGCGGATCGATTTTATGTAGCCAAGTTTGGGGTTGTTCTAAATAAAGTCCAAGTGGCAGCGATCGCAATAAATCCATTTTAGAGTTATAGAGTTAGGAGTTAGGAGTGAGGAGTTAGGAGTTTTGACTTTAACTCATAACTTTTACCTTGTGCCGCTATCAAACTCAAGTCGATAGGGTTCTGTAGTTAGCAATTTTGGCTTTAACTCATAACTCTTGTACAGACGCAATTAATCGCATCTCTCTTGTACAGACGCGATTCATCGCGTCTCCTAACTTATTTTGACGCGAGTTGCTCTATTAACATTACCACTTTCGGCATCACGGACTTTCTTACTCCGCCACAGCAAAATAATTGGCGTGCCTTTAAATCCTAGCTGTTGACGAAATTGCCGTTCAATGTAGCGACGATAGTTGTCGTTGAAGCGTTTCGAGTCGTTGACAAATAGAGCGATCGTTGGTGGTTGGCTACTTACTTGTGTACCATAATAAATCTTCCCTTGACGCCCACCACGGGATGCTGGCGGTGAATGCCAACTCACGGCATCTGTTAAAACTTCGTTAATAACTGATGTGCTGACACGGCGTTTGTGTGATTCAGCCGCCGTTTTCACCAATTCTAAAATCTTTTCTACCCGTTGTCCTGACAAGGCACTCACAAAAATTGTTTCTGCCCATTCGGTAAAATGTAACCGTGATTGCAGAGTTTTTTCGTAGTCGTAAATTGTGTAAGAGTCTTTTTCCACAGCATCCCACTTATTAACCACGATGATGCAAGCTCGACCTTCGTCGATAATCCGCCCGGCTAATTTTTGGTCTTGTTCTGTGACTCCATCTACGGCATCAATTACTAATAAAACCACGTCAGCGCGACGAATCGCTTTGAAAGCCCGGTTAATACTAAAGAATTCTGTGCCGTATTCGATTTGTTTCTTTTTACGAATACCAGCGGTGTCAATCAACCGATAAGTTTGTCCGTCGCGTTCAATGACGGTATCAATTGCATCGCGGGTTGTCCCAGAAATTGGGCTGACGATCGCCCTTTCTTCCCCAACAAAAGAATTGAGTAAACTGGATTTGCCCACATTTGGGCGTCCCACAATTGCTACTTTGATTTCATTCGTTTCTGGAATGTCTTCAATAGCAGGGATGTGATTAACTAACTCGTCGAGTAACTCTCCTGTACCACTGCCATGAATCGCGGAGATGGGGTAAGGTTCGCCCAATCCCAATTCCCAAAATTCGGCAGCTTGCATTAAGCCTTGTTCTGGGGATTCACATTTATTTACAGCTAATAGCACAGGTACGTGTTGTTGGCGCATCCATTCAGCGATTTCTAAATCTGCTGAGGTGGGACCTGTTTGACCATCGACTACAAAAATAGCCCCACAAGCTTCTGCAAGGGCTGTCATTGCCTGTTGGCGAATCAGTGGTAAAAATTCGGTATCATCATTAAAAACTAAACCACCGGTGTCTACCACTAAAAATTCACGACCATTCCAGAAAGCTGGAAGATAAGTGCGATCGCGTGTCACTCCCGGTTCATCATGGACAATCGCCGTTTGTTCCCCGGCGAGTCGATTAACCAGGGTGGATTTGCCCACATTTGGGCGTCCGATAATTGCAACAATTGGCAGTGCCATAAAACCAGGGTAAGTGAGAGGTGTAGTATATCACGTTCCTCCATTTTACTCGGTTTAAACTTGAAGTTTTAATAATTTCCCCATCATCTGAGGCGATATCTACGATGGGCTGTTTGGTAATGCCATACTTTTAAAAATAAAAAAGGTAGGAAATCCTACCTTTTACCCAAAAAAAGCATTTTGTAACCAAATACCAAATTCAATATCACACACGCTCTTGACGTATCTATTGCAAACCTATGACGAGGATGTGACGTTTAATTTGTAGCTGATTTCGCGATTACTCCCAGTTGCAACCCAGATGGATAGCTACCTTCTTCCTTGATGCGTTTAATTTCAGCATCAGTTATCTGCAAATTTAACTTTTGTGCTAGCGATCGCACAATATCCCCCCGATCAATTACACCAGCTACAGCGCCAGCGGGAGAAAGGACGGTAATTCTAGGTAACTGCTCATTTTCTAGCTTGTTAATTACCTCAGCGATTGTTGTTGATTCTGCAACGCTGGGTATTTCTGTCAGCGGATGCACTATGCTGTGCAAGGTTTGGGTTTCCCATTCACCCCTTTGGGTTAAACGGAAATCGTCAATGGAAACTAGACCCCGGTAACGTCCATCAGAAGCAGCAAAATAAACCTGTGAGGGATTGGTTTCTAAGAGGTATAAATCGGCAAAGGAACGCAATGTCTGGTCAGCATCAATTACACGAAAGTCACGGGTCATCGCATCGGCCGCCACCACCTTGAGTAGGCTTTCTTGCAATGTAGTCATATTGTCATAGGTGTTAGCGTTGCGGACAGCAAACCAACCTAACAGTGCAATCCACAAACCAACTACTAACTCTCTGGTGACAAAATCTACAACAAACCCTAAAGCGATCGCAGCATAACCCAATATTTGCCCAGCCCTTGCAGCCCAGTGTACGGCTTGAAAACGATTACCTGTGATTTGCCATAGTGCTGCTTTTAACACTTGTCCCCCATCTAGAGGTAAGCCGGGAATCAGGTTAAATAGAGCTACCACTAGGTTAATTCTCGCTAAATCTCCAACCATGACACTGAGGGGATTCGTATCAGGTATTACAAAAGCTGCTAGACGGAGCAGGACAAATAGGATGATACTCACCAAAGGGCCAGCGATCGCAACTTGAAAGGCTTTGAAAGGAGTTTTAGATTCTTCTTCAATGGCAGCAATCCCGCCAAACATAAATAGGGTAATTGAATTAACTCTAATGCCTTGCGATCGGGCTACCAAGCTATGACCCAACTCATGTAACAACACCGAACCAAATAGCAGCAGTGCCATAACTATTCCAGCACTCCAAGCTATAACAGACCCCCATTCCTGATAAGCTACTCCAAAATTCAGGGTTGCCAACCCTAAAATCACAAACCATAACGGGTCTAAAAACAGGGGAATTCCAAATAATGACCCAATTCTCCAATTTGTTTGCATTACACTGCCCTAAAACTAGATATAATTAGTACTTTTTATACTGATATATTACGCATATTCGTATACACATTTATATTGAGCATCAATTCGGTAGTAACGAGTGACGAAATGCCCTTATTTCTAGAATAGACAATTAATGCCTGTGAGCAAAACTCTGGAATTGGGCATGAGGTTAGGGTAAAGGTGAGAGGTAACAGGTGACAGGGAATAATTTATACCCTTTACCCTGTAACCTATTCCCTTCTTCACCCCCTGCCCAAAATCATTTTTAGGAGTTTTGCATTGATAGCGGGGTTACAAGTAACACATCTGTCATCACAAAACTATAGACGACCGATGTTAGTCAATCCTAAAACAATGCCAACGCCGATAATATGACCAAAAGCCATCGCTGCAACGAATGTGGGAATACTAATCGGCAGGATAGGGAACTTGGGGCCAACTAAGGGTTTTTCAATCCTAGTACTTAGTAAAACTATTACTAAGCTACTGATGCTGATGATGATTCCTACTGTAGGATTCCACGCAGGTGTTGCGGGAACAGTTTCAGCTGCTGCTAATAAAATAGAGGAAATCAAGTTTTTGTCTCCTGAATCGAAAAGTTAATGTAGACCTACAAGATTATAAAATTACAAGGCCCAAAAGTTTTTTAGATAGTTTAGACTTTTCTGATGATTAGTTTAAATTTGTTAAATATTCATGCGCGTTAAGATTTGCGGCATCACTCAACCAGAGCAGTCTATAGCGATCGCCTCTCTGGGCGCAACGGCACTAGGATTTATTTGTGTGCCAAACTCACCTCGTTACGTGACTACATCCCAAATTCGGGCAGCAGTGGCAGAACTCCCGAAAAATATTGACACAATTGGGGTTTTTGCCAACGCTAGTATCGCTGAGATCGGTCAAATAGTTGCTGATTCTGGGTTGACAGGTGTGCAGTTACACGGGGATGAATCACCAAATTTTTGCTACCAGTTACGTCAAGCTTTACCCACTGTCGAAATTATTAAAGCCCTGAGAATTCGTAGTCTTGAGCATCTTGACACAGCGGTTGATTACACCAAAGATGTCGATACTTTGCTACTTGACGCCTACCATCCGCAACAATTGGGTGGTACAGGCAAAACTTTAGATTGGACGATCCTAGAACAATTTAACCCTAGTTGTCCTTGGTTTTTAGCAGGAGGGCTAACAGCCGATAATATTGTGGAAGCTCTAAATCAGGTTAATCCTAGTGGCGTTGATTTATCTAGTGGTGTGGAACGGACACCAGGAGATAAGGATTTAGATAAAGTAGCCAAGTTGTTTGAGAAATTGGGGAGGAGGTAGTGAAGAAGGCAATAGGGTACAGATTATTCCCCATCACCTGTTACCTGTCACCTCTCCCCTAACCCCACTCCCCATTTATTAAAAGAACGCCGCTTGGTGGCGAATCAAGTTGAAAAATTCTTCGCGGGTTTTGTTGTCTTCTTGAAATACACCAAGCATTGCGCTCGTGACAGTCCAAGAACCTGGTTTCTGGACGCCACGCATAACCATACACATGTGGCTAGCTTCCATCACTACAGCAACGCCTTGAGGTTCCAAAATGGTCTGGATTGCTTCGGCAATTTGGCGGGTTAGTCTCTCTTGTACTTGTAAGCGACGGGAATACATCTCAACAATCCGGGCCAGCTTACTCAGTCCAACAACTTTTTGGTTGGGGATATAAGCAACGTGCGCTCTACCCATAAATGGCAGCATGTGGTGTTCGCACAGACTAAAGAAGTTAATATCTCTGACAAGTACCATCTCGCTATGCCCTTCATCAAAGATGGCATCGTTAACGAGTTCTTCAAGGGATTGGTTGTAGCCACTGGTCAGAAACCGCATTGCCTCAGCTACTCGTTTGGGTGTTTTTAGGAGTCCTTCGCGTTCTGGGTCTTCACCAACTCCCAGTATTAGTGTCCGCACGGCGTCTTTCATTTCCTCCATCTGTTCCTCTGTTGGCGGGAACACATCCGGTTGTCGCCCGTTATGAGTATTGCGATCGGGTCTAGGAGTTATGGCTTCTGCCAAGTCGGGAATCAGAGGCGATTGAGAGCAATTGGAACCGTTGGAACTAGCAATAGTCATGATTCAGTCTTGGTTATGGTTTTGTCATTAGTCACTTGTACTGAGCGCAGCCGAAGTATTAGTCATTGGTCATTGGTCATTTGCAAAAGCACAAAGACAAACGATCAAGGACTAATTAGAGTGCGCCAGCGCTGGGCATTAGGGTCAATTCATCAATAACTGCCTGTTGTGGTAACAGAACTGTGTAGAGAATTGACTGAGCTACAATTTCCGGGGTTAACATTTTGGAACGGTCTAACTTGACATGGACTGTTTCTGTATCCCAAAGTTCGGTATTGACTGCACCGGGACAGATAGCTGTGACACGAATGCCGTGAGTGCGTTCTTCTTGTGCCAGGGTTTGAGAGAGGGCTATCAAACCAGCTTTGCTGACGCTGTATGCTCCCCAACCGGGAAAGGGTTGCTTGGCAGCAATTGAGGCGACGTTGATAATTGTGCCTGTCCCCCGATCGCGCATTGAAGGTAAAATCCCGACAATGCACTGAAACACGCTGGTGAGATTCAAGTTAATTACTTGCTGCCAGTCTTCTAGGGGAGTTTCGCTCAAACTGCCTGTATAGGCAAGACCCGCACTGTTTACCAGAATGTCTATATCACCAAAGTCAAGAGCGATCGCTTGGATCTTTTCTTTGACTTCGGAGAGTCGCGCTAAATCTACAGCGTAAGCTTTCGCTTCCACCCCAGTATGCTCTACGGCTTCTCTTACCGCCTCCAACTTATCCAAAGAACGGCTGACTAAGGCGACATCTATTCCCGCTTTCGCAAAGGCTAAAGCCGTTGCTTTCCCAATTCCACTACTTGCCCCAGTAATTAAGGCACGTCGTTTTTGCTCAACACTCATAGTGTCTCCCAATTTTTTGGCAGTTCCCAAAGCCTATTACCACCCCATTATTCACACTTCTCGGTTTGGATAGATTAAAGGAATTTAAAAATATGATGATTTACATTAGGCAAATGCTATGATGCAGCACAATAGTCCCCACCTTGTGGGTTTTAGGAGTGAAGACAACAAATTTTTGCCTGGAAAACCACGCCGTACATTCAAATTAGATTATTTACATAATACAAAACCCACTCAATCAAATTGAGTAGATTTGCAAAAAATGCAAATGCCTATGGCTAGATTGTTAAAAATCTTTAAGCACATAGGCAATTATAGCATTGCTGTTTTGCTAATCTATCGTTATAGAGTTGCTTTAGTGGGCAACTTCTGTAAAAACACCAATTTTGCGGAATTTTTCATAGCGCATTTGGCGGCGTTCTGGAGCGGTTAAACGATTGAGTTCGTCTAAATTTTCCATCAGCACTTGCTTAAGAGTGGTAGCGGCTTTTAGGGGGTCAGAATGAGCGCCACCAGTGGGTTCAGGTAGTATTTGGTCGATAATTCCCAACTTTTTCAGGTCGTGGGAAATAATTTTTAGCGCCACGGCGGCTTGGGGAGCCTTACCAGCATCTTTCCACAAAATGGCAGCGCAGGCTTCGGGGGTAGCGACGGTATAAACGGAGTGTTCAAACATGAGTAGGCGATCGCCTACGCCAATACCAAGGGCACCACCGGAACCACCTTCACCGATAACTGTGCAGATAATTGGCACATCCAAGCAGAACATTTCCCGTAAGTTGTAAGCGATCGCTTCTCCTTGACCTTGGTGTTCTGCTTCTACCCCAGACCAAGCTCCTGGCGTGTCAATAAAAGTTAGTATCGGCATACTAAATTTATTGGCGTGTTCCATTAACCGCATGGCTTTACGGTAGCCGCCAGGATAAGGCATTCCAAAGTTACGGGCAATATTGTCTTTAGTATCGCGTCCTTTTTGATGACCCAACATCACCACAGGTTGCCCACTCAGACGACCAACACCACCAACTAAAGCCGGATCGTCACCACCACAGCGATCGCCATGCAATTCCATCCATTCATCACTAATTGCCTGAATGTAATCGAGAGTACTAGGGCGACGCGGATGACGAGCGACTTGTAATCGCTGGGACGGGGATAGACTAGTGAAAATTTCCTCACGTAGTTGCATGGCGCGTGCTTCTAGTTGACGAATTTGACCAGAAACATCGACGCCATTTTCTTCTGCAAGTTGCCGAATTTGATCGATTCGGGTTGCGAGTTCTGCTAGGGGCTTTTCAAAATCTAACAGTAGCGGTTTACGCTCGGTAGTTGCCATCGTAGGGGTTATAAGTACGAGTTATAAGTTATCTATCCTTTGTCCTTTGTCTTTTGTCAGTTGTCCTTTGTCCTTTGTCCTTTGTGCAAATCACAAATGACTAATGACCAATGACTAATAACCAATGACCAATGACTAAACCAGCAGAGGTCTAAATCCATGTTTCACTGATACCTTACCAATCTGCTCCATTTTGTCTACGGTAATCTGATTCCGTCCCCACGAAAAGTTCGTGTATAACTTCTCAAATTCCAGCAGCATTGATTCAGCAAAACAAGCAAACAACTGGCGGGCTGGCACGTCCATATTGACGATTTTCATAATTTTCCAGTCAATATCCAGGGAATGCTCGACAATCCCACCATTTAACACGTATACACCAGGATGCTGAACTTTTGTTGCTAAGTTTTTAGGATAGCCACCATCAATCAATAAACAGGGTTGTTTCAAAGTGGTCGGGTCAATTTCTACGCCTCTGGGCATACTCGCAACCCAAACTACAACATCAGCTTCAGGCAGTGCTTCTGTCAAACCCATGATTTTTCCTCGCCCCAGTTCGCCTTGCAGTTCTTTGAGGCGTTCTTGATCGCGGGCGATTAACAAAAGCTCTTTGACATCTGTTTTCGCATCTAGCCAGCGGGTAACTGCACTACCAATATCCCCAGTTGCCCCACATATCGCAACAGTGGCTTTTGATAGATCGATTCCCAATTGTTTTGAGGCTTCTTCCACCTGCTTACAAATAATGTAGGCAGTGTGTGTGTTTCCTGTAGTGAAGCGTTCAAACTCTAGTTTAATGTTGCGGACTTGGCTAAACTGGTCTAACTTAAAGTTTTCAAAAATAATCGAGGAAAATCCGCCTAAAGCTGTAATGTTAATGCCATGCTTTTGTGCGTGAGCCATCGCGTTGAGGATTTTCCGTGTCGCGGCTTTGATGCGCCTACTGGCCAGCATCTCGGGCAAAAAGCAAGATTCTACATACCGTCCTTCAATTTTTTGCCCAGTTACACTGGTGACAATAATTGTATCGACAATTTGCGGTGGGGCGCTGCACCAAAAGTCTAGCCCTTGATCGGCATATTCTGGGTATCCCAATTCTTTAGCTACCGATTGAGCGTGTTCTAAACTAGTCAGATGTCCAATTAGACCAAACATGTAGTGATTATTAGGCTTGTGCTGTCTTGAGGCGTGGAATATGTTAAGTGGTTCAGCAGTCCTGAGTCCTAAGTCCTGAGTTCTGAAGTTCTGATAAATTTGAACTACTCAGCACTCAGCACTCGTTACTCAGCACTCTATTTAAGCGGCTATGAGTCCGTAGGCTGACAAGCGCATGATATCGCGAGTCGTGAAGCCTATGTTACTTAATGCTTCACCGTATTGAATCATAAAGTCTTCTACCAAAGCATCTTTTTCCATTGCCATTGTGTGAGCATCACCCTCTACTTTGTTAAGCATTTTCCAGACGATGGGTAAGTTCTGGCGATTTGCAAGTTCAAGTTCAGCTTTGGATTCTGTGAAATGTTCTTTCAACCAAACTTCTCCAAAGTTGAGATGGCTATATTCTTCTTTTACTACTCCTTCCGTGATTTTGCGGGCAAAAGCGTCGGCGACGGGGATGTAAATGTTATATGCTGCAATCGCAAAACATTCGATAATCAAAGACTGAATCAACAGACAAGTGACGACCTTACCTTCCGCTGCTGCTGTTTGGAAATTCTGGTGTAATCCAGAGAAAAATTCCTTGGCAAATTGCAAATCTGGGGTAACATCCAAATTGCGCCCACAAGCTTCAAATCCTTTTTTGTGTCGGCTTTCCATCTTGGAGAGGCGAATCAATTCATCATGAGATTCTGGCAGCAGTTCGGCTAATGTGATGTAATTTTCATGGGCTTCTTGTTCCCCTTCAATCACGATCGCATTAATCCGGCTATAAGCATCTTTGTATGTTTCGCTCTTGAAATCTAATTCTTTAAATTGGTCTGCAAGCTGCTGCATGGTTATGTTTACTCCTGTAAACCTGAATTATTTGACACCAAGATTGGAATTTACCCTATGAACTGAGGGTAACAATCTCTGTGGTTTAATTTAACTTAACAAGTAGACTATGTTTATAGATTAATGGTTGCTGGGGGCAATGCTCTAGTACTAGCGAAATAAATGCTTTGCAGCTCAAGTTATGTTTAAACCAAACTCGAATGTGAAATCTGGTGATTTTTTGAGCCTAGTAATCTTACTGCTAGGGGCATTTATTGTTCTACTACCGCTGTTTGTGGTCTTTCTCACCTCCTTTGCACCGACATCCGCCAGCCCAGAAAATTTGTTCAAAAATAACTGGTCTTTAGCAAATTACCGCGTTGCGTGGCAACAAGGAAAATTTTTGCTGGCGTTTGCTAATTCTACCTTGGTAGCGATCGCTGTGACGGCGTTTCAGATTGTCACTTCTGCTTTGGCTGGTTACGCCCTAGCACGGTTGAAGTTTCGGGGACGGCAAGCATTGCTATTAGTCGTTTTAGCAACTTTAGTGATTCCCTTTCAGTTATTGGTGATTCCCATCTTTTTGGTATTGAAGTGGGGACACCTGATAAATACATATTGGGCGCTGATTTTACCCACTGCGGTTAGCGGATTTGGGATTTTTTTATTACGTCAGTATTTCCAGACAATTCCCGTGGAGTTAGAGGAAGCCGCAGCGATAGATGGGGCAAACCGACTGCAAATTTTGTGGCGGGTGATGTTACCTTTAGCCCGTCCAGCATTGGTGACGCTGTTTTTGTTCACCTTCATCGGTGAGTGGAATGATTTGTTTAAGCCTTTGGTATTTACGACAAGACCAGAATTAAGGACGGTGCAACTAGCGTTGGCTGAGTTTCAGGAGCAATTTACGAATAATTGGCCCTTAATGATGGCAGCTGTGACAATAGCAACAGTTCCAGTGATGGTATTATTTCTCATCGGTCAGCGTCAATTTCTTCAGGGTATAGCTGCGACGGGGATTAAGAATTAGTGTGGAAGGCGGTAAGTGGAAGCCCGATTTTAGTTACTAGACGAGATGCCCACTCGACAATAAATAATTTGAATTGGGGACTTCCAATAAATAAATTATCCAAATAAATGAACCACAGAGCCGCAGAGAACACAGAGAGAAGAGAAATAGAGAGGATTTTTGCTTCAGTTTTGGGATATTTTTTTATTTGGAAGTCCCTTGGTATTACTTAAAAAATAGCTGTAAAGAAAATCCCCCAGGAAAATTATGAACTTTTATGACACTGAGCGTAATCATTGCTAACTAAACTGAAGCAGTAATTATACACATCCCGTCAGGAACGAAAACACTCATGAGTTCTCAACAAGTTATAGACCCTCAAATATTACAGCAGTTACAAGAAGAGATTCAGCAGAAAATGGATCAAAGCTTAGAAAACGCTGACTTACACTCAGTGCTTGAAAAGTACGGCTTATTAGAATATAGAGTCTTGAGAATTCATTGGCAGTGTAATCTCGATCCCAATCAACTCAAATCTGATAATGCAGTTGATGAACAGCAACCCAATGCATTATTGGCAGAAACTGCAAGACCTTCAATACCAGAAATTGTGTTAGTTAAAAAAGCATTGTGTATACCTTGCCCATCAACTGGCAGCCCTTTAGGCTGTAACTGCTAAATAATTTTATCTTCGGACTGCAAAGAGTTTATTCTAGTGAATGTAAAAATACTAAACTTTGCTTTTATGTAGTATTTAGGTTACAGAGATAACATCAACGTAATTAAATCACTACTTAGCAAAAAGCAGTATTTTAATAAACTCTTATTTTTTGAGCGCAAGTTTTTAATGTCTCAAAATCGAAGCAGTTGCCACTGGAAGTTAGGAATAGTGAGTACTTTAGTAATTGCTACAGTACTCACTTTTGCTGAGAGTTGTGCCTTAGCTCAAATTCAAAAAGATGCCACACTTGGATCTGAAAGTTCAATCATTACACCAAAGCTAATCGATGGTCAGCCTATAGACCAGATTGATGGTGGAGCAGTTCGTGGTACAAACTTGTTTCACAGCTTTGAACAGTTTTCTGTCTCTGCGGGAACGACAGCCCATTTTAACAATGCAATAGATATTCAGAACATTATCAGTCGGGTGACAGGCAATTCTGTTTCTAATATAGATGGCATTCTCAAAGCTAACGGTACAGCCAACGTATTTTTAATTAATCCTAACGGCATTGTTTTTGGACGCAATGCTTCTTTAAATATCGGCGGTTCATTTGTGGCTAGTACGGCGAGTAGTTTGAACTTTGCTGATGGTACAAAGTTTAGTGCTACATCTGGTCAAACTGCACCTCTACTCACAGAAAGTGTTCCTATAGGTTTACAATTCGGAACAACTGCTCGACCTATCCGCAATCAATCCCAAGCAAGTCCCAATAATGCAATTAATACCTTCGGACAAGGTGTTGGTCTACAGGTGCAGCAAGGCAAAACCCTAGCACTTATAGGCGGTGATATAACACTAGAGGGCGGAAATTTAACGGCAAGTGGGGGAAGAATTGAGTTAGGAAGTGTTGCTGCCAATAGTTTGGTTGGTCTGAGTTCAACGAATCAAGGTTGGGCATTAGGATATGAAGGTGTTCAAAATTTTCAGAACATCGAACTCACCCAGCAAAGTGAGATTCCATCTACTGTAGATACCAGTGGCAAAGGTGGCGGTAATATCCATTTGCAAGGACAACGAGTACTGGTAACTGACGGTTCACAAATTTTGGTTCTTACTTTGGGAGCGCAACCAGGAGGAAATTTAACAGTGAATGCTTCCGAGTCTGTAGAACTTGGACTAAATGCCTTCTTGTCTACTGGAACTCTCGACACTGGAAACTCTGGAGATATAAATATCACTACCAGGAATTTGATTGTCAAAGATGGAGCGCAAGTTGTAATGTTCAATCTTGGGTCGGGATTGGCGGGGCAATTGACCATCAACGCCTCAGATTCCGTAGAACTAATTGCAGGTATCCCCATTTCTCCTTTGCCAGATGGTAGTGATTTAATATCCAGTGGATTATTTAGTGGAACTTATGGCGCTCAAAATGCTGGCAGCATAATAATTAATACTGGAAAGTTACGTATTGAGGGAGGGGCAGCAATATCAACAAGTTCTGAGGGTATACTTGGGCGTTTTTCTAACCAATTTATACCAGCTACAGGAAATGGAGGAGATTTGACAGTGAACGCCTCTGAGTCCGTAGAATTAATGGGAACCTCAGTAAATGGTTCTAGGCTCAGTAGCTTGTTTGCTGGCACTCAAGGGACTGGAAATGGCGGCAACTTGACCCTAACTACAGGGCAATTGATTATCAAAGATGGGGCAGCAATAACTGTAAGCAGTGAAGCTCGAAAAAATGTTAACTATCAAGGGGGTGTACCCAATTTAGGTCTAGCAGGTGAACTCAATATAAGCGCTCATTCCATCCTGCTGGATAAAGGAAAACTCACATCTAATAGTGAGTCAGGTAAGGGTGGTGACATTGGGATACAGGTGCGGGACTTATTGCTAATGCGTCGAAACAGTCAAATATCTACTAATGCCGGAGGTGATAAAACTGGCGGTAATATCACCATCAATGCACCTAATGGCTTTCTCGTCGCCACTCCTTTCGGAAATAGCGATATTACAGCCAACGCCAACTTTGGTTCTGGTGGTAAAATTGCGATCGCTGCTAAGAATACCTTTGGGTTTGTGTCACGCACCCGTGCAGAGGTGGAGAGATTTGATCCAAAAGATATAAACCCGAATAACATACTAACAAGTGACATCACTGCATTTTCTCAGCAAAACCCTTCATTAAGTGGCACTGTACAAATCAATTCACCAGATGCTGACCCCAGTAAAGGATTAGTGGAACTACCTGTAAATCTGGTTGATGCTTCCCAGCAAATTGTTGCTGGTTGTAGTTCTGGTGGAAAAATAGGAAGAAGTTCATTTGTTACTACTGGGCGTGGAGGAATACAAGCCGATCCCACGGAGCCATTGATAGCTGATGATGCTGTGCTAGCAGATTGGATCGCCCTACCTCCAGAGAGTCAGATTCGTGCTGGTGGTATTCAGAAAAGAGTGGTTATTCAGGCGCAGGGAAACACAGAAGAAAAATCACAGAAAGTTAATTCTGTCAATGAACCTACTCAAATTGTAGAAGCCCAAGGCTGGGTAGTGGATGCCAATGGAAACGTGGTTCTGGTTGCTCAAGTACCCACTGCATCGCCTCATAACTCCTCGCTCGTCGCTACATCTTGCATTGCTAATTAAAATTTGACTTTGTTGATTGTCCTTACCATATATTTTTTACAAATGTACAATTTTAATAAATTTAGGTAAACAGCAAAACATATAATTACCATTTTCGATGTATCCTATTTAGGATTGCTAAAGATTCCCTGCTGTTCAGTAACTATCACTTCTTTGAAAAGGTGCAATACAAGTATGAGTAAGATATGGAATTGGGCTAAAGGTTTAGGAATCGTAATCGGTGGTGCAATAATTTTTTCTGGAAACTCTACTATTGCTCAAATTAACCAGGGCGGTAATCTACCTAATAATTTTGGTAGTACCACACAGAACAAGATCAAAATTATTCAATATGCTAAATGCAAGAACGCGCCATATATTCAGAACATTATTAGCCGAGTAACGGATCAAAACTATAGTGTATCAAGAGATAATATCTTGAAATTTAATTACAGTATCTACCCATCTCAAATTCAAGATAGAGATGCTGTTGGCAACCAACAAGTTAATGAATTATTCTTATCAATTCCAGGTCAAATACATACCTTACTATCACAATCAAGTTGCTGGTGTCCTTGTAGAGGTGTTTGTCCTTGCTCATCCTCATGTTAGTCAGTATTTTATTTTTGTAGCGACCGTCTTGAAAGTCAAGCATCGTCAAAAAACTAGGGTTTGTTGATGATCGCGAACTTTACCTTAACTTTTATACAAGCGATCGCACCTTCTACTAAACTCATCTGTGGTGCGTTGGTGTAACCCTTCGTAGACATCGCTCCTTTGCAATCCCCTTCATACAAGCGATCGTCCCTTCTACTAAACTTAGATGTCGTACGATCGCTTCTTCGCAATGACCTTCATACAAGCGATTGCTCCTTCTACTCAAATCAGGTGTGGTAGGTTGGCGTAGCCCGTCGTAGAGATCGCTGATTCGCTATGAACTTCACACCAGCGATCGCACCTTCTACTAAACTCAGGTATTAGTGTGATCGCTTCTTTGCAATGACCTTCATACAAGCGATCGCTCCTTCTATTAAACTCAGGTGTGGTGCGTTAGCATAGCCCGTCGTAGACATCGCTTCTTTGCAATAAACTTTATATAAGCGATCGCTTTTTTTACTCAAATAAGTGTGAGTGCGATCACTGATTCGCAATGAACTTTATATAAGCGATCGCCTTAATAAAGCTTGTGAGCTTATCCAAACCCTAAGCAGAGTGTGAGACTTGAGGAGGTATTAATTACTCAATTCTCTTGAGTGATCAATGGTCAGTAGCCAGATTTATGAATGCTTTAAGGAAATACAACATAAATATATGAAGTTTTGTAACACAATGCGTAATTATAACTAGTCAAGCTGAAGTCATAATTATCGGAATTCGCAAGAGCTTTAGAAACCTAATGGTTTCGTACCACTCTAGACTATGTATCCTTGATTCCTTCGTTGCCAAACTGTACTAATTAAAGTCTCGTTAATTTAGTACATCACAAGATAATTTCACACATTTACCACTATGCAAGGAAAGTAAAATTCATGGAATCTCAAACTTCACAGCAAGCATCTCTGGATTCTCAAACGTTAGAGCAGTTACAAGACGAGATTCGGCAGGAAATGCGCGAGATAATCCAGAACTCAAAACTAACTAAGGTACTAGAAAAGTACGGTATTTCAAAAAAGAATGCCTTGAAAATTGAATGCAGTATTAATCTAACTAAAACTCAATTGAATGATACGAACTGTTCATTCTTAATTCCTGGCAAACATATTGTATTAGCGACATGCTGCCTTGAAGGTGACATTTGTGTGAAGTGCAAGCCTCCCCATAACAGTTAATAATAATTGTAAGTTGTGTTTCGCTGCTGCTCTACCCAACCTATGCAAATTTATGTTTGAGTTCTTAACTGAATATATTGGGCTATAACCCCTATTGTTTTGCTGGGAGATTTTTATCAAACTACTACGTTTTACTCAGCATGACACAACTTTCATTGGTTACTGAAGTCTCATTTTTTAATGTAGGTAAAGTGTAACCATTGTTCATTAACTGGTAGTACTTTTGAGCGGTGCAATATCCTGTATGAGTAATCTTTGGATTTTGTTAAAAAGTTTAGGAGTTGCAATAGCTGGTGCAATAGCTTTCCCTGGAAACTCTGTTATTGCTCAAATTATCCCGGATGATACTCTATCTCCTGCTTCTCAAGTTATACCACAGGGCAATACTACAATTATTGAAGGTGGAACTTCAATAGGAAGCTACTTGTTCCACAGTTTTAAAGAGTTTTCTGTACGTAATGAGACTACTGCTGAGTTTAGAAATGCTGAAAGTGTTGAGAATATTATTAGCCGAGTAACGGGGAAGTCTGCTTCTAATATTCAAGGCATGATTAAAGCTCAATACAAAGCCAACCTGTTTCTAATTAATCCTAATGGGATTATTTTTGGTCCCAATGCTTCTTTAAACATCGGTGGTTCATTTGTTGCGAGTACGGCGAGTAGTCTGAACTTTGCCGATAGTACTCAGTTTAGTGCTACAGATCCCAAAAGCGTACCTCTGCTGAGAGTAAGTGTTCCCATTGGTTTACAATTTGGAGCAACTGCTAATCCCATCCTCAATCAATCGTCCTACCAAGTAAGATCAAATGGTGCAAGTTCTCCTATAACCGTTGGTTTACAAGTGCAGCCTGGCAAAACCTTGGCACTTTTGGGCGGTGAGATAACTCTAAAGGGCGGAAGTTTAACAGCAGAGTCGGGACGAATAGAGCTAGGAAGTGTTGCTGGCAATAGTTTGGTCAGTTTGAATTCAACAGACCAAGCTTGGGTCTTGGGATATAAAGGTGTCCAAGATTTCCAAGACATTCGACTAATTCAGAGGCAAACTAATGACGATTCAGAGATTCCATCTGTTGTAAAGACTAATGGTAATGGTGGCGGCAATATCCAGGTGCAGGGCAGAACAGTAGAACTAATTGGTTATCCTGTGCGCTTAGTAAGTCAGACTACGGGTAATATAGCTGGCAAAGATTTAACAATTAACGCTAGGAAATTAATTGTTAGAGATGGCGCACAAATAGGTACTTCTACTATAGGCGAAGGTGCGGCAGGGAATTTGATCGTAAACGCCTTTGAATCTGTAGAGGTGATTGGTAGCCTTATCAGACCAGATAATCAGACTGTTGTTAGTACATTGTTTAGTACAACCGGCGCTGACGGGAAGGCCGGTGACATAACGATCAAAACTGGAAGATTGCTTATTCAAGATGGAGCAGAGATATCAGCAGATTCTAGTGGAACTTTACAGAACTCACAAGTAATATCAGCTACAGGAAAAGGAGGAAACTTGACGGTGAACGCCTTGGAGTCCGTAGAGTTAATTGGAAGCACAGCAGAAGGTTTCCCTAGCATCTTGTCTGCTACAACTTTCGGTCTTGGCGAGTCTGGGAAAGTGACAATTACTACAGGAAAATTGATTGTCCGTGATAAAGCTGAAATAAACGTGAGCGTTTTAGGAGATGGACGCAACCAAGGAAGAACATCAGGCGAAATCAATGTAACCGCTCGCTCCATCTTGCTCGACAACGAAGGAAAACTCATATCTAATAGTGAAGAATCAGGTAAAGGCGGAAATATTGCGCTACAGGTGCGGGATTTATTACTGATGCACCGCAATAGTCAAATATCCACTAATGCCGGAGGTGATGGAGATGGCGGTAATATCACCATCAAAGCACCAAATGGCTTCCTTGTTGCCGCTCCCTTAGAAAATAGCGATATCACTGCCAACGCCAACTCTGGCTCTGGTGGTAAAGTTACAATCAACGCTAAAAGTATCTTTGGGTTTGTGCCACGCACTCGTACAGACTTAGTGAAACTGTTAAATACTGAAGATCCAGGGCAACTACAGCCAAGTAAGCTGCCAACAAGTGACATCACGGCATTTTCTCAGCAAAACCCTTCATTAAACGGTACAGTACAAATCAACTCACCAGATGCTGACCCCAGTAAAGGATTAGTAGAACTACCCGTAAATCTGGTTGATGCTTCGCAGCAAATTGTTGCTAGTTGTAGTACTGGTGGAAAAATAGCAAGAAGTTCATTTATTACCACTGGACGTGGAGGACTAGTAGCCGATCCCACACAGCCATTGATAGCTGATGATGCAGTGCTAGCAGATTGGATCGCGCTCCCTCCAGAGAGTCATAATCGTGCTGGCGGTATTCAGAAAAGAGCCATTGTTCAGGCGCAGCGAAACACAAAAGAAAAATCACAGAAAGTTAATTCTGTCAATGAACCTACTCAAATTGTAGAAGCCCAAGGCTGGGTAATGGATGCCAATGGGAACGTAGTTCTGGTTGCTCAAGTACCCACAGAATCGCCCCATACCTCCTCACTCAACGCTAAATCTTGCGCTGCTCATTAAAAATTGAGATATGGCGATATTTCGTAACTTTGCAGTCAAGCGCGATCACCTATTCTCTAATTCGTCTCCTGAATTTGCAGACGAACAGTGTGTTCAGTCGCACCACTAAGTTGCAACTCCATGATTTCACCACCCAGAGGTTCCAAGCAAGTGAGGAGCGATCGCAAATTGGGTGTACTTGCGCCAGTATCTACATATAATCGATCTGCTAAATTACCGATCCGTTTCCAAGTCATGTACAATTTAGCGATCGTTTGTTCAATTTGCGATGCCTGATTTACCAAATCAGCAGCAATGCTTAAACAGCCGACTCTTTGCGCTTCTTCTAAAGCTGTTTCAATATCAACATTTTCCTGCGTCAGCGCCTGAACTTGAGCCGCCCCTTTCAGATATTTCGCCAAGTTACGCGCTTCAGTAGTTACCTGTTTCAGGGTATCCACATCAGGATTGGCAGCTATTTCCTTTTGGATAAACTTTTGATGGGATTCTGGCAGTTTTTCCATTTCCTTCACCAGAGGGGCGATGTAGCGGGGGGGAAGGGTGTTATCTGCTGCTTTTTCTTTAACTGATTCGGGTAATAAGTCTGAGGACATGGCTGTCCATTCATCGCTGAGTTGACGCACTTCTCGCCTAGTGATGCGATCGCCTTTTTGGGCAGCTTCACTCACCATTTGTTGTACTTCTGGGACTGCTTTGGAGGTTTCGACAAATGCCCGTTTACTGAAGTTGTTCACAGATCCGGGGTCAAGTTTACCGTCTTCAATGAGAGTATCGGCACTATTCGCCAGTTGAATCCAGGAGTATGCTTGACTTTTGCTGATTTCCCGCTCTTTTAGCCATCGCAAAAAGCCAGTACCGCGGCCGTCACCACCCACTTTTTCTCTGTCGCGGATCGCCCGTAAAATTCGCCCCCGCCAGATTTCGGTTTGCAAATCAAAGCGATCGCATACCTGCCAAGCTATTTCTAGCTGCTCTTGAAAATCTGACTCTAGAATCTGTTCATCTTCTGGATCGGGCAGTTCAAAGCTGATATCGGCTGGCTGTAGTAAAGCAGCAGCAAGGTCGTTGATGGTGTCGGTATCTTGCACGATTGATGACTAACTAGTGGATGCGATCGGCTTATTATGCCACAATCTGTGGACTCATACTTAAGGGGGAGTACGGTATTTTGAGTTACAACAAAGATAGTAGGAAGGGGTAAACCACCTTTGTGAAGTCTTTAATTAATCAGAGACAATAAAAATAAAACGATGAACCAGGTAGACTACCTCCGCATTAGCTTAATCGATCGCTGCAATTTTCGTTGTCAGTACTGTATGCCAGAGGGAGTAGAACTGGATTATATTCTCAAGCAACAGTTATTGAGTGATGAGGAATTACTCACCTTAATTCAAGAGGTATTTATTCCAGTAGGCTTTACCCGATTTCGTTTGACTGGGGGAGAACCCTTATTGCGTCCGCGTGTGGTAGATTTGGTAGGTGCGATCGCAACTTTACCCCAAACTCAAGACCTCTCAATGACAACTAACGGTTTTTTGCTGGCTCCGATGGCACAAAACCTTTATAATGCTGGTTTGCGACGAATTAATATTAGTCTGGACTCTCTCGATCCCGACATTTTTGACCAAATTATTGGTAATCAGGGGCGTTCTCGTTGGCAACAAGTTTGGCAGGGGATTCAAGCTGCCCATCAAGTTGGATTCGACCCCCTGAAGCTGAATGTGGTGGTGATTCCTGGCGTTAATGACCACGAAGTTCTCGATTTAGCCGCCCTGACAATTGATAAACAGTGGCACGTTCGATTTATTGAATTTATGCCCATTGGGAATGTGCATTTGTTTGGCGATCGCGGTTGGGTATCTTCAGCCGATTTACGAGGACAGATTCGCGATCGCTGGGGCTTGACAGAATCACAAGTTCGTGGTGCAGGGCCTGCCGATGTCTTTCAAATTCCTGGTGCGAAGGGGACACTAGGATTTATTAGTCAAATGTCAGAATGTTTTTGCGATCGTTGTAATCGGATGCGCCTGAGTGCTGATGGGTGGCTGCGTCCCTGTTTATTAAATGAAACTGGTCAAATAGATTTAAAAACTGCTCTGCGTTCTGGTGTCAGCACTGCTCAATTACAAGAGCAGGTCAGACATTTACTCGCAAATAAGCCAGAAATTAACTTTAAAGAACGCGATTCTGGCATTTCAGGTATATACACCCGTACCATGTCACAAATTGGCGGATAGTAATTGGTCATTTGCCCTTTGCAAATAACTAAGGACAAATGACTAAGGACAAATGACTATTACGCTTGTCTTGAGTAGTATTCCACCACAAGTAGTTCATTAACTTGTAGTGCCACCCATTCGCGCTCAATAACGCTGTTGACTTTACCAACCAACTTATTTTTGTCAAACTCCAAATGACTGGGGAGGTTAGCCAAACCGGGATATTGCAAGTTAGCTTCTACCAACTTCCGGGATTGTGCCCTATCTCTGACTGCAATTGTTTCCCCAGGACGGCATTGGTAGCTGGCAATATTCACTACACGACCGTTAACAGTTACGTGACCGTGATTTACCAGTTGACGAGCTGCTGGGATAGTTGGAGCTATACCTAAGCGGAAAACGGTATTATCCAAGCGCATTTCTAGCAATTGCAGCAGCACTTGTCCGGTAGAACCAGTAACACGTCTGGCTTTCCGCACATAGCGCAGCAATTGCTTTTCAGTCAGACCGTAGTTGAAGCGGAGCTTTTGCTTTTCCTCTAGACGGATAGCATACTCAGAGCGCTTCTTGCGGTTCTGACCATGCATACCAGGTGGGTAAGCGCGTCTGGCACTTTTACGAGTTAATCCTGGTAAGTCGCCCAAGCGGCGGACAATTCTGAGGCGGGGCCCTCTATATCGGGACATGAGTTTCCTTAATCTAATCCTGTTTAAACTTTACCGAAACATTCAATTTTGACACTCCCCTAATTTTTAATCAGGGGATTCTTGGTTTTTTGAAGCTGCTTACCGAGGTAAGACGTATCTCACCAAGGTAGACGCATCGATTTTGGCGCCAGTTGCTTTTAATCGGTAAACCCGACAAACTAGCCTCCAAGCCTGAATTCCGACCTGTCACGCCGTACTCCTGCCCATAAGTTTTTTGTGTTTATTTAGTTTCGTAAGCTACTCAATCATCAGATTGGTTTACGTAGTATTCTTACTCTGAAATACTTTTTACGTTGCCTACTTATCTTTCAAACAGCTATATTAACACAATTTTCGACATAATTAATTATGTCTATACTTTACTACCTCTGAAATTCTTGAATTACAGAGGATTTTTAAGATATTTGAGTTAGCATAACTTTGGGTGTTTGGAGAATGGCAATGTCAATGAGCAAAAAAGTGGTTAGCAGAGTTAAGAACAAACAAGGCAGTTCCACCTCCAGGATTTTAACATTACCAGTTTTGGCTATAGCTGGATGTTTAACAATCTTGCCTAATGTGGCTGTTGCTGCCTCCTACAGGAATGATTATAGTGTCTGTGCGGGTCGCCTCCTGAGTGTGGGTGTAAAGGCAGAAGCGGCATCAGAAGGTTGTGCAGCAGCATTGCGTCCAAGGGATTTGGCTGCTTGCGTGGTGAAAATTGATAAGGAAACCCAAATTGCTGCAACAGATGCGCTTTCTTCTTGTGGGAAGGCCCGGCGTCCTGAAGAGTTAGCAACCTGTGTAGTTGGTGTCAGCTTAAGTACTAAGGAAGAAGCTAATCCAACAGTTTTAGATTATTGCGGACGCAGTTTGTTACCCGTGCGCTTTGGCCAGTGTGTGGTTGGCTTGCGTAGTCAAATTGACTTTCCCACTACTCAAGCGCTAGATACTTGTATCAGCGCTGATGATAGTGTTATCGGTGCTTCATCTTCGTCTACACCGCCAACGATAATTCCTGGGGGTTCAAGTCCAAGTTTAGAGACTACCCCATTTCCAAACCAACCAGTTGTTCCAACTCAACCAGTTGTTCCAACCCAACCGGGCACTAATTAGATTACAGTGCTTTGTGTAATTGATTGAAAATACAGGTTGATAGAGTGGCTATTTGCCAACCTGATTCAGGGACTACCAAAAAATAAATCATTCGATTTTAATTAGTAGGTTGGGTTGAGCAACAGCAAAACCCGACCTTATATATTACAATGCTTCAATCTGACTGGGTAATTTACCTTTGCTGACTATATAGCTTTCGTTAGGCAATGACAGTAATATTTACATTAGTCAGCATTGCCTGATTCGAGAACTAGGCGATTTAAAGTGCAGCTTTACCAATCCCATCTGTGTCAAAGAAAAGATTACCCATAGTTTGATCGTAGATAAAGCGATCACTTTCTCGCACTAGTCCCAAGTCGGAACAAGCTGGAATTCAAGCAATAATAGTTACTATATTTCTTACTTTGGTCTCTATATCACCATCGAAAGGTTGAAGAAGTTTCAGCACCTCGCCCCAAAAAGCCGTCTTTTTGCCCTTCTCGATGATGTCAACACCTGGTCTTATCCAGACTACAAAGATATCACGCGAACCTTCAGGCGGATTGTACACTAATGTAACTTCCGTCAAACGTTCTATTAGCTCAGACAAACTTCAGTACCACTTCTGCCACTTGTGGGCATACGATACCTAGCACTGTTCCCAAAGTGCCCACTGACTAGGTAAGCATTCAAATAAATGAAAAACATTATAATTCTCCTCTCCAACGCAAAGAGGAGTTGGAGAGAGGTTAGTTGAACTCACGTTAGTTTTTCAGCTTTGGTAATTTAGAATTTTGCACAGTTTGCACAGTTAGTTGTACTAGTCTTCTCTTTCACCAAAAGCCGTCTGTAAAACCACTGCAATACCACCATCTTGGTGATATTTGTCTGCCCAGGCACGGATAACTTCATCTAATTCTTCCATAGCCTGATCCATTTTTTCTGGAAGGATATCAAGTTCTTCCAGCAAGCGCATGGCGTTTCGTCGTCGTTCTGCCCAATTTTTCATCATACGGAAATACCGAGCGGTATCTTCCACGGTGATGTGTGTACGTTCTTCATCGTCTGTTGGGGTATAAGAAAGACGGGTAAGCGCGTAGAAGGGCATTCCCCAAGGAGAATCAATCCGTGTTACCGTTCCTGAGTAAAGCAGACGGCGCTTAATATGCTCACCCAAAGCTTCACTCAAAGGCATTTGGTGTTCGGGTGGCAAGTCTTCTTGCGATCGCTTGTGTAAAAACTCGATCAAATCTAGAAACTCAAAGGAGCTAACTAACTGAGCATCAGGTAAATTACTGGGCAGTTTCTGCTCAATTTGTCTTTTTTCTTCACTTGTCAGACTAGTACCAGGAACGCGCGATCGCCCCGGTTGCCAAGGATATTTTTCTAGCCAGACATAAGGCAATTGAATTAAATAGCGAGGTTCCTGAGAACCAAGCATTTTTAACAGTTTGCCTTCTGTTAGTGCCTGTCTGACTTCTTCTACAATAATTTTTACTCGTTTCGGCTCTAAGTGATGCAAATGCCCTGTCATTCGCAGGTTTTGTCCCTGCTCTAGATAGGTCATGTAAATTGCACACTTTGCTGCTGTTGCGGCTGCGTCTAAAAATGCCCCATGCCTGTGCCCACTCGTCCGCATGGCACTAAAAGCCAGATAAAGCATGATCTGATCCATCGCACTGGGGTCAAGACGTTTGATCAGATCTATGTCGTTACTCATATTACAGACAATTGAATAGCACGTTTACACAATTTTTAATCGAATGAAAATAGGTAGTATACACCTGGCTGAAGGCTGTCTTTACTTCAAACTATATTAGTATGCGATAACGATGATATCGGTGGTAGCGCAAACTACCATTTTCGCATATTTCCTGGTAGAAAAGCAGAGTCGCTAGTTGTGACTATAACTGTCTCTGCATCTAACCGGAAAATTAGAGACGCCACCAAATCTAGCTTAACGGTGGTTTATCTCCCAACAGTCAAATATGCTGCAATTAATCTCCAAGGCCTTTCAGGTTTCTGGTCTTTTTCATATTTCAAGAGCAACAACGTCAAGCTGCTTACACCTAATTATGGCACTATGCCGACTCAGAGTAAAAACTAGTTTGCGCGGTTAATCTGGGATATTTGTTACTAGAAAAAGATGCTTTTTTGCAGCTTTGGCGAATTATTTGTAGTACAAAAATGACTAGAAATAATTGGGAATAGTCTCAAAACAAATCGCTTACCAGGTGTAGCCACAATTAGAGGTTGAGCTATGTAGCTCTTTGTGAACTATCATCCCGTTCACAACCTCCAGTGATGTCTCGGCATTATCAGCCGTCGGTTTGAAGGAAAATAGTAGACATCAAGTAGAGCAAATAATTTCAATTTCAAAATACCTGTTGCTTTTCAAATATTGTTCCTTATCATATCACTATTTTTTAGTTTTGAAATAAAATTATGCATCTTAAAATTTATAAATGATGACTATTTAAATAGTTTATATTTTGCTTAAATCAAGGTTTGATGATATTTTTATATCTACTTTTAAATCAAGTTTTATTTACTCTTTTATATTGACTATTAGACACAAAAAGCCGCGATTGCTTTAGACTAAATCGCGTATCTATAAGGCTTTGTCGCTCGTACTAAGAACCGAAAGACTAGTCAATAGCTATATATATAATAAAACATCTTGGGTTAAATCCGATAATTATTTAGAGGTCTTTTTGGCATAAATTTATATTTCTTTCATAAAAGAATTTTAAATTTTCATGATTTAACTAATTTATTGGCTACTTTCAAGTATGTTTTTACCTCGCTATTTTATATATTTGAGAGACTTAAATTACGTAGATAGTTTGTTGCTAGAAAAGGGTGATAATTCGCAGCAAGCTACGATATAAGCTTATTTTTCTAGATGTCTGAGCGATACCTACGGTGGGCTACGCCTACGCAGATTAAGTTGACTAGTATAAAACGACAGAAATAAAGATACCATCTTACGAAACACAATTAGTAAGTGGGTGTGAATAATTAAAGATTTGTAGTGACTTAGTGCGGTCTGATAAACTTTCCCATAGGGACAAATAAAACCGATTGATAAGGGCTTTAGCCCTCACTACAAGGCATTTCATGTAATTTACATTGCTTAACATAAGTTTGTTTATTCTTGCCTCCTTACGAAAAAACAGGTAGACCGACCTCCTAATATCAACAAAGTGCGTTTGGCTTGAAAAAACGGGGTACTCTAAACATTTCTGCGACTTCTCCATCTCTTCGTTCCAAAATGTGCTGCAATGGTCTTAACTCCTTGCGAATCTTCTCTGTGAGCAAGTACTCGTGCTCAATTGCTGGAGTCAGTACTACTCATATTGCTTACATATACGTGTTTTCCCTACCTGTATCAGGCTAAATCCCTAAAAATATATTACAAGTCGATTTATTCTAAATACTGCTTGCCGATCTATTAAGTGTTATCTGCACATATACAGCATTCTGAAATCATTCGTAAAAATTTAAATCCCCGACTTCTCAAAGAAGTCGGGGATCTTGAAGTTACAAGTGAGTGCATTAGCGTCAGGATTGATGCTGAGAGTGATGGAAGGTAAAGTAGTTCCCATCACCCTTAAGCTGATTGAACTCGCCATTTAATTCGAGGGACTAGAGGGTTTAACCTGATTTCGCATTGTTTCAAAGCTGAAAGCAGCCGCGCCAAAGGTTACAAATAACACTCCCAGAATTTGCACAATATCCAAATTTTCTTGAATGATTAACCCAGCGAAAATCACGGTTAAAACTGGGATGCTACCACCAATAAGCGCCGATCGCGAGGCACCTAGTTTACTAATACCAACATTATTGAGCAAATAACCTGCAAGGGTCAGCACACCCAAAATAAATGCGCTTAAAACTAGTTCCAGCATTTTAGAGGGGTCAATTACTACCAAGTTCCAGCTGCTTGGCAAAGGTAGCATCAAACAGATAAAGCTCAACAACAGCATGGTAGTGAAGTTAATCAAAGTAAAAGTCACAGGATGCAGTTTGCTAGCACAGACTCGCGTCAGAATTATATAGGCAGCAAAAGCCACACCCGAAAGAATGGCGGTGCTGCTTCCCATTGAAGTATTACCGATACCGATGCTGGGAGAACCCCCTAAAACCAATAATTCACCGCAGCAAATTGCGGCGATCGCAGCGATGCGGAATAGAGTAGGGCGATCGCGAAACAGAAACCACGAAAATAGACCGCTAACCATTGGATAGATAAAGAACAGTGCGATCGCCATTCCGGTTGGGACTTGAGCGATCGCAATGTAGATTAGTACCTGAGATAAAAACAAAAAGCATCCACTCACAATTGACAACACCAAAATCTGCTTGGTAGCTGCATTAGCAGACGTGGATTTTCCTCGGACTGAAGCAGACAAGGTTTCCAAGTCTTGCCACAGTCTTGGATGCAATATTGGAGATAAAAGTACCATCAATGGTACGACTACCATAAACCGTAGCGTCAAAATTAACAGAGTATTGCCCAAAGTCGGCGGTAACAACTGCTCTACCTCTAATACTCCAAAAATCTGGGAACCTTCATGGAAAATCACCTTGATGGCTACGTTGTAAAGCGACGATATCACTGCCGATAAGACAATCAAGAATAAACCGATTTGGAGTGTCGATAAGCCAGAAGAATTAGGCGATCGCGATTGTGGGGGTTTTGCTTCCGCCTGTGGTTCTGGCGCAGTAGTCGATGAGGATTCAGCTTTGCTTTGCGATACGTTCTTACGGCGGACAGAAAGTGGTTCAGTAGGAATCTTTAGAGAAGGTCGGATTGTTCTCGGCTGTAGTACAGATGGGATCGCAGGCTCTGATTTCGTTTCGTTTTCTGGCGATTCCTGATTGAGGACAGAAATTGGCTCGGTGGCATTGTCTTTTGGTGGGGGAACTACAGCCCCAGTAGGTTCTGATGGCGTTTCCCTTGACGACAAATCCTTGCTGGGAGAAGAAATCGGATTTGCGATGTTTTCTTTAACACTCGGCGGCTCTGATGTCGTTTCCCTTGACGACAAATCCTTGCTGGGAGAAGAAATTGTATTTGCGGTGTTTTCTTTAACAATCGGCGGCTCTGATGTCGTTTTCCTTGACGACAAATCCTTGCTGGGAGAAGAAATTGTATTTGCGGTGTTTTCTTTAACAATCGGCGGCTCTAATGTCGTTTCCCTTGGTGAAAATTGATTGGAGATCGGGGAAATTGGCTCAAGGGAATTTCTTACTATTTCCTCAAACTCTGGCAGGGATGTTTCAACAGAACTGTTTTTTTCTGGTTCCGTAAACTGCAAAACAGTAGGTATACCTGCTGTTGCTGATTTGCGTGAAGTTTCTTCTATAGTTTTTTCTAGTTCTCCATGCAAGCGGTTAACAAACTCCGCCAAAATCGTTTCCCCTTGCTGCTGCTGGCTATACATCCGTGACAGCTGTTGGGAAAGATTACTTTGATAGTTCTTCAGCTCCTGTTGTAAGGAATTAAAGGTAACAGTAACGGTGTCATCCAGACTGTCAAACATATGTTCGACTTTTTCATTAATTTCACCTACTACATTGCTGCTCACTTCAGCAGACTTCAACGCCGCTTGTTCGTAAGATTTGCCCTCTATGTTTTGATTAGCTAAAGTTGCCAGAGAGGATTGCAGTTGTGAAGATATATGCTTTGCCAGAACTTCTGCCAGTTGCCGAATTAACACTTGCTGCTCAGTAATTTGGCGCACTTGTTGTAAATGCTCTTTTTCCTCTACCAAGCTTTGAATCTCGTCAGATAACCGATTTTTTTCTGACTGAAGCCGCTTTACGTCTTCTTGCAAGCCTCTGAGGACATTCTGCTGAAGATTTTCTAAGTCTTCAACTACAGCCCAAAGAGCATTTTCTGCTGCTCTAGATAGCTCCCCTCTGACTCTTGGGTTTTCTGGTTGCTTCTCGAATCGCCCCATTAGCTTCTAACCTCTAACATTTTGACGATAAAGCTGCTTCCGGTACACTTTATTGGCGGTCATCCTAATTTCCTGTATTTTGTCAGATAAATTAAAAATTTTAACAGCACTTCCGCATTTCAACGTAATTCTGTCATACTAGACACGGCTTGGCAAAGCATCAAGTTTGCCTCACAGCTTACTACACCATGTTCTCTTCAGATTTGGCCATTAGATTTGGGATTTATCGCTACGCCTGCAAGTCCCTTAAACTGAGACTTTTTTGTTTTTGGTCAGTTTAATTTTCATAAATTATTTGCCAATGAGATTTTTACTTTTAAAGAAATCTCACTCCAAATATATATTTATTGTTTTGCATCGCCACAAAAATGTCTGACTTGCGAAATTAGCTATAAATTTGTGTGGAATGTAACTTGTGTGACAGCTTATATCTCTAAATAGAGATTAAAGTATCTTTCTGTGGAAATTCCAAGTTACGCTATCCCCTGCACAACATTCTAATGAATTAGCAGCAATTCTGCAAAAGCACGCTTTTTTGTCGTTGTTGCAGTCTGGGTTTTGCTTTGAGTAAATTCCAGTAGAGGAAAATATTAATAATTCTTAGAAGAATAAAATCCGGGCAATGCTGAAGATGGCAGCGCTAAGGACAGCACTCACAGGGATTGTAATTAGCCATGCGGCAGCAATACCTTTTAGTGTTTGAAACTTAATCGAGTTGAGATTTTGCACTAGTCCGATACCAACTACACCGCCGACGAGAGCGTGGGAAGTGGAGACTGGTAAACCTAGCCGGGAAGCGATGAGGATGGTGGTAGCAGTTGCCAATTCGGCACAAAATCCACTACTAGGTTGCAAGGCAATGATATTTTCGCCAATGGTGGCAATGACTTTTTTTCCCCAGATAGCTAAACCACCAACAATACCAGCACCACCAAGAATTAAAATCCAAAGCGGGATAGTTATACCATCGGTAGGTACGCTACCAGTGCGATTGATGTAAACGATCGCAGCTAAAGGAGCGATCGCATTTCCCACATCATTAGAACCATGAGCAAAAGCTACAAAGCAAGCACTAAGTAGTTGGAATCGGGCAAATAATCTTTCTACAGGATTAGGGAGTATTTCTCCCTTGTCTCTTTTATCTCCCAATTGTCGCCAACTCATGATTGTGAGTCCAACTGCTGCTACTGCACCGGTTAATAAGGGGATGTCATGAGAAGGGATTGTAAAACCAACTTGCTCAATTACAAAATTGGTTAGTGGTTCAGTTAGCGATGGTAATACAATCACGCCGAAGACACCTAGCAGCAGAGTACTCAACCAGGGAATCCATTCTTGTAACTGGACTACTTGATTAGGTTGATCTAAAATCCAGTGCTTGATTTGACTGTAAAATAAAGCAGCGATCGCACCACTAATTAACGGTGTCAAAATCCAGCCAATGGTAATGAAGCCAATTGATGACCAATCAATTGCACCTACTCCTAAAGCTACCCAACTAAATCCTGCGATCGCACCAACAACCGCATGAGAAGATGACACTGGTAAACCGCGTGATGTGGCAATTTGCAACCATACACCACAAGAAATTAGTACCGTTACCATCCCAGTTACGAATATTTGGGGTGTAGCTGCAAATAAGGCGGGATTAGCAATTTTCGTTGCGAGAGTTTCCGTTACCTCATGTCCAAACAACACAGCACCCGTAAACTCTAATACCCCAGCGATAATTATCGCTTGTTTGAGGGTGACAGCTTTGGAACCTACGGAGGTTCCCATCGCATTAGCAACATCGTTTGCTCCGAGATTCCAAGCGACGTAGAAAGCTAGTAGAGCGACGAAAAGTAGGGTAATAAGCATTTTGTTGGGGACAAGGGGAAAGTGAGAGAGATGAGGATCAAACTTGAGCTTTTAAGGTTTAACTTTGAACCTCTGAGCTTCATCGTCGAACCTTTTAGCTTCGTCGTTGAGCCTTTTAGCTTTGTCGTTGAGCCTTTTAGCTTCGTCGTTGAGCCTTTTAGCTTCGTCGTTGAGCCTTTTAGCTTCGTCGTCGAACCTTTTAGCTTCATCGTCGAACCTTTTAGCTTCATCGTCGAACCTTTTAGCTTCATCGTCGAACCTCAGAACTCTAAACTTCTAGTTTTAACACTCTCCTATCTCCTTAATCTTCCTTTTACGGGTAAATTAAGATTTTATAAGTATCCGGTGTGGGTGCGATCGCAACTTCTACAGCTACTGATAAATCTTTTAATGGATAGCGATCGCTAATCAACGCTTTTACATCAATTCGCTGATTAAATACAATATCGGCTGATAGATTCTGAAGCCGATAAGATGAGCTATAACTGCCTATCAAGTCAATTTCCCGACGGTAGAGAATATTCGGGTTAATGGGAATTTCCAACTCATCAGGAAATTCGGCGAAAAATAGAATTTTACCGCCTTTGCGGGTACTATCAAGTGCTTGAAAGAAAGCTTTTTCACTAGGAACAGCCAGCAAGGTAACATCAACACCTAGTCCACCAGTTAAGGCAGAGATTTTAGCGGGTAAATCGGGATCTCGCGCATCAAAAGCCGCTTCTGCACCAACACTCAAGGCTTTATCAATTCTAGAGGGTAGTAAATCAGTAGCGATCGCTTTTGCTCCAAAATACTTCACCAACATAATGAACATTAACCCAATTGGCCCAGCACCAGTAACTAACACAGTTTGTCCAGGAGCAATTTGGGCTTTTTTCACAGCTTTCAAGCAGCAGTTGGTTGGTTCGACAAAACTGGCTTCTTCAAAACTGATGTTATCCGGGATGGGAATTAACCCACCATTTTCGACAATATGTCCAGGAACTTTGACATAATCAGCAAAACCGCCGCCACTGGCGTTAAAGCCTGCGGTTGTGGAGATGTTCTTGTAAACATCACACATGGAGAAATTATCATTTAGGCAGTAGGCGCAACGCATACAAGGGATGTGGTGCATCACTGCTACCCGTTGTCCAACTTGCCAACCTTTGACATTATTGCCTAGTGCTGCGATCGTGCCAGCAGTTTCATGCCCAAAAATGCGCGGCGGTTCATACAGTGGATAACGAATTTTTTTTATATCTGACTGACACAATCCCACAACCCGCACCTGTACCAGCACTTCATCTGGTTCCACAGTTGGAACTGGGATATCTTCGTAAGACAGTTGATTGACGCCTCTAAATACCTGTGCTTTCACGTTGGTTTTTCCCCGCTCAACGATACTAGATGTAACATTAGCAGTCAACGTTAGGCTATCAAGTTTATGATTTCTCTGTTTTAGTCTATTCTAGTTCTTGTTCTAAGCTTTGTTCAAATATTTGGAATGTCTTGATATCCTCTGGTGAGAGCTTTCCTTGAATTGTTCCATTCTGAAGCCGCAGAATCTCCCCTCGGTTGTCCTTCTTGGCAGTAATTGTTAGAATTCCCCGATTCTGCCAAAGTCGATAGCGCTCTCCCTCAAAGCATCTACCACCATCTGGTGCTGCCTTGCCTAGCCTATCCAAGGTTTTTTTGACAGTTTGGAAAACACTCTGCCCGTACTCATGCAATAAAACCTTACTGGTAAATGTTGGTACTTCTTTGTTGAGCAGATCAAGTAGCTCGATAAAAGTCAGCGGTGGCTTTTTTAAATCTTGAGACCATCGCTGTATTACTTGAAGTATGGTGCCTGGGTCAAGATCGTAAAGATGAGTAAGAAAAGTATTCGGGTGTTGCGCTTCTATTTCCCAACGAGCCAGATCCTTGGCTTGAAAATGCTTGATATTTGCGGTGACAATTATATCCGCTTTAGCTGTCACAGCAGCAGCCAAAACATGGCGATCGCCAGGGTGATTTGTCATAATTTCAGCTAATCCATTTGGCACTTCCACCATTGCTTCTGGAAAGGCTGCTGTAATTGTCCCCTCCAACTTCATTGCTCTCTCATCTGACATCTTCCCTGTAATTACAAGGTTGCGAGTTACACCATCAAGAATTTCCTGCGACCAACAAGGTAAATAACAACCAGCCCTAGCACAACGAAGTAGAATGTCACGCAGGTACATCGGGAACATAACACAAGAGTCTAATAGAACAAGATGTTCAGCCATTTTGTCGGTTGAATTACTCCTATTCGTAGAATCCTGCTTCTTGGCTCATCTGAGTTAGCTCAGTTAAGAGTTGATCGCGCTTTATATCCCGCTGCTGTTTGTAATTCATTAAATCATCAAAACGAACCCGTCGATGTGAACCCACCTTAATGTGAGGAATTTCCCCTTGTTCTAATAACTTGATCAAGTATGGACGTGATACGTTAAGATATTCGGCCGCTTGTTGTGTCGTCAATTCCTGTTGTTGAGGAATTATGGATATAGCCTTACCTGATGCCATTGCATGGACAACTTGAACCAGCACCTGATAAATCGGTTCAGGAATGTTAATTTTTTCTCCGTTAGCTCCTACTAGTTTCGCCTGAAAATCTTTAACACTCAGTATACGCTCCAGTTCTTTGATAGATTGAGCCTCTAGCTGTGGAGAGATTACAGAATCTAAAGACATATTCTGTTTTAACATCATATTTGTCTGCTACTATCCTGTAGGGTTTGTCATTAGCAATGCAATTTACGCCGTCAATACCATTCACTATCTTATAATACACACTACATAAACGAAATATCCGAAAAATAAAATAAATTATCTTGTCTGATGCCAAGCTATCTGGAGAGAATATGTCGAAACTCCAGTGAGGTTAAGTGATGGTTAATCAGACATACACAGCTGATGTCTTAGTTGTCGGTGGGGGAACCGGAGGCACCGCAGCTGCTATTCAAGCGGCGCGACGGGGAGCCAAAACCATTCTTGTGAGTGAATTTCCTTGGTTAGGAGGAATGCTAACTTCGGCTGGAGTATCTGCACCCGATGGCAACGAATTAGAAGCCTTTCAAACGGGGTTATGGGGCGCGTTTTTGCAGGAATTGCGACAACGACAGCCCGGAGGATTAGATAACAGTTGGGTAAGCTTTTTTAGTTATGATCCCCGAATTGGGGCAGAGATTTTTGCAGATTGGGTGCAGGAATTGCCCAATCTGCATTGGATTTCTGGACAAGTGCCAATAGAAGTGTTCCGTCAAAGTGATTTGATTACTGGTGTTCGCTTTGCTGATTTTGCTGTCACAGCCAAAATTATTCTCGATGGCACAGAATTGGGAGATTTATTGGCTTTAGCTGAAATACCTTACCGTTGGGGTTGGGAATTGCAATCGGAATGGGGTGAACTCACTGCCCCAGTGACTTTTAACTCTTTAACTCAGAAATATCCTGTGCAAGCGCCTACTTATGTAGTGATTATGCAGGACTTTGGTGAAGGCGTTGCCCCAGAAATTCCAGCTGCACCTAACTATAATCCATTGCAGTTTACAGGTGCTTGGGATGGCTATGGAGCCGAGACATTTTTAAATTATGGACGTTTGCCGGGTGGCCTGTTTATGATGAATTGGCCAATCTGTGGCAATGACTACGGCGAAGGGGTAGGGCGGTTGATAGAGTCAGATGTATCCAGGGGTGAATTCATCCAAGAATCTCGCTGGCATAGCCAAAATTTTGCCCATTTTATCCAAAAACAGCTTGGTCGTCGCTATGGTTTAGCAGAAAAAGTATTTCCTCACACCTCTACAGCTTTTGCACTGCATCCCTATTACCGGGAAAGCCGCCGCTTAGTGGGGCTAACTACTGTCCGAGAACAGGATATTTTGCCGATCGCAAGAGGTAGAGTTGCATCTATATTTAATGATGCGTTCGCCCTACAGCCCTTCGGGCATCCTACGGCAGGCGTTTGCGTACCACTTCGTGGAAGCAAGCTACGCGGAGCGTCTCCGACAGGAGAAGCGATCGCAGTTGGTAACTACGCCAATGACCATCATTATCCTGGTGTTCAATTCCCACTGCAACCTAAATCGATCCGCTGGGGAGGACGTTGGACTGGAACTCCTTTTACAATTCCCTACAGTTGTTTAATTCCAGCCACAACAGATGGTCTCTTGGTCTGTGAAAAAAATATTTCTGTTTCCCACATTGCCAATGGCGCTACCAGATTACAACCTGTGGTTATGGGAATTGGTCAAGCAGCAGGGATGGCGGCGGCGATATGTGTTGAATTAAACTGCCAGCCAAGGGATTTACCGATTAGAACGCTACAAACGGCTTTATTAGAAGATAATCGCTCAAAAGCGCTAATTATTCCTTTGTTTAATCTTCCCCCCAATCATTCGGATTGGCGGCACTGGCAACTGTATTACTTAGATAACCCACAAGCTTATCCAGTTAATGGCGATTGCCCTTGCCCATCGGGGAAGGCATTAATTCAGGAAAGTAACTGTTTTACAGGCATTTTTTACCGCTTGGAACAGCAGAAATACAGATTCACTGTCACAGCACCAGCCACATATCAAGGGCAAAGCTGGCAGCTTGTGACTTTGCGATCGCATATCGACGAGCAATTACGCGCTTATCCCCACGAACAATTAGTTACATTGTGGGGTCGTTACAATCACTCTGGCAATTGGTTATTAGTCGAACATTTAAACGGAGGGTAAGAAGAGTTTATTTTCAGTAAAACAGAATACTTTTTGATGAATTGTCCGGATATTAATCAAAAAGCTAAGTATCAGTGAAGTGGAGAGTTCCCAAATAGACATTTGCTATGCGTGCTGCCATTTCACTTTTAATATCGAGTCTGGTGTTCGGCCCCTTAGCTTTTAACTGCCAAGCAATGGTCAATCACTTATCAACAGGGCTGCCTTCCACGCCTACTTCGGAACAGTGGCTCTCGGCGGCATCTGAACAAGCTTCAGATGATGCGCCACGTCATCGCGGTAGTGGGCGCAGAGAAGTGACACAAAAAGTCCGAAATATCTATGCTATGGTTTAACTACTGTAGGGTAATACCTCTTTTTCCAAAGGAACAGAATTACCAGAAAACAGGATGTTGTGCTAACATTTCTTACACAGCTTTTCTGGCAGAGATATATACAGTTGACACACGAAAGTCTTCAGCGATCGCTTAGTATTTCAACTGCAAACTTTGTATATATAATAGTTGGTCTCAATCCTGCCGATCAAAACGCAAATCAAATTAAGTGCTTTGATCGATAGCATTACCAACTCCTCAAAAGCTCTACAACTGTTGCTCATATTCGGTAGAAAGCTTTCCATCTCAATCCTCAACGGTTCTAGAAATAGATGTTACTTAGGCTATCAGTTAATCTAAAGTACATCTAATTCAGACATTTTGTTTGTTGAGGAAATAGTCTTAAGGCAACTTCACTTTATTCCCCATCACTTTATTCCCCAAGAGATTTTCTTCTCATACATTCAGTAGCTGATTATCTACATAAGCAAGTAACCGATCTTCGCTCTGACATCTGTTTAGCGTCCCTTGCCGAAGCATAAAATCCCCTTCGTTTCATTTCTTGCTTATCTAGCGTATAGATTCACATAAGTAGTATAGGTTTATTGCACTTGCTAACAAATCTACTATTCTTTACCTACTTTTGCCCCTTGGTTCGTTCTCCTCGTAGATGGCTCCCAACAAAATAAGTGTTAAGAAGGATCTGCCAGATCATCTTAGTCTTTTTAACTATTTTACACCCAAGGCCAGATGCAAAGTTTTGCATTTGGTCTTTTTAGATGAATTTTACTTAAAGAAAAGGGAGTGGGGAGCAGCACTTCTCTATGAGAGGCTGCGCTCAGTGACCAAGTAGAAGTTTCAGTAAGTTTTTCCCCTCTGCCTCTTGTGCCCAATGCCCTTTTACACCGTTGTTTTCTTGCGGTTATTTTCTCTTCCCTGGATGCCGTTGAGGAACATTGGCACAAACTTGTCGATAAACGTCTGTGGATCTCGCTGCCAAGCCTTTTGTGCAGCCTGAATCCTAGTAAATTGCAATTCAGGTGCTAGCAAAGTCTGGGGTAAGCGTTCCATCAGGTATTGAGGACGTTGCCAAAGCGGCATGGTATTTGCCACTTCCATCAGGTTGGCAACTCGCCGTAGTTCTGCACCTAAGGTGATATCCATTCCCGATTCAAACGCAGCTTGTTCGATTGCGGTATATTTTCGCTTGGCTTGCTCTACCTTTTGCTGATGTTCTGGACTCTTACGCGCAATCTCTCCTAGCCAACGATTACCCCAGCGCACGTGTCCTGCTTCCTCTGGGAGAATTTTTTCAATCGTTTCCCGAATCTTAATGTTTTCTTCTGTCTGCGGTGCTTGTTTAAGCGCGTGAATGTGAGCAGAGAAATACTCACAGCCCCGTTTTTCGGTGACGTTAATGGCAGCAAGGGAAGAAATCACAAAATCTTCGAGGTTTTGGACTGGATCTTGTTGTTCGCTATCGAGTAGACGTTCAAATTCATTGATATATGAGGAACCGGGCGGCTTTCCAATATCTGCTCCCATATCTGTCAACAAGTCAGTTAGCCACATGGCATGACGAGCTTCATCTGAGATGTGACGAGACAAATCTCGCACTAGTTCTCGCGGCTGTCCATTCAGTTGTTCAATTAGCTCTGTGAGGTCTTTGCAACTGTGTTGTTCGCTGTAACGGTAGCGGTTGAGGGTAATGAGATGGATTTCGCGATCGCATACCACCCGTTTTAATATATCTCTGGCACTCAAAACATTCTGAAATTTACGCGGGTAGGTAACTGTCATAAATTATGTAAATTTTTGTAAATCTTTATTTGATAGTAACTTAATTTTTGCGAGTGCTGTATTTGTGCCGCTCCAGCGAAAAAAAGAGTAAAAGTTACAAGAATTAATCACTTGAGGTGAACTAAGTGTAAATAAAAGTAACGAATAAATGTTCAGTCTTGGGTAAAGTGTGTTTTTAAGGTCAGACCAATCTGAAGCTAGATGATTTTAGTTGTCAAAAGTGGTTTTGAGAGATTTTCCCCCAAAGCCGGAAAACTGTAGGCAAAACAAAATATAAATTTTTGTAAAAAGTAGCTTATGCTACAGAATTTTTGTTATATTAGTCTTGTGAGGAAAGAAAAATTATATATTCACGAAATAGAGAGGACTATGGTTATGTCTATTGCAGATAAATCTCGTGCATTAATGGTACGCGAACATCAACAAGTCAAGAATCGCCAACAATCAATGCTGATGCGTGCGGCACAAGAACTTGGTCTTCCTGAAGAAGTATCTCACTACTGGAACCCGATTCAAGGGAAAGTAGATGCTAGCAGTCGGATGATTTATGGCCCCAGCCACGCTTCCATGAGCTAAGTTTCAGGAATTCTAAGCTGGATTTTTTGAGTCAATGTCTCAACTGACAAGTCTGAAAAAAAAGCCACCCTTTACTTTAGGGTGGCAAAACTTATTACTTTTTAGTTAGATACGACTCTTCATTAAGCATCGTAGTAGAGGTAAAACTCGTAGGGATGAGGACGTAGTTGCAACTGCTTGGCTTCGTTAAGCTTGTAGTCAATCCAATTTTCGATAAAGTCTTCCGTGAATACGCCTGATTCTGTCAAGAAAGCGTGATCGTTTTCTAGTGCTTGCAATGCCAGTTCTAAAGAACTTGGAGTTGAGGGAACCTTTGCAAGCTCCTCTGGAGAGAGTTCATAGATATTCTTATCTAATGGTTCACCAGGATGGATTTTGTTCTTGATGCCATCAATACCAGCACAAAGCATTGCAGCAAATGCCAAGTAGGGGTTAGATGTAGCATCTGGACAACGGAATTCCAAACGTTTTGCTTTGGGGTTCTTACCAGATAGAGGAATACGGATAGAAGCAGAACGGTTCCCTTCGGAGTAAGCCAAGTTAACAGGAGCTTCATAACCAGGTACTAAGCGCTTGTATGAGTTGGTGCTGGGGTTGGTAATTGCCAACAGCGCTGGTGCGTGTTTGAGAAGACCACCAATGTAGTGCAACGCCATATCGCTCAAACCAGCATACTTATCACCTGCAAACAGAGGTTGTCCGTCTCTCCAGATGGACTGGTGACAGTGCATTCCCGAACCGTTATCGCCAAAAATCGGTTTTGGCATGAAGGTGACGGTTTTGCCATATTTTTTGGCAACGTTCTTGATGACATATTTGTAAATCATCAACCAGTCAGCCGCTTCGATCAACTTGCCAAACTTGAAACCTAGTTCGCACTGACCACCAGTAGCAACTTCGTGGTGATGCTTTTCAATAGGTACACCTAATTCTGCCATTGTCAACAGCATCTCTGTACGGATATCTTGGAAAGAATCCGTTGGTGCAACTGGGAAGTAACCTTCTTTGAAGCGTGGTTTGTAACCTAGGTTGGGTTTTTCATCTGTACCAGCTTTACCGGAATTCCAAGCACCTTCTTCGGAGTCTAAGAAATAGTAGCCTTCGTTAGCAGTTTGGGCAAACCTAGCACTATCAAAGATAAAGAACTCAGCTTCAGGACCAAAGAAGGCTGTATCACCAAGACCACTGGAAACCAGGTAATCTATTGCTTTTTGGGCAATAACGCGTGGGCAACGGTTGTAAGGTTCACCCGTGCGGGGGTCTTTAATACTACAAATTATACTTAGTGTTGGGACTTCCATAAATGGGTCAATCCAAGCAGTGTTGGGGTCGAGTACCATCGTCATGTCCGATTCGTTGATCGCTTTCCAACCCCGAATGCTGGAACCATCAAAAGCTACGCCATCAGTGAATGCAGTCTCATCGATTTGGTTTTGGTACAGTGTGAGGTGCTGCCAAGTCCCTACTGTATCGATGAATTTGAGATCAATCAGTTGAATTTTCTCATCTTGAATTCTCTTCAAGAGTTCTTGTGGTGTTGTCATTGTTACTCCTTCTCTACCAATTTCCTAAAGTCAACCAGAATCTTACATTGCATCCTAACCCTGCTGATCTCAATCAGGCCGTGACACACCAGAAATATCTTAAATACTAGACATTAGCTGATTTTGTAGCTTGTACTACAGATATCTGGATTATCAGGTTATATTAACCTTTCGGCGATCATCTGTACAAAACTGGAAAGTTCATCATATAGGGGTCAAATTTGGCATAAAATCCTTATGTAGTAGATAGATTGTTTTTGTGCCGAATCTATTTTTAATAGCACAAAAATTTACTGGTGCATAAGTGCAGCCAAATAAATATCAAACCATAAATAGCAATGATTGGGAGAAGAAGGAATGCGCGATGCGGTAACAAGTTTAATTAAGAATTATGACTTAGCTGGTCGGTATTTTGACCGGAATGCGATCGATAGCCTAAAGTCTTACTTTGATAGTGGTACAGCAAGAGTACAAGCGGCGGCGGCAATCAATTCTAATGCGGCTGCACTTGTTAAGCAAGCTGGTTTGAAGTTATATGAAGAACTGCCAGAATTGATTCGTCCTGGGGGAAATTCTTATACGACTCGTCGTTATGCGGCTTGTCTGCGGGATTTAGACTACTACTTGCGTTACGCCACCTATGCGCTGGTTGCTGGAAACACAAATGTATTGGATGAACGAGTGCTGCAAGGGCTGCGGGAAACTTACAATTCTCTAGGAGTGCCTATTGGGCCTACTGTTCGCGGTATCCAAATTCTCAAGGATCTGATTAAGGAACAAGTAGCAGCAGCCGGTGTGGTTAATACTGCTTTTGTAGATGAACCCTTCGATCACATCACACGCGAGTTGAGCGAGATAGATATTTAGATTTTAAGTGGGCAAGGTGTCTGCCCCGACATAAACTTAAATAGCGATCGCACTTTGTCTGTGTTGGGAAAGAGCGATCGCTTTTTTTTGAACTCTACGAGGCTTTGAAAAGGGCTTTATTTAAGTTTTCGCCGCCAGATGGTAACATCGCACCTCTGTAAAAATAATTTTGCTAGATTAAAGCTGTGTTTTGGGAACTATCTTTCGACTAATGCCAGCCAGAGACATCTACCACGCCGCAGTTATTAAAGCACTTACAGCAGATGGTTGGACAATAACCAACGATCCCTTATACCTTGCATACGGGGGTAGAGAACTTTACGTAGATATTGGAGCAGAAAGAGTTACCATTGCTGCTGAGAGAGACGATCAAAAAATAGCTGTTGAAATCAAAAGTTTTCTGAGTCCTTCTCCTGTGAATGATCTCCAGGAAGCTGTAGGACAGTATGAAGTTTATCGCAGTGTGCTAAAAGAACTACAACCAAAACGCCAACTTTATTTAGCAGTTCCCAAGCGAGTTTACGAAGGTATATTTTCTGAACGCTTTGGTCAGCTAATTCTTAATAGTATAGGAATAAACCTAATTGTCTTTGACGAGCAACTAGAAAGGATTATCAGATGGATAAGCTAGCTCGGTATCGTGAAATTATTCGTCAGTTGATATTTGACTATGCTAGTCACAAACCTGCTAACGGTCAAATAGAGACAGAAGCAGTCATTGACTTGGAGCGAGACCACTACGAAGTGTTACACATTGGCTGGGATGGAGTGCGCCGCATACATGGTTCGGTGGTACATATAGATATTATTAATGATAAAGTGTGGATTCAATATGATGGTACTTCTGTTCCAGTAGCAGAGGTATTATTAGAAGCAGGTATCTTGCGCGAAGATATTGTTTTGGGTTTCCATCCTGCTGAACTACGGCAATACACGGATTTTGCTGTATCTTAATTATCTAAATATTGTGTATTTGCAAAGAATAATATATTAAGTAGCGATCGCTCCTAAATGAAACGCATTAGCCTATCTTATCTGGACTAGAACCGCTATAAGCCACAATAGAAGTTGCCGATGTTTGAGGCGCTGATTATGGAAGAATTATTAACTCTGAAAGACTTGCTTGTTAAGGGCGATGTTCAAGGAGCATTGATTATAGTTGAAGAATTAACAGAGATGAGCCAAAATGATATCATCAAGACGATTCGTAGCTATGCAGTGATTTTGCTGTTGCATCTGATTAAACAACAAGCTGAAAATCGCACGATTCGCTCTTGGGAAGTCTCTATTCGGAATTCGGTTCTGGAAATTCAGCGGGAAAATAAGCGGCGTAAAGCTGGAGGTTATTATCTCACGCCAGAAGAATTGTTAGAAATCTTAGCAGAAGCCTATTTAAATGCCAGTAATAAGGCTTCTCTAGAAGTAGAAGAAGGTCGCTATGAGACAGAAGAATTAGACAAGCTGGTTAACCGAGAAGAAATTATTAATCGTGCTTTGACTTTAATCTTACCAGGAGAGTCTAGTTAATTGGCGAAACAGCGACTCGACACACTATTAGTAGAATTAAATTTATGTTCTTCTCGCGCCTTAGCACAGCGGCTAATTCAGGCGGGGGAAGTTACTGTTAATCAGCAATTAGTTGATAAACCTGGAACAGAAGTTGATATTGCAGCTCAAATCAATATTAAAGAGCGATCGCCTTTTGTTTCTAGAGGCGGTGAAAAACTCTCTAAAGCTTTGTCAGTATTTGCTATTCCAGTAGTAGAGCGCATTTGTTTAGATGGGGGAATTTCTACTGGTGGTTTTACTGATTGTCTTTTGCAAGCTGGAGCAAAACAAGTTTACGGCATTGATGTCGGTTACGGACAAGTTGACTGGCGGTTGCGAAACGATCCACGGGTGATTTTGCGGGAACGCACCAATTTACGGCAACTACGACCAGATGAGTTATATGGTGAAAATGACCCGATTCCTGATTTGGCGGTGGTTGATGTATCGTTTATTTCTTTAACGAAAATTCTGCCTGCTTTGTGGCAACTAACTCAAGCTAACCGAGAAGCTGTATTGTTAGTCAAGCCACAGTTTGAAGTCGGTAGATCCCGTGTGGGTAAAAAAGGTGTTGTGCGCGATCCAAACGACCAAGCTGATGCCATTTTCCAGGTTTTGCAAGCTGCCCACGAATTAGGATGGAAATACAAAGGCTTAACTTGGTCGCCTCTCACTGGCCCGGCTGGGAATATCGAATATCTGCTGTGGTTGGGAATGGACAGTGAAATACCACCACTTGATTTAGAAGCAATTAAGCTAATAACGCAATCAGCAACAACTGATTTACGGAAAAATTAAAGAAGAATGCAGAATTCAGAATTCAGAATCAATTAGTGGGGACTTAAACCCACTCATCTCTACTCGGACTCCAATTCATACTGAATTCTGACTCCTGACTCCTGACTCCTGAATTCTTTCTTCTTAAACGTCGTAGATCAAACATTCTACGGAAGCTGGATGGCGATCGCAATAATTTTCCAAAGAGGTTTTGTTTGGTTTTGCTTGTTGTTGATGAGCTTTCTCAGCTTGTAATTCTTCTACAATGTCCCAAGCTACAGCACAACCAGCAGAATCGCTCCCATCAAGCTCACAAGTTGTCCGGGCTTCAGTAATGGCTTCAGTAATGGCTTCTTCAAGATTTGCTGCCTTAGCAGTTTCAAATTTTAGGGTAGTTGTCACGATCGTTTCACCTTTAATTTACGCAGATAGATATTAGGAAATAGGGAATCGTTTTATTTCCTATAACCTGTTCCCTCAATCTTGCATCCCAAATTCGGAATGTCAGTCAATTGTCAGAGGAGTTTGATAGAAGTTGATAAACACTTATAAACGGTAACAAATGCTTAATAAATCTTATTTATTCTCAATATTTTATACCTAACTCTTGTCGCAGACGATACAGAATTGTATTCTGGTCAACTTGAGATAAAATTTCTTGAATGACACTGCTAGCGCCCAACTGTCCCCAAGTGCAGCCTTTTTCGAGATACACCTGAGCGGCTTTGCCAACAGAGTACGCACCATAGCCGGCGATACCAGCTTGAGCGATCGCACTGCCAGCAAAAGCAGTAATATTGCTGGGATTATCACCACTAGTTATTGCAGCCGTAGTTTTACCTAAACCCAAAATAAAACTACTACCTAATTCTCCCAGTAGCAAGCCACCAGAACTAAATAAAATCGTTTTTAAAATTTTTCCGGCTTCATAGCTAGTCATCGGCAAACCATATAATCTAGCGAGAGCGCGAATTAAAGCTAAATCAGCAACAGTTCCGCCAAGGATATCTAAAAAGGCGATGGGATTGAGCATTACTGCCAAGGCTTTGTATTTGGTAAATTGCCAAATAATTTCTTCGGCTTCCTTTTCGCGTAAATCGATGGTTTTTTGAGCGATGGCGGCTTCTGCATCCCGTGCTTGGATGAGTGCATTTAAAGCCAGAAGCGATCGCCCTTCCCGATTGAGAATATTCAGAATTATCTCTTTGAGTTCGTCTACTTGCGGTGGTGGTGTTTCCCATTCATAAGTTACACGCCCATCAGGCCATTCAACCCGGACTTCCATTGCTGCTGGTTCCGCTGCCACCATCACAATTTCATCAGGTAGTAGAGGCTTTGCTTCAGGATGTCCCGCACCCAGTTGTTGTAAATTTTGGTAAATTGCTCCTTGGTCTGTATCTGGGTAAAGGTCTATTTTGTTAAACACTAAAATCAGAGGTTTTTGCGATCGCCTTAATTGCAGCAGCGCTTGATACTCAGTACGAGTGATATCACCAGACACAACAAACAAAATCAAATCTGCCTGATGTACTACTTCTCGTGCCATATCCGCCCGTGACTCCCCCTCAATTTCATCTAATCCAGGGGTATCAATTAACTCTACCAGTACCTTATCACTAGGCTGCCACCGCACGGAACGGGGCCATTGAGTGACACCATTCAGGGGCCCAGTTTGCAAAATCTTGTCTCCCAACAAGGCATTTAAAACTGCTGACTTTCCCCGACTCACCAAACCAAAGACAGCAATTCTAATGACGTTTGAATCTAGCTTGTTGAGTGTGGCATTCAAAGCTTCCAATTCTGGTTTCATCAAACCTAACAATTCTGGGTTAGATGATAACTGTCCTGACTTACGAAGATATCCATACCAAGAAAGCGCTTGTCTAAGACTGGCGCGGGCACGATTTAAGTGAGTTTCTTGCAGATTACGATAAACCGACATAATATCAACACTTTTAGCTTTCACTCTCTCTAAAATGCTCATCCAATGCTCAAAACACTTACTTTCAGCATTTGATTGTGAATAATAGGTATGAATTCGTACTCATTAACCATGCTTAACTAATGCTCACTTTTTCAATCCCATTATCAGGGAAAGGAAAAGTTAAACATACCTCTCTATCTTATATCCCTAAGTTCTTGGACTAATAATCTATATATAGGACATAAAAAGTCTCTAATTTTATGAGGTCAGAGATTAGGTGTTTTATAAATCTTAAGAAAGATGTAACTAATGGATAGCTCCAAAGAGGACTAACGCCAAAATCTACACTTAGATCGGAGGCGTATTGGCTCCGGCTTTGTTCAGTTTTAGTCTGGTTTGAAATCCTCTTATGTGACTCTCTTCTCTACAAGAGGCTGCCCCAACATGACGTTACGCCTAGCTTGCTTCCCTGTAAGCGTACAATTTTGAAATTTTAATTTTGAATTATCAATCTGGGTATCCTAAGAAAGACAAGGTTAGATGATATAGACAAAGGCACAAAGTTTATAACTTATCTATGAGTAGAGAAAACAACTATAATTTCTACTACAAAAACTGATTGAACAATTAGCCAACTCATTCTATAAAAAGAAGAGCGCTGAGTGCGGTCAATCATGAAGGTAAAGGCTCGTCTACACCCTCATACCAATTTTGCGATGCCTGCGATAAATGCTCGCCTACGCAGATGGTGAGAACTTTGATTGAGCGAGTTTTCCCATAAGTGCAGCCTGAAATTCTGGACTTGTAGGAGCAATCTTTTTCAGATTAAGACATAGATACTAATTATATAAGAATTTGAGGAACAGCCATGCAAGGAAATGAGCGGGAAAAAATACGCCATCTATTGGTCATTCAAGACCTGGAAGGGCGGCGAACTGTCCCCTTGCGAGAGACTACTTATTCTCTGGGGCGGCATCCTGCAAACACTATTGTCTTGGCTTCTCGGTCAGTATCAATGCAACATGCAATTTTATTGCGAGTAACTGTTCCAGAAACTGACCAATATGGCTTCCAGATTATTGATGGTAACTATAAGGGTAAAGGAAGTACTAATGGCTTATTTGTAAATGGCACTAAATGCTTTTCTCATAATCTTAGGCATGGAGATATCATTGCTTTTGGCAGCAATAAAGCTCAAGCTAAATATTATGCTATTTCCAATATTTCCGAACAAGCATTTTCTGAATCTTTTGATGTTGAAGACTTATCTGGTTTCTTCTCAGAGCAAGCCAGTCCTGCCAATCCGTTTCAAACCTTAGCCATCGATCCCAGCTTTGAAGCAGCTAGTGAGTCTGCTCTAGCTCGCCTGGCATCCTTTCCTGAACTCATCCCCAATTCAATTATTGAGATGGATTTCGAGGGAAGAATTACTTATCTCAATCCAGCCGCAGCTATCAAGTTTCCCAATCTTAGGGAAGTGGGGACAGAACACCCGATCTTAACGGGACTCTTGATTGGAGTTAATAATCTAGAAAAAAATTCTTTTGTGCGTGAGGTGGAAGTAGGTACAGAAGTTTTTGAACAATCCGTACTTTATCTTCCTGAAAGTGATTTAATTAGAACTTTTATTATTAGAGATATTACAGAGCAAAAGCAAGCTACAGCCGAACTGCGCCAGCGCGATCGCTTGCTACAAGCAGTTGCAGAAGCTGCCAATTATTTGCTGGGAGAAATGAATTACGAAACTGGTATCGATCTAGCTCTAGCTGTACTGGGTGAAGCTGCCAAGGCAGATCGTGCCTATCTCTTTCAGAACCATCTTCATCCTATTACAGAGGAAATGGCAGTCAGCCTAAAGTTTGAATGGACACAATCTTTTATTGAATCTACCCACCACCATTGGCAGAATCAGCCTTATCAAGCTTCTGAATTAGCCCGTTGGTATACAGTTCTCTCTAGCGGCCAGTCAATTAACGGTATCACTCAAAAATTTCCTGTCGCCGAACAAGAATTCTTGATTCGAGATGGCATTAAATCCATTCTCTTGGTACCTCTTCGCTTGGATAATGATTTCTGGGGGTATCTTGGCTTGGCAGACTGCACCTTTGAGCGTCATTGGTCAAAGCATGAAGAATCTACTCTTTTGACCATGGCCGCCAGTATTATTGGTGCGCGGCAGCGTCAGCACGTGGAAGAAAAGATTCGCTATCAAGCCCTCCATGACTTGCTCACAGGGTTGCCCAATCGTCTACTATTTAATGAGCTGCTCAGTAAAACTCTGCCCAACGCCACTCGCAATGGCGAAAGTTTAGCTGTGATTTTTCTCGATTTGGATCGCTTCAAGGTCATTAATGATACTCTGGGGCATACTCTGGGAGACCAATTGTTACAAAGCGTCTCTCAAAGATTAAAAGACTCACTCAGAGGTGGAGACACTGTAGCCCGTTGGGGAGGCGATGAATTTACTATTTTACTCCCACGAGTCAATGATATTGAAGAGGTAACTTTGGTGGCAGAGAGAATCTTACAAGCCTTAGAGGATGCTTTTCATCTCCAAGAGCATGAACTTTATGTAACTGCTAGCCTCGGTATTGCCTTACTTGATAGCAACAGCCCTGACACCGAAACACTAATCCAGCACGCAGATGCTGCTCTGTACTACGCCAAAGACAAAGGGCGGAATAACTACCAATTTTACAGTGTCTCCCTGAGTGCTAAAAATCCTGAACTCCTGACTTTAGAAAAGAGCTTGCGCTATGCCCTAGAACGCAATGAATTTAAGCTTTACTATCAGCCTCGTGTGAACATTGCCACAGGAGAAATTACTAGTATGGAGGCTCTGTTGCGTTGGCAGCACCCAGAAATGGGATTGGTCGCCCCCAGTGTATTCATTCCCCTGGTCGAAGAAAGTGGATTAATTGTCCCCATCGGCGAATGGACTCTACAGACGGCCTGTAGCCAAAATAAAACATGGCAAGATGCTGGATTGCCACCGATTAAGATCGCTGTCAATCTTTCTCTGAAGCAGTTCCGCCAACCCAAATTGGTAGAAACTATAGCTAGGATTTTACAACAAACAGGTCTGGAAGCCCGCTTTTTAGAATTAGAAATTATGGAAACCACAGCGATTGAAGACTTAGATTTTACCAGAAGGGTGTTAGAGGAGCTAAAACAAATGGGTATTTACATCTCCATTGATGACTTTGGTACGGGTCATTCTTCGCTCTCGCGCCTACAGCTTTTGCCACTCCATAATCTGAAAATAGATAAATCTTTCATTCAATATTTGACACAGGATGCCAAAGTAGCTCATATTATCCAGGCCATAGTTACCTTGGGACACAGCTTGGGATTAAAGTTAACAGCCGAAGGGGTAGAAAAAGAAGAGGAATTGGAATTCTTGAAATCTATCAACTGCGAGGAGGTACAGGGCTTTTTATTCTACCGCCCACTTTCTGGACAGAAAGCAACAGAAGTTCTCGAAAGCAAACGACCAACGATCTAGACCAGTGAGGATACAATAACATTCATCGTCCTGCTGCCGACCTTTTTCGTCCTATGCTACCAGTCATATATTCCGACGAATTTTTAGATCACAAGACTGGAAAATACCATCCCGAAAAACCAGAACGTTTAAGTGCGATCGCAAACGCCCTAAAAGCAGCTACATTTGCTGATAAAATCACCTGGCACTTGCCTACAGCAGCATCAGAACAGCCATCACTGATGTCTTCGTTGGTTAAAGCTCATAGCCCAGACTACATCAAAAAACTTTGGCAAATTGCCTCTAGTGGCGGCGGCCCTTTGGATGGAGATACTCCAGTTTCTCCACGCAGTTATGATGTGGCATTGTTGGCAGTCAGTGCATGGTTAGATGGAGTTGAGGTTGTGTTAGGGTCGGCTAATCCTGCTTTTGTACTAGCGCGTCCCCCAGGACACCATGCTGAAAGTGATGCAGGGATGGGCTTTTGCCTATTTTCTAATGCCGCGATCGCCGCTTTATTTGCTTTAGAACAATCTGGAATTAACCGCGTCGCCATCCTTGATTGGGATGTACATCATGGTAATGGTACTCAGTCTATTGTAGAAACTTATCCCCAAATTGCTTATTGCTCGTTACATCAATACCCGTGTTATCCCGGTACTGGCAGAGCTACAGAACGCGGTTTTCACAATAATGTCCTCAATTTGCCTATAGCCCCAGGTAGCGATATTACAGTATATCAGCCACTATTTGAAAACAAGGTAGTACCGTTTTTAGCCAACTTCCAGCCAGATTTACTAATTGTGAGTGCTGGTTACGATGCCAATGCGGAAGATCCTTTGGCAAGTATCAATTTGCAACCAGAAGACTATGCTTTATTTACTGATTATTGTTTGGGGTTAACTCGTAAGATTCTGTTTGGCTTAGAAGGTGGCTACGACTTTGATACTCTTTCGCAATCAGTTGTAGCGACGATTGAACGCTGCTTACTTTAAGCTTGTCTTGTTTATCCTATTTCACGACATAACTGATATATATACCGACGATCGCAGTTACCAAGGGTAATAGCCTAAATTCTCTGCGAAGATTTGGGAATACTGAATACTGACACGGTTATAGCTGACATACAGTTATGAAAATTTCTCACAAACTGGTTGCAAGCTTTGTTGGTGTTTCCTTATTCAGAATTGTAGTTGATGCGGTTGCGATCGCCGACAATGGTTGTGCGATATCTGAAACAGTGCGATCGTGCCCAATACCTTTCAGGAGTGCTGAGTGGGGAATCTCACTTCTTTACTCAGCACGGGCTAAACGCCTCGCTTCCGCTAACGCAACTCGAAACGGGCTAAACCTTAGCTATCCGCTAACGGAACTGTTTTGCCCCATTCTACATTCCCTTTTTTATCAACTTCATAGAATCTTCAGAAAGAAAAATTTTCAGCGGGGTTCTGAAAGAGCTAAAGTTTTGTTAAGATGCAATTGCTAGCAGTTTCTCAGCGAAATTCACCTATCGGGGTGTGGAGAAATAAAAAGCACAAGCAGCACAAATTCCAAAAGGTGAAGCAATGACCACCTATATTTTTTTCGATGAAGCCCTACGAATGCTGACCAACGCCTATTTGATATCAGTAGTACTGTTAATGGCAGCTTCTGGTATAGGTTTGGCGGTGATTGAGACAATAGAAAAGACAGGAGAACGCTAAGTTTACGGATGGCAATGTAGTTCCTGCCAAAAACCTTTAGATACAAGTGTTCGCCGTGAATAAATCCTGGGAACACTAAAGGATGAAAGTCTTATAGCGTTACACTCTTACCTGTAAATCTACCAAACATACAGCTAACAGTAACGCTATTGGGACTCTAACCAAGGAGCTACTACAATGGGTCTATTCGACGCTGTGTTGGGTACAGAAAGCCAAACCCAAGCAGCACTCAATCCAGCGGAAGCTTTTGCTGTCATTATATTGACGGCAACGGCTTCAGACGGTTATCTTTCTGTTGAGCAAGCAAATTCTACCATTTCGGTGCTGTCTCGGATGAAACTTTTTAAAAGTTATCCCAATGAAATGATGAACAAGCTGTTTGACAAAATCTTGGGCATTCTCCAGGGTGATGGCTTTAATGCTTTGTTTAATGCAGCCAAAGATTCTTTGTCTCAAGAGTTGCGGGAAGCAGCTTTTGCAGTAGCCACCGATTTAGTCCTAACTGAAGGTATTATACCTGAAGAAGAAAAAAACTTCTTAAATGATTTATATCAAGCTTTAGGGGTTTCTAGTGAGATAGCAATACAAATTGTGGAAGTAATCTTAATTAAAAATCGCGCATAGGGCAATCGAACATAACTTGTTATGCCCATTGTCCTTACTTGATTAAACTGTATAAGTAGCTTATAAACAAAGTGTGGCAAGGAAGTTTAGCTTCTTTGCCACTATTTTTTGCTGTTCTTTGATTATTTATTTGCGATCGTTCAATATCGATTAGAGATATTGCATTACAACGTCTCTACATCGATCGTATAAATTATCTCATCTCAACAATATTATGTCATAATTCGATTTTATGATTTTGAACTTTAAATTGTAAATTGCTTATGCGTTGTTCTGCCACCCTAAACCAACTGGCTGAAGTTATTTTGGCCCATTCTGTAAACTTATCTGAAACTGCTTTAACACAAGTCACTAGCGGTATCCAAACAGATAGCCGTACCTTGAAACCAGGTGAAGTATTTGTCGCTTTCCGAGGCGATAAGTTTGATGGACATGAATTTGTGCCAACTGCGATCGCAAAGGGAGCAATAGCTGCAATTGTAGATTTTGAATACGAAAATCCCGGTTTTCCGGTATTACAGGTAAAAGATACTCTCAAGGCATATCAACAAATTGGCCGATGGTGGCGCGATCGCTTTAATATTCCTGTAATTGGTGTAACTGGTTCGGTGGGTAAAACTACAACCAAAGAATTGATCGCGGCAGTTTTGGCAACAAAGGGACGAGTTCACAAAACTTATGGAAATTACAACAACGAAATCGGTGTTCCGAAAACTCTGCTAGAACTTGGTGCAGAAGATAATTACGCCGTGATTGAAATGGCGATGCGGGGTAGAGGACAAATTGCCGAACTGACGCAAATAGCGCGGCCAACAATTGGAGTGATTACCAATGTGGGGACGGCACATATTGAGTTACTGGGTTCCGAAGAAGCGATCGCTGAGGCAAAATGTGAATTATTAGCCGAAATGTCTGCTGATAGTGTGGCAATTCTCAACCACGACAATCCCCTATTAATGGCTACAGCAGCGAAAGTTTGGCACGGAAAAGTTTTGACTTACGGCTTTTCTGGTGGAGATATTCAAGGGCAATTAATTGATAACGAGACTGTGGAAGTCGCAGGAATCCAACTACCTCTACCTCTACCTGGGCGTCACAATGCGACCAATTTCTTGGCGGCTTTAGCGGTGGCAAAGGTTTTAGGGATCGATTGGGCAAGCCTCAAAGCAGGTGTGAATGTAGATATGCCTACAGGGCGATCGCAGCGATTTACCTTACCCAACGATGTGGTAATCTTAGATGAAACTTATAATGCTGCACCAGAAGCTATGATTGCAGCGTTGCAATTATTGGCAGATACACCCGGAAAGCGGAAGATTGCCGTATTGGGTGCAATGAAAGAATTGGGAGAGCGATCGCAGCAGTTGCACCAGCGAGTGGGAGAAACAGTGCGAAAGTTGAATTTAGATGGCTTGTTGGTTTTGGTAGATGGACAAGATGCCGAAGCGATCGCTCTTAGTGCTGAAGGTATCCCATCGGAGTGTTTTGCAACTCATGCCGAGTTGGTGGCTAGGTTGAAGACATTTGTGCAAACAGGCGATCGTTTATTGTTCAAAGCCGCCCATTCTGTGGGACTAGATCGGGTAGTCAATCAATTACGTGTAGAATTTCCCAAATGATATCACTAGAAACTCAACGTCTCATACTCCGAGATTTTAGTTAGAGTACTCCAAGTAAAAAAATGCTCAATTGTCATTGCAAGCGAAGCAATCGCAAAGACTGGGATTGCTTCGCTTTGCTCTCTACGAGACGCTACGCGAACGCAATGGCGGATTTTGGATCATTTATTTTTTGGAACACTCTTATGCAAAAAATTGGAATGCAACAAGAAGGATATTTGCGACAACACCATTGGATTAAGGGAGAATGGCGAGACTCTTGGTTATATGCCATCCTTGAGCATGAATGGAGAGGCGTCTATGGATGATTATTCTGAAAATATCAATCATCCATAGACAACTGATAGACTTCAGTTGGAAAGACTAGGACTGTTACTGTAGCGTCTTTGAAAAAGAATTGCTGCCAAATTAGTCACCAAACAGGTGATTGCTAGCCACAGCAAAATATAAGTAGGAGCCATCACCACGCCAATCTGGAACCAAGTATATACATGCAGTATCATTACAGAAGCGAAAAAACTGGCAATTCCAGCAGATTGCCACACTTGATGCGATGGGCGGCGTAACACCACCAGGCTCATCGTTAAAATTGTGACAAGCAAGTTTGCTGGTACGAGAAATGCACAAATACTTATGCAGTTGCCACGAGAGAACTCAGCTAAGGTATTCAAATCGAGCATTAATTTTCTTGGGATAGATGTTAACTTTTTAAGAATTTAGTTTGTTGTATTTAAAATAACGAAATATTAAGGTATGAGTGAGTAATCACATTGCAAATATAACATAATTTGAACTATTGAGTTACCTTTTGATAGTACCAATAGTTAGTTAATTATAAAGATTTTGGATAAGTAGGGTGGAAAACACCCACCCTAGCTGAATTAACCCGGTAAAATTACCGTATCGATAACGTGTACCACACCATTATCAGCTTCGATATCTGCTGCTAAGACTGTGGCATTTTTAACTTCAAAACCATCAGAAGAATGAATTTTAATGGGTGAACCTTCCACAGAATTAACCGTACCGAGTTGTGCCAAATCAGCCTGTAGCAGCTTTCCTGGAACGACATGATACTTTAAAATCCGCGCTAGCTGGGGAATATTCTGTAACAGAGTTTGGATAGTTCCCGCTGGTAACTTGGCAAAAGCATCGTCATTTGGTGCAAAGACAGTGAACGGGCCAGGACTTTTTAATGTTTCTACTAAACCAGCAGCTTGTACAGCCGCCACCAGTGTTTTAAACGACTCAGACGTAACTGCAATATCAACAATATCAGCCATATATCTTACCTAAATCTCTGCAAAAGATTTTAAAGGATAATAAACCTATTTTAAGTTTTATGAAACAAAATAAATTTAAAATCAGGCGTTGAATAAACTACACCTAGACGCGTACTCCCGTCAGACATCGCCTTATGATGTTTCTAGGAAAATTCCGTTATATAAAGAAATGTCCGATCGCACGTATGCCATTCTGGGAACTGGAGCATTAGGTGGATTCTATGGCGCCAGACTGCAAAAAGCTGGGTTGGATGTCCACTTTTTGCTCAAGAGTGATTACGAACAGGTAAAGAAATATGGTTTAGTGGTAGAGTCCAAAGACGGTGACTTTACCCTTCCTGAAGTCCACGCCTACAACGACGTAGAAAAGATGCCACAATGCGACGTGGTAGTGGTGGCACTAAAGACGACGCAAAACCATTTACTACCAAAGATGTTGCCACCTATAGTTAAAGATAATGGGGTGGTGTTGGTATTACAGAATGGACTTGGTGTAGAAGAGGAAGTCGCTGAAATTGTTGGTAATGTAACGGTTATCGGTGGACTGTGCTTTTTATGTTCTAACAAAGTGGGGCCAGGGCATATACACCACCTAGACTATGGGCAAATTAACTTCAGTGAATATACCCCTAACTATCAGCCTAGCGGGATAACTGAGAGGATTCAGCAAATTGCTGATGACTTTGAAAGCGCTGGTATCTCAATTGAATTAGCTGAAGATTTACTACTAGCACGTTGGAAAAAGTTGGTGTGGAATATCCCGTACAATGGGCTTTCTGTGATTCTCAACGCTAGAACTGATGAATTAATGGCGTATGAGTACACTAGCAAGTTAGTCGAACAGTTGATGTATGAAGTAGCGGCGGGAGCAAAAAGTTATGGGCGGATTATTAGCGATCGCTTCATTCAAACAATGCTGGATTATACTGTCAAAATGACGCCTTACCGCCCCAGCATGAAAATTGACTACGACGAACATCGTCCCTTGGAAATAGAAGCAATTTTCGGCAACCCATTACGAAAAGCCCAAGCAGTAGGTGTGGATTTAGTGCAGATTAGCTGTTTATACCACCAGTTGAAGTTTTTAGATGCCAGGGAAAAGTGAGGGAGAAGGGGGAGACAAGAGAGGCAATTCTTTACTCCTAACTCCCCCAATTTTTAACGCAGGGATTCAAAAATGACTGCTATTATCATTAAACACAACAGGATAATTCCTAGTGGAAGCAAAAACTGTTGTAAAAGGTACAGCAGTATTGGTATGATTTGTAAGATACCCAAACCACTTGATAAAACGTAAGCGATCGCAATGCCGAATAGCACCAACAAAAAATATTTTAAGGATTTAGAGGCAAAGCGAAATAAAAGCGTATCCTGATTTGCGTCCATAGTTTTACTCACGAAAGTAGCTGATTTTTGAGCAATGAATATTCTTTTTGATTCCCCTACTCCTCCTTAAAAAATAGGCTGTGGGGAATCAACAGTATTAGTTTTATGATTGGATAATTGCCTTGTTAGTTGAATTATTTAAAGATTGTTGCTGCCTTTGCGGATTGTTTTGCTTTTCATAATTAACTAATAGTTGAAATGAAATAAACAAGCCCAACAACAGAAGCAAAAACGAGCCAAACCCAGAGGAATACTTATTTATTTCTCGCTCAACACCACATTTGAGGCAGACATATCTATTGGGATTACGTGTATCTTGGGCAAAAGGGCACTGATTTTGATTGCAATCATGATGACAATCTTTGTCTAACATCATTGAACCTCCTGTAAAGTAAAGACTTACATACTTAGTTGTAAATACGCTCTACAGAATCTAGTTAGTTAATACCCACTGCCTGTTTAGTAGACACCACTTTTATGAGTAATTAATATGGCACAGTAACAGCTGTGATTTACTAAGCTTGCAGTAGTAGCGCTCTCTAAATCTCTCCTCAACCACCTTTTATTGGCGCTTAACTTAACTTCGCCTGTATTACTTACAAGAGTAATACAACCCCAAATGCTTTGCAGTCGGATAAAGTAAATTCCCTACCGAGTAGGAAAAAGTATTTTGTAGTATGGTGGGTAGGAAGAAGTAGTAAAAATATCGTTATAATGAATTACAAATGATACATCAAGTTAGCAAATGGGTGTAGAAGAGGCCTTAGAGTTTGTAGATAACTTGGTTTTTCTCAAGACAGGAGAACACTTAGATAAAACTCAAAGGATTATCTTGCGTCATTTGTGGGAGGATGAAAGGCGGACTTACCAGGATATTGCCAACAGCCTTCGTTATACAGAAGCGCATTTAAAATCAGTTGGCGCAGAACTTTGGCATTTACTATCAAAAGTGCTGGGAGTGAAAGTCTCCAAATCTACCTTCCAAGGCATCGTTCAGGGATTTAGAACAACTCAACAGTCGCCAAAAATCAGCCATATTCCCAATTTGGAGGGCAATGGCACTAAACCCCAAGATTTAGATTCTAACTTTGTAGGGCGCGATCGCCAAATAGCCGAACTCCACACCCTTGTCAGTCGGGGAGCAAAAGTTATCCTCATCCAGGGTGAAGGCGGCGTTGGTAAAACAACCTTAGCACGCAAATATTTTAAAACTCAAAAGTTTAATTTTGTCCTAGAACTGTGGATGGCCACAGAAATCCAAAACCTCACACCAGTGGAAAGTGTGGTTGAGGAATGGCTACGGCGATACTTTAACGAAGAACCAGGATGTGACTTTGGTATAAGCTTAGAGCGACTAAGGCGCAAACTGCGAGAGCAAACTTCTAAAATTGGGGTGTTTATCGATAATCTAGAAACTGCTCTCGATAAAAATGGCAAGTTCCTAGAATATCGTCGCTCTTATGTTGAGCTATTGAGAGTATTAGCAGATATAGATATACATACAGTTACTTTAGTAACAAGTCGTGAGCGTTTACGAGAGTCTAGTGTAGAGGTTCATCTCTATCCACTCGAAGGTTTAGATGATGAAGCATGGCGACAGTTTTTTAGCCGTCGCCACATCAATTGTGATTCTACTATTCTCAGTGAAATGTGCAGTGCTTATGGAGGTAATGCCAAAGCAATGCAAATTCTCCGAGGAGCAATATTGACAGATTTTTATGGTGACATACACGCCTATTGGCAGGAAAACTGTACATATTTATTAATAGAAAGAGAGTTAAAAGATTTAGTCGCCAGTCAATTTACCCGTCTCCAAGAAAATGACTTAGAAGCCTATCGCCTCTTGTGTCGCTTAGGATGCTATCGTTATCAAGATATTACTTCAGTACCTATTGAAGGAGTTTTATGTTTACTTTGGGATGTACCAGAACCAAAACGTAGAAGTGTAATTAAAGCTCTGCAAGATTTGTCTCTAATAGAAGCAAAAAAAGGACAATATTGGCTGCATCCGGTAATTCGTGACGAAGCGATTAGTAGGTTAAGGTTAGTCAGTGAAGAATGGGAATTAGTCAACCGAAAAGCCGCAGAATTTTGGACGCAAAAGGTTGAAGTAGTTAAAAATATTACAGATGCTTTGACCGCTTTAGAAGCTTACTATCACTATGTAGAAATTAGTGATTTTGAGCAAGCCGGTGATGTAATTTTACAAGGAAGAGGTAACAAGTGGGGTACAGGACTGCCTTTGGGTTCTTGCTTTTACCAGCTGGGGCTGCTCCAAAAAAATTTTTCTGTAATCAAAAGGATAATAGATGATGTAAAATCCCAAAAAAGACTGATTAAACTTTATATTATCCTTGGGTATACATATCGAATTATCGGTTGTGTTAGAGAAGCTATAGAGTGCTATGAAAAATCAGGAGAAATATTAGAAGAGTTAGATGAAAAGCTAACAAAAATCTCTATTTTGTTCAATACAGGGCTTTGCAAGCTGGAATTATGGGAAATAGAAGCTGCCGAAGATTGTTTTAATGCTGTTTGTGGCCTTGCTGAACAAAATAGCAATCTTGATGATTACATGGCATACTCTCAATGCTGTTTGGCTTTGATAAAATCATCCTCTGGTAGTAAAGAAGATGCTTTTCATCTTGCTGAACAAGCATTTTCGGCTATGTCATCATCAACTAGAGTAACTTTATGGGGAATCGGGCATAGTTTAGTAAGTCTCTGCTTGACTTATAAGAATTTAGGTAATCTTAAAAAATCCTTTGAGTTATGCCAAAGAGCTATATTTCATGCTGAAGAAAACAATTTTACACAAATCAAAGCTAAAGCTATAAGTTCTCTAGCTGAACTTTTTCGAGAACAGGGAGAATTTACTAGAGCAATTTTTCATCATTCAGAAGCAATAGAAATTCTTGATAAAATCGGTGCAAAATCAGACTTAGCAGAGGCTTATTATCAGTTGGCATTGACTCATAAAAAAATGGGTGAGATTGCTAAGAGTAGGGAAAATTTTGTCCAAGGTATCGCACTCTTTAACGAAATGCAAGCACCGAGACAAGTTGAGAAAGTACAAACAGCAATGGAGCATTTTGAAAAATAAGCAATACTAGCAATAATATTTGATTTTAACTGACGATTTTCCGGCTAATGGACTCTCCAATCTCCATCAGTGTCTCTTCCTCTTCGGCAGTAAATTCGTAGGGAACTGGCTTGGCAATGCCTAAAGTACCATGCAATTGGCCATTCAGCATCAGCGGCACTACGATGGAACCTTCTACCTTCGTTTCTTTTGCTGAGGGTCTAGCCACTCCTGATTCGTCGGTTTGCAGGTTGCAAATCTGTACGGGTCGCTTGCGTTCGGCGGCGACACCAGCCATTCCTTTACCAATGGGAATTATCGTCATTTTAGGCAAAAGCAATTCTGGAATGCCCTGGTAAGCCTTTACGTGCAATAACTGGCTGTCTTTATCTAGGGTATGGATGCTACCTGTAGAGCAGTCGAAAGCTGCCAGGATTTTGGTCAGCAGTCGGTTCCAGTCTATGCCAGACTCTTCATCAGCCAGGATATCAAAAATGGGTTTGGTATCTAAAGTCATAGTCGTAGGAAATAAAGTTTGATCGTAAACGCGGAAAGTAATTAGGAAAATGGCGTTGCATAATCCCGTGAAAAGTCAGGGGAATTTATGGGGCGATCGCACCTGGAGAGGTCTGTTGTCTCCATAATTAATATAGAGACGTGTAACTAGAGGTTTTATGTCCCTAACACTTGAAGACTTGGAACAAATGCAGCAACAGCACCCTGACTTTCGTATGGAACTAATCAAGGGTAATATTATTGTTATGAGTCCATCAGGATACGAATCAGATGAGGTTGCAGCTGCGATGATTGCCCAGTTACATAACTGGGTTAGACCGCGCAAACTAGGACGAACAGCAGCTTCTAGCGCCGGTTTCAGGTTGCCTAATTCCGATTTGCGCGCACCAGATGCTTCATTTGTTTTAGCCGAACGGTTGCGTCGTAGTCCGAAGTCTTTTGCTCAATTGGCTCCCGATTTGACTGTAGAGGTGAAGTCCCCTAGCGATAATTTAGAGGATTTGAGAGCCAAAATTCAAGAATTTCTGAGTTTGGGAACTAAGGTAGGAATTTTGCTCAATCCAGATGAGCGGATTGTTGAAGTTTACAATTTTGGACAAGAGCCAATAATACTTCGTGATGGCGATATTTTAACAGTTCCCGAACTGCTCCCAGGATGGGAAGTACCAATTGCAGATTTGTGGCCTCTAGAGTTTGACTAGGATAGTGGTAAAAAATCCTACGGACGTAGATGGATGGAATTAGAAGTTGATGTGATCGCTTTCAGTACAGATGGCAAAACTTTGACTAGTGGCAATAAGGATAAAATTATCAATATTTGGCAACTACCATAGTGATTTAGTTCCCGATCAACTGAGGGACGGTAGAATATACCTAATTTTCGTAGCTTCAAAAGCCAAACTATGACGATGCATTCCACACTCCAACGTGCATTTACTAACCGCCGCGTTCTCAAAGTGATTAGCGGTTTAAATAACTTCGACGCTGCTAGTGTCGCTGCTACTGTCAAAGCTGCTGAATTTGGCGGTGCTACTTTTGTCGATATTGCCGCCGATCCAGCTTTAGTACAGCTAGCTAAAAATTTGACAAATTTACCTATTTGTGTATCAGCAGTAGATCCAGAGAAATTTGTGCAAGCTGTCGCAGCTGGTGCTGATTTAATTGAAATCGGGAATTTCGATTCCTTCTATGCTCAAGGACGCCGCTTTGAAGCTCCAGAAGTGCTAGCGCTGACTAAGCAAACCCGCGCTCTCCTGCCGGAAATTACCCTATCTGTCACCGTTCCCCACATCCTGGAACTAGATCGACAGGTACAGCTAGCAGAAGAACTAGTGAAAGCTGGAGCGGACATTATCCAAACCGAAGGCGGTACTAGCAGTAACCCAGTTCACCCCGGAACTCTAGGATTAATTGAAAAAGCTGCTCCCACCTTGGCAGCAGCTTTTGAAATTTCCCGTGTAGTGTCAGTGCCAGTATTGTGTGCTTCCGGCATTTCTAACGTTACCGCACCATTAGCAATCGCAGCTGGTGCTGCTGGCGTTGGTGTTGGTTCCGCCATCAACCAACTCAATAGCGAAGTCGCAATGATTGCCGCAGTGCGTGGACTAGTAGAAGCCTTAGCGACTGCAAGAGTGCTGAGTGCTGTTAGCGATAGCGGGGCGTTTAGCCCGTACTAAGTGCTGAGTGAGAAGTAGGGAGTGGGGAGTGGTGAGTAGTAAAATGGAAATTTCCTACTCCCTATTCCCTATTCCCCTCAACCCAAACAATCCTTCAATGCATAAATCACCTGATCTTGCTGCTGTTGTGTCAGTTCTGGGAACATAGGCAAGGATATAACCTCATGGCAAGCTTGCTCTGCTATTGGTAAGTCCCCAATTTCATAGCCCAAACTTTGATAAACTGGCTGCAAATGTAAAGGGTGGGGGTAGTAAATCATTGAACTCACGCCCTGTTCTTGCAATTGACTCCGCACCCAATCTCGATATTTGGCGCTAGAACCATTGCGCCCTTCGCCGGATATGCGAATAGTGTATTGATTCCATACGGCACTACCCCCAGGTAATTCTTGGGGCGGGACAATCCCCGGAACTTGGCTAAGAAACTGGTAGTAATAATTGGCGATATCTCGTCTTCGAGAATTCCAAATATCTAAATAACGTAGCTTAATCTGCAAAATAGCTGCTTGGAGAGCATCTAATCGGCTATTTACACCTATTTCCTCATGTAAATATCGAATCTTACTACCATGATCTCTTAGTATTCGCAGTTTAGTAGCGATCGCTGGATCGTTAGTCGTTATTGCTCCACCATCGCCGCAACCACCAAGATTTTTGGTAGGGTAGAAACTAAAGCAACCAATATGTCCAATGCTTCCGACTTTTTCACCCGCCCAAATCGCGCCTGTAGACTGAGCGCAATCTTCAATTATGGACAAATTGTGAGACTGAGCGATCGCCATTAATGATGTCATATCCACGGGTTGTCCAAAGAGGTGAACCGGGATAATCGCTTTAGTTTTAGGTGTAATCGCCGCTGCGACTTGCTCCACATCGAGATTAAATGTAGTCGCGTCAATATCGACGAAAACAGGCTTTGCACCGACGGCGCTAATTACTTCAGATGTCGCAATAAAGGTAAAAGGCGTTGTAATCACTTCATCGCCTGCACCAATATCCAAGACTCGTAACGCTAAGTAGAGCGCATCAGTACCAGAATTACAAGCCACACATTCAGTAACAGTATTATAGGCGGCAAATTGTTGTTCAAAGCCTTCAACTAAGGGGCCGCCGATATAGCGGCCAGAAGCCAAAACCTCTAAGACAGCTGCACTTACTTCTGCTTCGATGGTGGTGTATTGCTGCTTGATATCAAAGGCAGGGATGGGATTTACACTTTGGATCATGAGTTCTCATTTTATCGGGAGATACAAAGGATGCACTTCGACAGTCAATTTTTGCTGATTGAATTGTTAATCAAAGAGGAGCTACTAAAAGACTATCGCCCAAGATACGCATCTATTAGGGTTTTTACTTAAATTGTGGTGCGGGAAACCACTGCACATTTAATTTACAGATAGTAGGCATACTAGGTGTTTGCCATGTTAAGGTCGTACCATTTGGAATTTTGAATTGATGAAAGTGATATATATCAACCAAGATCCAACACATCGGATCAAAGTTCCTCTTGTGTGAACTGCTTTGAGAAGAAAATATTAGGAAATAGAGAACCCATGCAGGATCTGATCGAGCTGGATTTTGTGGATTTAGCTATTGGTGTGGGATTGATGGCGATCGCCATTGGTTTATCTGCCTGGGAAAAATTAGGATTAGAGTTGAACTTAGCCCTTGCTACTGGGAGAACCATCTTACAACTTCTTGTATTGGGATACATTTTAGATTTCATCTTGGCTTTAGACAATGCTTGGGCAGTTTTGGCGCTATTAGCAATAATGCTGACAATTACGGCGATTGTCGCACGAAATCGCATCAGCCAAAAAATTCCTCATGTGTTGCCTTTGGTGTGGGGTGCAATTTTAATTAGTACCGCCGTGACAGTGTTTTACATCAACTTCTTAATTGTTCAACCAGAGAGATGGTACGAACCACAGTATATAATTCCCCTAGCAGGGATAGTCTTGGGTAATGCTACCAATGCAGCTGCGATCGCAGGCGATCGCCTTGTCAGCACCATTAATTCCAGCCATCTTGAAATAGAAACCCATTTAAGCTTAGGTGCAACTCCAGAGCAAGCAGTTAGCCAGTATCGCAAAGACGCCATCAAAGCCGGATTGATTCCTACTCTCAATCAAATGATACTCATAGGTATGGTCGCAATACCAGGAATTACCACCGGACAGTTATTAGCTGGTGTCAAACCTCTAGATGCTGTCTCCTACGAAATTTTGATTATGTTTATGGTTGCTTTTGCTAACTTGTTGACAACAGTTTTAGTCACAAAGGGGTTGTGTCGTCAATTTTTTAATTCCGCCGCGCAGTTGGTGAGATGAAGAGTGCTGTTAGCGGTAGCGGGGCGTTTAGCCCGTACTGAGTGCTGAGTAGGGTGAAGGAATTCATCTACATCCAAAATAAGTAAATAAGTATTTCATTTCCTTGTAGGGGTGCATAGCTAGCTGTGCGCCCCTACGAAGTCTCTACACAATTGAAATATGAAAAGATTTTGGAAACGCATCTATCCTATGAGGTATCTTATACAAAACATAAATAAATATTTATATGGTTATTTAAAAATCATGTGATTTCAGTATTCCAACCTGAGGCTGTAAAGCTGAGAACTCAACGTATTGCCGTCTATCGGAGCTAACAGAACCAGAAGAGGAATGTCATCATTATGAGATGTACTTTTGGGTAGGGATGTCAAGTAGGTGAAATATTTATTAATATTATTAATAGATAGTAAATGTAAATTCAGCGTCAGGAATCCGAAAAAATTCCTAATGGCAGGTATTGAGCATCAATGACCAGATTGTTCACCAACGGAACAGAAGATTATGAAAGATCAAAAACGATCGGACTCTAAAGAATTCGTCGGAAATCTCAAGAATGGAATTTGGCTATTTGGGCTGTCATCCTGGGTATTTGGCATTACCGATCGTAGTATTGCTTCATTTGCAGATGGCTATCTATCTGCTTTGGATTTGACGCAACTATTCACAGCAGCTACATTCTTTGTGGCATGGCTATTTTTGAAACCGACATCCAGAGTTTAAGTTAACCAACTGATTAGTATCCAGTCACTCTTGACGTTAGTCCGATCGAGATTTAGAAAGTTATTTATTTGATGCCATAAGGGGCGTGCGACAGAATGCATAAATTATTTTGCATTGATCGCAATCAAGGTAATTCGTAAAATCTCCGAGTTACCTTGATTTCGAGTTCTTATGGGAGAGAATCAGCATATATACCAAGTTCGCGCAACCACTGTGCCAGGATTTGGGCAAGTTCTGCCGACGTTAGTAATTTGATTTTGGTGTATCTAAAAAATTTTTCTAATTTTCCGGAACTGATTATGCTCGCGTGGTAGTCTTTATCATCAGATTAGCGATTTATACTGAAACTCTATAACGAACCTCCGGGGAATATAACCCCATTACGGATTAAAAGCCCGGTCTTCATGGCCGGGCTTTTGCCAATAAATTAAAAAATTGGAGTAATTCTGGAAAATCCCAGAAGTACCCCAATTTTTAAAAGTTAGGAATTGTTCTTAACTCCTAACTCTTGTAAAGACGCGATTAATCGCGTCTTTACTCCTAACTCCTCATTAAATTAAGCAAACGCAGCAGTTGTCACATCGTTATTCGACAGAATTTCTTGCAACTCTTCAGCGTCTACTGTTTCTTTATCAACCAGCATTTGCGCTATCTCATCTAAAATGTGGCGGTTACGCACCAACACTTCTTTAGCGCGTGTGTAGGCTACATCTACAAGTTTGCGGACTTCTTCATCAATGGCGGCGGCGGTTTCTTCAGAAAAATCACGCTCTGACATGATATCGCGTCCGAGGAACATATTACCTTGTTGACGACCAAGGGCAACAGGGCCTAAGCGATCGCTCATCCCAAATCGGGTAATCATTTGACGCGCAACCCGTGCTACTTGTTGAAGGTCATTAGAAGCACCAGTGGTAACTTCTTCTTCACCGAAGATTAACTCTTCAGCAAGCCGACCACCTAAAGCTACAGCCATCTGATTTTCCAGATAAGCGCGGCTGTATAAACCTGTGTCCATCCGGTCTTCGCTGGGGGTAAACCAAGTTAAACCACCTGCGCGACCGCGAGGGATGATGCTAATCTTTTGTACTGGGTCATAGTCAGGCATTAAAGCACCAACTAAAGCGTGACCAGCTTCATGATAAGCTACCAAGGTTTTGCGCTTTTCGCTCATTACCCGGTCTTTCTTCTCTGGCCCAGCTAATACGCGATCGATCGCGTCGTTGATTTCATCCATCGAAATTTCAGTCAAATTCCGGCGTGCTGCCAAAATTGCGGCTTCATTCAACAGGTTAGATAAATCTGCGCCAGTAAATCCAGGAGTCCGACGGGCGATTTTATCCAAATCCACATCTTTCGCCAAGGTTTTGCCACGGGCGTGTACCTTGAGGATTTCGCTGCGTCCGGCATAGTCGGGACGGTCTACCACAACTTGACGGTCAAAGCGACCAGGACGCAATAGGGCTGCATCTAGGACATCAGGACGGTTGGTAGCGGCAATAATAATGATGCCAGTGTTGCCTTCAAAGCCGTCCATTTCTGTGAGCAACTGGTTGAGGGTTTGTTCCCGCTCATCGTTACCACCACCTAAACCTGCACCCCGTTGACGACCTACGGCGTCAATTTCATCGATGAAGACGATACAAGGAGCATTGGTCTTAGCTTGTTCAAACAAATCGCGGACGCGGGATGCACCCACACCGACGAACATTTCCACAAATTCTGAACCAGAGATTGAGAAGAAGGGTACACCAGCTTCACCAGCTACGGCACGCGCGAGGAGGGTTTTACCTGTACCAGGAGGGCCAACTAACAGCACACCTTTAGGAATTTTTGCACCAACGGCGGTAAAGCGATCGGCGTTTTTCAGAAAGTCTACAACTTCGTTTAATTCCAACTTGGCTTGGTCAATACCAGCAACATCGCCAAATGTCACCTGAGTTTGTGGTTCCATTTGGACTCTGGCTTTAGATTTGCCAAAGTTCATCGCTTGGCTGCCTGGACCACTTTGAGCGCGACGTAGTAAGAAGAATAAGCCAACCAAAAGCAATACAGGGAAAAATAAGCTGCTCAGTGCCTTAAACCAAAATCCTTCGTCGGTTTGGGGCAATACAGAAATATCAACGCCTTTAGAAGTCAGAGTATTAATCAAGTCTGGATCGTTGACTAAGGTAACAATCCGTTTAGCTGGGTCATATTTGGGTGTAACCAGTGCTGTGGAGCGATCTGCACTCAAACTGACTTTTTCTACTCTGCCTTGCTGAACTTCTTGAATAAAGCGACTGTATCGCCATGTCTCTCTGCTTTGGGGTTGTTTGTCAAAAAATGCTGTTCCCAGCGCAATGACGACAATAAACAGCAGCGCGTACAGCCCTGCATTTCTCCATCTTTTATTCACTAAGGTCTATCCTCCGGTATTTTTCGCGCAATCGCCTAGCTTCTCTGCTCGGAAAGGTGATTATTAAGAATTATGTTAACTTATCTTAAGATATAACAAATTTGGCGTGGTTGTCATGCTAAAAAAAGCTCCCTTATTAGCTGAAAACTTTGATGGTAGGGATTACATTGTAGCGACCCTGAAGGCTGATTAACGGTATGAATGGGAATAATCTCTACCACACTATTAGTGTAGGCGATCGCTTCAAATCTCTGGACTAGCTCGACGCTCCAAGTTTCTTCTCGCACTGGCTGCTGGTGGTTTTGCAACCAATTTACAAGTTGCGATCGCACTATTCCCGGTAAAATTCCGGCCTTTATTGGTGGCGTGTACCAAGTGCGATCGCACCATCCCCAAAGGTTGCCTGTACTGGTTTCTAGCCAATTTCCTTGAGCATCGACTAATATTGCTTCTTGAGCATCTGAGCTAGTTTTTGCCAACCAAGCACTCAAATAGTTTCCAGTTTTATGAGAGGGGAGAGAGCGAGAAAATTCTGAACTGGCAATAGCGCACAAAATACCATTCTTTTGTTTTTCTGTCAAATCTGAGGGTAATAATCTGCCAGTTATCCACTCTCGCCCATCAGGAAACAGGGTGATTCTGAGAACGGGGAAGTGTGGGAGAAGAATTTGAGCGCCTTGACGCAGACGCTTCCAATCGGGTTGCTGCCAACCAAAAGATTGTATTGAGAAGAGTAAGCGATCGCAGTGTGCTTGCCAATTAGTTAAATTACTATCTAGCGAGTTCTGATAAACCCGCAATGTTGTAAAAATAGTTGCCCCATAAAGTAAACCGGGATCGTTAATGTTTAATTCTAGGATTTGAGAGTGAATTAATTTGCCGTTATACCAAAAAATATTATTTGTCACAACCAAATTGCTTGTTGCTACAACTGGATTGAAAAGTGATGACTTGTAATACTCATACGCTGCATGAGATAAAATCTATGGGCTGCAAATCGCTGAACACCAGAATCCAGACTCAGGTGTTTACACTCATGATTTCTGGCATATTCAATTAGCCATTGAAATAATTGTTGACCATAGCTGTGCGACCGTTTCAACTCATCAACAACTAAATCATCAATGTACAAAAACTTTCCTAATGCTAAACAATTAGAAATGCGAAATCCAGCGATCGCTACAGCTTGTTTTTCTACCTCCAAAAATGCAAGTTGATATCCTTCCTTCATTTGATATCGAACTTGTTCTACAAAATTTTCCTGCTCAAGGTGCGGGCGCAACTGAGAAATAACAGGAAAACACCCTAATATTTGAAAGTCAGATTCTGCCAATTGTATTGACATCAGTATTACCCTACTCAATTCTACGTGAGAAATTTATAACTTATTGAGTGAATATAATCCTCGGTTACACTTGCAATAATTTAATCTTTAGGTGGAAATATAATTTTATTAGTACCTTCAGGAGTTGTAACTATTTTTCCTCCCAAAGCTTCGATTTCCTTAATTGCGCGTTTCTGAGTTCTTTCATCAGCATGATTATTTAAAACCATTGACCATGTAGAAATTTGAGCATATTTACTGTTAGGATTTCGACTCAGAAATTCAGCAGTTCTTTGGGAAGTATTAGCTACAAGTTGACTTTCTGGATCTGAAAAATTACTTGCCCAGTTTGCCGCCGTTGCAAAAGACTGTTGGGCAGCTTGAGCGTTGCCTAAAAATAATAACTCATCAACTCCTTTAAAACGCCATATATAATAAGACTTTTCGGGAACTGAGGGAGATAGTGATTTTAAGCCTTTCTCTGATAGTGCGATCGCACGTTCCGGCATACCAGCATATAATGAAGTACTGATCGAAAGACTGCGATACGCTGCTAAAAATCGCGGATCGCGTTCTAGAATAACTTCAAAATATTCTGGACTTAAACTGTAGCCTGTTTTATCCCGAATTTCATCATCTCCAAAATATTGGAGAAAATTGAGATATACCAAATCTGCAATAAAGTTATCATAACCAAAAGTAGGCGTTTTTTCGAGAAAATTCAGACGGATATTTTCAGCTTTTATTTCTTTTTTTAAAGTTTCTAAAGAAGCAGATTGTTTTCTATTTATTAGTTTTTGCAATTGTGGGAATTGAATCAAGCCAACTCCTAAAATACACATAGAAATTACAAAAGGTGTAGCAAAAGCTTGACGAGATAACAACATATTTTCCTTGGCTTTCTTATCATAGTCATATCATTGTATACATCGTGGTATAAGAAAAGTCAGCCTATTTGTGAGTCTATGCTTTGCTAGGTAAGATAAAAAAGTTGATTCAAACAAACTCAATCGACTTTTAGTGCTTATTTATACTCTAATGCTATTGAGCCATATAAGAAATTTTAGTATTGTTTTATACAAAAAGATATCTGATTTATAGCCTGACTTTTCACGGGATAACGAAACAGAAAACCGGGATAAGAAAATAAACTCAAGAAAATTGCTAAAACCCTTGCCATATATACATAGCTGAAATCCACGCCATTAGTATATTTGTTCGTATCGGTATCGAACACCTACCGCTTCAAAGATACAAAGGTGGAGACTATATATAAAACAACCTTTCTTACAATAGAAGGATTAAAAACGGGAAATCCTCGAAATAAACCTGACATCAGGCATGATAGTGTCGATAAAAAAAAGCTTCAGCTAAACTCTGTACAATAAATTATTAGTCCTTACTGCATCTGGTTCACCATACCAATAAATGTCAGATCAACCTGCACTAGAAATCGAACTGCTCCGTGCGGCGTACGCAGCCTTCAACGCGCGAGACATTGACGCTGCCCTTGCCCTCATGACTCTGGACGTGGCTTGGCCGAAAGCGTTCAAAGGCGGTTTTGTCCGTGGACCTGAAGAAGTTCGCGCTTACTGGACGGAGCAATGGAGCGAGATCAATCCGCACGTCGAGCCGGTTTCCTTTTACTCGGAGGAGGCCGGGCGCATTTTGGTCGATGTGCATCAGGTCGTGCGTGACAATGCTTACGTAGTTCTTGCCGATGAGCACGTGGGTCATCGATTCACCCTTGAACACGGCTTGATTCGAGCTATGGAAGTTTGTCCACTTCCATCTGAGTCCCTAAACCTTGGACTTAAAGATTTAATCGAATAAACTTCTAAATATCGCCAACGATAAAAGTTTGTTCGCGTATATTCTTCGCGAACCAATTCCTCTTTTCCGCATCCCGTGAAAAGTCAGGATTTATAGCGACTGGGACAAAACACCCAAAAGCTAATTAATTAAATAATTCTTTCAGAATCATGCCACTTAGGACAACGGAGAAACCGCTATCACAGTGCTGGATTCACTGCAATGCAATACCTCAAAAATCTAAAATGGTATTATTCTTTTTCTAAGATAAATTTGGCTCTTATAAATCATAACTTTTTTTTAGTAAAAAATTATTAAAATATTAAGTTATTTTGACTTTAGTTACTTTTTTGTAGTAAAAGCCTTCCAAAATTTGACATAACATAAAATTGTATTTTGTTTATATTTAAATCTGTCTGTAACCTCTAAAACTTCATGGTGAATAATACTCTTAACGAAAGCACAAACATTCACGATCAAGCCATCGAAAACATGGAAAACAATAGTCAATTTAGCAAACCAAGTAGTGAATTTAAAAGAAAAGTTAAGAGGCTAAATAGTCAGGGAGAAGGATTCAATATTGATGGAATTATTGATGCTATTCAAACAGCAATAGTGGAAGTTGTCGAGCTAGAAATTACTACTTGGGTTCCAGACTCATCTACTCAGTTAGAACAACCACAAGGGCAGCAAATTGCTCAAACAGGTAATCGAATGCACACCATAATCAATTTAATTGATGGTGACATAACTAATGAAGTTGGTAGTCAATTTGTTGGTAGTGGGCCATATACAGAACTTCGCGAATTTCATCTAACTCAAATCAAAGAAAGTCGGGATATTATGCAAAAAAATATAGAAAGCTTGCAGAAGTTGTATGGATTTTTTATAGAAATTATGAAATCTCGTAAAACTTCGCAACAATCGCTATCCCGTCCCCAGTAATTGATATTTATTAATTGATATTAACCCAAAAATACTTACAGGATATGAGCTTATTCAAACCTGTAGGTTAATTTTATTTAGAGAAATCAAGGAAATTATGACTATGCCTAATAAAATTCAAGAACAAGCCAAAGATTTGCTAGAAAAAGTAGTCTCATCTGTACATGAATTAGTTGATGATATTACAGCTTTAGAAGTCAATACAATGGTTGTGGATCAAATTACTGGCGCAAAATTTAATGCTTGGCAAGCATATGAAGAGATTTATTCCATAAATGACAAAGACTACTTTGATGTCAAAGGAATTCCAAATCCAGACGATTTACCAGAACCAGAGAAAACTCAAGCTCAAGAGCTACGTAAGCGTTATACAAGTCTTTTTTCACAACTTGAAAGAGAATATTTTTACATTCTCCTTGAACAAAGTAATGAGACTAGTGAGCCAGACTCCAGAATAATACACTATCAGGAGCGTCTTAAATATCAGGTGGAACATAAAGCGAATATTCTTCCAACTGATGAGATATACATAAAGTTAGCTCAACCAATATTGCCAGCTCCAACTCCTGTTGCAGATCGAGAAGAAAATAGTATAAAAAATTTGCAGCAAAGGTGGAAAGAGATTGAAGAACTTTTGAATAATGACAAATTTATTCGTACGCTGCGGAAAATGTCTGAGCTTAAAGCTGCACTTAATAGTGATAATATTACCAGCGTAGATATCGATATTATTTATGCTCAAACTGTTATGCAGTTAGATGGAGATATTATTAGTCGTTATCATAAAAAGCTATTTCAATTACCTGAAGGGGATAGAGATTTAATCCTCAAAATACATAATGAAGGGGTAGTTGCTGGAGAGAAACAGTGGCGTGGAACACTAAATTTTCTGATTGGTATTATACAAAATATCGCAAAATTATCCCGACAATGAACGCTGAGAAAATATACACAGATAATGAAGCTGATGTTCAACTCTCTTTCTTTGTGCAAATACCTCAAGGCACTCCTATTGAACTTGAAATTAAAGTTGAACCAGGACAGTATACTTTTTATCTAAATAAGACCCTTTTAAAACAAATTGAGGAAGCGCGAGAAATAGGCTGCTCTTTATACATTCCGCCAAAATTACTAGCTTATATTTGGTACTACAACTGTTTTAGCGATAAGATTTGCTGTAACAAGAAGGCTACGCTAGACAATAAATTAGTAATTACTAAAAAAACCTTTAAAATATTTGACGATACTTTTATAGTAAGTTTTATCAAATTATTCTGGAGTAAATCATTACAAAAAAAATCAAGTTTACAGTATGGAATAATCGGGTAGGGCAGAGGCATTTCTGCCTCTTTCCCCCCTCAGAACCGTGCGTACAAGTTTCCAAGTACACGGCTCAAGCAAATCATGAAGCTA
>NZ_JBALDU010000013.1:0-37580 GCF_036917235.1 Nostoc sp.
TGTTCAATCAGAGAACTACCCATAATTTTCCTCCCCTCAACACTTGCAATTTTACCTGTTTTAGGGAATGAATCAGCCCTGCCTTAAAAAGGGGGGAACCGGAATCAAAGTCCCCCTTTTTAAGGGGGATTTAGGGGGATCTAAAATGTTTTGCTACCGGCCAGAGGACTTTTAAAACATCCTCTAACACATATTTCATTTCACCAGATGTCTAATGGTTAGTGGTTACTAACCATTAACTATAGTGGCTGACTCCAGCCTGGGATTAATCGCTGGTATCACCTTGAAATTGGCGATTTTCCAAGGTTGTATCATCAAGATTTGTTGCTGAGATGGAAATTCAGTACTGTCAGAGCGCTCTAATAAATCTACTGGATTTCCGAGATTTAACCCTAAATCACTTTGCAAAGATAACTCGGCTGTTTCTCCGTGAGATTCATAACATCGCAGAATTAACTGCTGTGGATCGTCTTCAGATGGCTTCAATGCCATCAAGATTAAATTTTCAGCTGATAAATTTAGGAAACTTACTCCTTCAATAGTGTCGGTAGCGGTAGTGGAGGGTTTAGCCAGTGGCCAATTGAATATCACTTGCAACGGTATATTCAATTCATAGCCACGCCGTACTGTATGGGCTGATTGCCAACTACCTGCGTGAGGATACAAGGTATATTTGAACTCATGAAAACCTCGGTCAGCCTCTGAGTCTGGCCAATTAGAACTGCGTAGCAGTGTTAGGCGGAGTTGATTTGGTTTGCTGTCATAACCGTATTTACAATCATTGAGCAAACTGACACCATAACGATTTGGGATTGGGGTATCTGTCTGTATGTTTTCTGCTGTTAAATCAGCCCAACGCAAAGCAGGAACTTCCCATTTTGCTTGCTCTGCGGGGGTTTGTGGTTTAGTTGGGCGGCGAATCGCGCCACAGGGAATTTCATAAGTAGCAAAGTCAGCTTCAATATTTAGAGGAAAAGCAGCTTTTACTAATACATGATTTTCTTGCCAATTGACAGTTGTAGCAATGTTCAGCAGAGGTGAACCAGCTTGCAGAATATAGTCTTGGCAAAATTCCGATTCACCCAACTGACGCACCACGCGCACACGACTTTGCACTGGGCCTTGTTCTAACCACTGAATAGATTGAAGATTTGTTGAGGGTAAGGGATGTTGAGCATAATTGGGGTCTATATTCCAAGCATCCCAATATTGCCCACTGTCTTTAAAAGCTTGTAGTTGATTCCCCGCCCCACTTAAAACTTCTCGCTGATAAGTTTTGTCAAAAACACTTGATAAATCTCCGGTATCAGGATCTATAACAACTCGCAAGAATTCATTTTCTAAAATCCAGTCTGGGAGGAGTGGGGGAAATGAGGGAGAGACGCGATTAATCTCGTCTGTAGTGGGGAGTGAAGGGGAAAGCCAAAATATGCGGTAGCCTACGGGTGGAATTTCGGTGGCGAGAAATAGTAGGGTTGAGGATTCAGATAATTGGGAGACAAGCTGGTTTCCAGAAGCATCGTAAATCTGCCATCCTTGGGTAGTTGTTGGTGGTGTGGGTAAGGCTACAGAGATTACCTCAGAACGTTGCCAATTGAGAGAATTGAAAACAAAAATAGGTAGACTATCGGGTTTTGGTGGTTCTGATAGGGTAATGTGAGATGCGATCGCTAAAAGTGATTCCTGTAATATTTTCGTTCCCACTTGTTCCACTTGCTGCCATTGAGGCAAGGCATCTGTGTAAACTTGGGTAATTGAAGAACCAGGTAAAATATCGTGAAACTGTTGAAATAACACCAATTTCCAAGCTGCTTCAATTTCTGCCTTGGGATATGTCACACCACAGCTTACAGTTGCCAAAGTAGCAAATAGTTCAGCTTGATATAATAAATTTTCACAACGACGATTCCAGCGTTTTTGATCTGCGTGGGTAGTGTAGCAACCGCGATGAAATTCCAAGTATAGTTCGTCATTCCAAGTAGGGAACGAGGAAGAATCATCACTACCACCTCCTGCCTCTTGCCTTCTGCCTCCTTTACTGATTTGCTGTAAATACTTTTCAGCCGTCGTAAATTCTAAGTCTGGGAAGAAAGGCGACCTTTGCCAGCGTTGGGCCGTTTCTAACATATCACGGGTGGGGCCGCCGCCGTGGTCGCCGACACCGGGAAGCCAGAGAGATTCTGGTAAACCAGTTTGGGTTTGCCACTCAAGAGCATAAGTTGCCATTTTAACTGGGTTTATAGCTTCACCGATGAGTGCAGACATCAAACTAAAGACTTCACTGCCATCAGGCGATCGCCACCAAAAAGCCCCATAATCAAATTTAGTAGTATCATTCCATCGCAACTTCTGCGTCACAAAATACTCAATTCCGGCATTAGCGAAAAACTGCGGTAAAGTTGCACAGAAACCAAAAGAATCTGGAACCCATTCCACAGTTGAAAGCTTGCCAAATTTCTCCTGGATGTAGCGCTGACCATAAAGTAACTGACGGACTATTGATTCACCAGCAATTAGGTTGAGTTCTGGTTCCACCCACATTCCGCCGACAACTTCCCAACGTCCGGCGGCTACCTGTGCTTGAATTGCGCTAAACAAATCTGGGCGATGTTCTTCAATCCAAGCATAAAGTGCGGGACTTGAATGACAGAAAATTAACTGAGGAAAATCTTCTTGCAACTTCAGAACCGACTCAAAAGTATTTTGTGCCGCATTCCAAGTTTCACTCACAGGCCATAACCATGCTAAATCTAAGTGAGCATGACCCAATAAAAAAATTTTAGATTTTTGATCCCCCCAACCCCCGATCAATTGGGGGGCTAAGATGTCGGATTGAATTAAATTTTGGCGTAGAGACAAAAACGATCTTAATAACTCTTCCTTGGCGTCCTTGGCGTCTTCTCTACGAGACGCTTCGCGAAGGCGGTTCGTAACCTCCCCCACCATCACCGCCAAAACATCCAACCTCTCCGGCGCAAATTTTTCCAAATAAAGTTGCACCACAGCTAACTCATCAGCCACAAAACCCGGATCGGGATTATTATCAACATAAGACTCATAAACTAGGAGCGATCGCACTAAAGCACCATCACAATGTCCCGGACTCACTAACCGCAAAGCCACAGTGAATTCTTCCCCTGGCATCACCCCCTGACACAGAAGCACTCTCGGCGAACAATCAAATAAATCACCCTCCAGCACTAACTCGCCATTTACATAAATCTCAGCAGAATCCGCCCACCAAACCAGCGCCAGCCGCAAAGACAACCCAGCTAAGGGATAACCGTGTAAATCTTGGGGAACCACCAATCTTTGCACTAGCCACAGCACTTTTTTCCCACCCGTCCAAGCAATATGTTCTTTAGCATTCAACTGGGCAGGTTGCCAATGAGACACATCAGCAGCTACAACATCAGTAATAACTAGGTCAGATTCCTGATACAGCCACGTAGACTGAAGATTAACTTGACAAAAAGAGCGCAGTTGCTCAATTGCTTGTGAGATAAATTTGGTCTGGGATTGAGAGACAGTCGGGGTCATATATTCGCTAAGATGAGGTGTTGGTCGTTTTTATTGTTTGGCGCGAGTCTCACAACTTAACAAGACTTGAACTAAAAAATTACTACTATGTCTTCTGGTTCCTCTGGTCGTTATCAAAGCAGACTATTTAACTTTGTCCACCAGCAATCTCGGCGGGTGACACAACAGTGGGAACACACCTTCCGGCATTTGCAAGTCGCCACTAAGTGGGGTGTCGAGGTACTACTTTACCCAGTGTATCTACTGTTTCAGTCATCTGAATCATCTGGGAAAACGCTACATACTAAAGAACCACAAACTAGATTAAAGTTACAACCAAATGATACCGATTTTCAGCCTGAAACTCTACCCAATGCTGATAGTCCGATTCAAAATGTACTAGAGGCAGTCAATTACCTGTCATCAGATGAACCCGCCTCCACTGCTACGAAAGCATCTGAACATTTTAATCCCTTGGCTTTATTGGGAGTTTTTCGGCTTAAATTGGTTGAAAATAACTCTAATCTTACTCAATCATCAAATATTACGGCTAATCAAGCTGTCAGTCTCAACCCTTCACAATTAGACAATGCCCTTCAACAGCGTCTGCCAATAGTGCGAGGAATTGCCACAAATTTGATGAATCGAAATTTAGTACTTGTTACTGCTGACAATGAAATTTTAGATATCTTAACACCCGAACAACAGGCAAAATTAGAAGACCGAATTATTAACGAAGTTGCTAATTACTGGCAGTCTTGGCGTTTAATTGTAGCTAAAAAAGAAACGCAGCTATTACCACAAATTGACCGATTATTAGCAAAACTCACTGACGTAAATCCAGCTAAAATTCCAGTTTTAGCCGAGGGTATACCAAAAGATTTACTCAATACAGATAGATTATTAGCATTTCTAGATATAGCCGTTGCTAAGTTGGAATCGAATGCTTTAGTCCCAGTGCAAGAACGCAGCCAGGAAGTTATCCAAGTTGCCCAAACTCAGTTAAACATATTTCTTTATGGCAAAGAGCAATTAGCTGCCAAAGGAGAAATTGCCCCTAACGCTGATGGTTTAGAAACTCATTCACAGAATTTTCAGGCTTTGATTGAGGCGGCACTTAATTACTTTTTTGGTGTTGGTAATAGAAAAACACTTGAGACAACAACTAGTAATGAAAGATTGCCAGGTAAACTCTTCTCGTCACGCCTTAGAAAAGCTTTGTCCAAAAGCCCTCTGATAGAGAATCAGGATTTAACAAACGATCCTTGGCTAACTTGGAATGATTTATTTGGTGACAGCGAAACCGTTGCTGACAAGCCAGTTACACTTTCTGGGGGAATAAATCCTGCTTTAGCCCCAAGTTTATCAATAGGGCATTTTCCACAAAAGAATTTGAGTGTAAAACAATCTAAAGTCGGATCTGGTTTGGTACAAAGAAAACAACCAAGTCGTAATCTTACATCAAGTAAAAAAACATTTGGAAAAGTCGCCTCTGTAAAACAAACTCAAACCCGCATTTCCCAAACTAAAAGCGAGAGTCGTAAAGGGGAAATTTTGCAACAGCAATTTAACCAAAGCAGTCAAGTTGAGGCACAGCCAGATTGGATAGAAACGAAAGCAACTTTAACTGGCTATGAGAAGCACCCCTTAGAGCAACTTTTGGAATGGCTTGATTATGTTATGGTCTGGCTAGAAGAGAGATTTGTCAAGATTTTTCAGTCGTTGCGGCAGCTATGGCAAGGAAAATAAGTTAAGAGATATTTTTTCAAAATTTACTATAATATTCACAATTTTCCAATTCAGATTTTTGGAATAAACGTAGGGTGCGTTAGTAAAACGTAACACACCTTACATATGCTCTTAAATTTTGAATTTTGAATTATTATTGGTGGTTGTCTAAGTGAAAATTATTGTTTACTGTAAATACTTCAATTTCAAAAATCCACTAGATAAACCTAAAATTGAGACATTTGTGGTAAATCCGTCTCAAATCCCGAAGATAGGTGAAACAATTGTAGTCGAAAGAATTTCACCCCAAAAGCAATTTGTAATTATCTTTGAATACATTGTAACAGCAGTGCAATTTAATGCATCTAGAGAATCGGTTGATGCAGCAGATGCTCAGGTAAATGCATTTTTGAACCATTGTTGGGAGGGAACATCAAATTTCAAAGTTACAAACTTTTTAGAACAATAATCTCTGACCACAATATACAGCAGTTTGCGAGTAACTAAGGTACAAAATGCAGGAATTAAAATCAGACATAAACAGTTTCTAACTTCTGCCTCCTTCATTCAATGTTTTTTATACTTGTACACCCGACGTATTTCATTGTAGTCTTATTCAACAACAGTAAAAGATTGCTGTAAAGTATAAAAAACATAGTAAACTTTAACTGCAACACATAAAAAATAGATAATCCAATCTTTATTATGTCTAAAAATATTTCAAATGAATGTCCTGTTTGTAGTCATGAAAGCATCCATATTCGTTCATTCTCTAAAAAAAATATTATGAGCGAATTAGAAGATTATTTTGCTGAAAAGCCACCAGACAAAATTGAAATAATAGACTATGAGATTCAGCAATGTAAAAATTGCTCACTTGAATATGCTTTTCCTCTAGAAGCAGGCAGCCAGTCATTTTACCAATGGGTTACTACTAGAGCAGGTTATTATCCAGAATCTAGATGGGAATGGTTTGCCGTAATTGAGCAAATAAATAAGCGAGAAAGACAAAATTCAATTTCTATCTTAGATGTGGGCTGCGGGGGAGGTAATTTTCTGGAAATTGCCAAAAAACTTTCAAATACTCGTATAGTTGGCTTGGACACAACTCCAGTCTCTATTGAGCAATGTCAGGCAAGAGGATTTGAAGTTTACTGTGAAACAATTGAGAGTTTTTACAATAAATTTCCTAGCGAAAGCTTTAACTATGTATTGTCTTTTCATTGCTTAGAACATATTAGCCAACCAAAGCAATTTATTGCATCAATGCTTTCTGTTCTCAAACCGATGGGTAGTATATTCATCAGCACTCCTTATTCACCTATGTCGGTTGAATCAGACTGGTTTGATATATTAAATCACCCACCACATCATCTACTACGTTTGAGTAAAAAATCTTATGAAGAACTAGCACATCAACTAGGCTGTGAGATAAAATTTTATATGCCACCTGCAAATTCTGTTATGGCAAGAACAATAAACAATTTTAGTTTATCTAAATTTGGAAAAAATCAAACAGTATCTAAGTTGAGATTACTCCAAGAAATAATAAAAAATCCTACTCTATTTTTGAAAATATTCTTTGAACAATTAATGCGCCATAGAGTTAATGGAAGTGTCGCAGCAGATATTGTATTAGTGGAATTAAAACTATCCTCAAAATTAGTATAGAAATTATTTAAATTACATAAAAAATTAACCCTATGATTGACCATAGCGATCGCATATTCTCTCATAAACAAGGTAGATTCCCAGGTGTTGGAGGACTTGAACTGTATTATCAAAGCTGGCATCCAGAGGGTAAAGTACGGGTAATATTAGCCATTGTGCATGGACTCGGAGCGCACAGCGATCGCTACAGTAATGTAATTGAGCAGTTGATACCCAAACAATATGCTGTCTACGCCTTAGACTTGCGCGGTCATGGACGCTCACCGGGTCAACGAGGCTATATCAACGCTTGGAGTGAGTTTCGTGAAGACTTGGGAGGCTTTTTACAGTTAATTCAGACTCAGAATCCTGGATGTCCAGTTTTTCTCTTGGGTCATAGTTTAGGCGCGGTGATTGTCTTAGATTACATTCTGCGGTATTCCCAACAAGCATCATTATTACAGGGTGCGATCGCTCTTGCGCCAACCTTGGGTAAAGTAGGGGTTTCACCTATTCGGGTGCTTTTAGGAAAAATGCTCTCACGGGTGTGGCCGCGTTTTACCCTGAATACAGGCATTGACATTAGCGCTGGTTCACGAGATCCGCAGGTTTTAGCTGCGATCGCTCAGGATACAATGCGACATACCCGTGCTGCTGCCCGTCTGGCTACAGAATTCTTTGTAACAGTTGATTGGATTAATGCTCATGCAGGTGATTGGCAATTACCATTATTGATTCTCCACGGTGGCGCAGACCGAGTAGCTTTGCCAGCAGGAAGCGACATCTTTTACCAACGGCTAAACTGCACAGATAAGCTGAGAATCGAGTATCCAGGAGCCTATCACGAACTTCAGAGTGACATAAATTACCGCGAGGTACTAGCTGATTTAGAAGATTGGTTGGAGCGACACCTACCATCTGAGGTGGTGCAGTTAGCACGGGGAAGCGCTGAGTTAGAGTTTCCTAGTTCTTAGAACCTAAATTTTAAAAAGTTACCAAGGCAATCTGCTTCCATCCCATGAGAAAAACTGTCCACTATCGCCTTCTTGAAGCTGTTCGATGACAGCCAATAATTGGGTAACAGTACGTTCTACTGAAAATAATTTTTCCGCAGGTACATTTCGCTGGAAAGGACGAGAAAGGCGGGTATCAGTTGTACCAGGATGCAATGTTACTATTAATGCTTTCGGACAACTTCTTTTATACTCAATTGCCGCAGTTCGCATCAACATATTGAGTGCTGCTTTAGAAGCCCGATAGCCATACCATCCACCAAGTTGGTTATCGCCAATACTGCCCAATTTAGCAGAAATAGTGGCGAACACGCTGCGATCGCCATGACGAAACAGAGGCAATAAATGTTTAGCCAGTAAGACAGCACCAATACTATTTATCTGAAAGTAGCGCAGCAAATTTTCTGAATTGATCTGTCTTAAGCTTTTTTCAGGTTGCAAAGTATCTTCGTGTAACAGTCCTACACAGTTGACTACCAAATGCAGTTTATCAACTTGAGTATGTATTTTTTGAACAGCTTCAATAATCTGTAACTCGTCAGTAATATCCATCTTCAAACAAATTAATCGCTCAGGATATTTGTCTACAAGAGCTATTAACTCTGAGGCCAATTCCGGTTGACGAGAAGTTGCATAAATTTTAGCTATTCTGCGATCTTGTAGCAATTTTTTCACACAACCCAAACCAATACCTTGGCTGGCTCCCACAATCAAAGCATTGACAGGATTAATTTCATCGATAAAAGACATATCAATTTAGATAACTTGTGGAGATATTTGATATTCATAGCGAGAGACAAAATAAGCACTAATTTGTCTCTGGCTGCGATCGCGGAAACCAAAGCCTTGATATACTGCTCTCATGCGCGGACGCGAATCATCGCAATCTAGACGTAAATAACGTTTCTAAGTGTTTGTGTGTGTTCAACAGCCCAAGTCAGTAGTGTCGAACTGCGAAGCAATGTACAAATGCTGACTCTTCCTGAGAGATGTCGGGCCAGAAAAGTAAATGCTCTAGTTTTTAGAGCAAAGCGCCACCACAACTAGAACCACACCCAGCAGTACAACCATAGCAATAAGCAGCAGTTTGCACCTGACTAATCAGGTCTAAATTGCCAGCTTTTAACAATTTGCCAACTGTCAAAGTTTCACCATTACGAGTTTTTGCAGGCAAATTCATCATTTGGTTAAAGTCACAATCATATACATTGCCCAGATAGTCAATTGAAAGTTCATCGCGACACATTAAATGTTCAACTGTGCTGGGATTAAAATGCGACTCTAAAAACTGCAAATAGCTAGCGTATAGTTTTCTCCGTTCTAAATGCATTTTGGTTCTACCAACTGGTAGGTTGGTAAAGGTGAAGAGGTTGTTAAACACAATATTAAAATGTTCTTGCAAGAACATTTTGTAATCTCGTTCTAGGTTACTCTGTTCAGGAGCTAAATAAAATTTTTCATCGCTGGGCAACTGGGGATTAAAAACCAAGTCCAAAATTAAATTTTGGTCTTTACCATAGCCAATTTGGTTAAGCCACTGCAAAGCTTTGACTGAACTATCAAAAACACCAGTACCGCGCATTTTATCAACATTATCTGCTAAGTAACAGGGTAGAGAAGCTACAACTCTTACTTGGTGTTTAGCAAAGTATTCTGGTAAATCACCAAATCCATCTTCAAAATAAATGGTCAAATTAGACCGGACAATGACTTGTTTACCAGTTGCTTTTGCTGCTTCTACCAGTGGCTTAAATCCATAATTCATTTCGGGTGCGCCACCAGTCAAATCCACAATTTTAATTTCGGGAAATTTATAGATTAGTGAAATCAATTGTTCGCAAATTTCGGGAGAAAGTTCTTCTGTACGTTTTGGACCGGCTTCGACATGACAGTGTGTACAAGCAAGATTACAAAGCTTACCTAGATTAACTTGTAAAACAGTGATTCCTTTTTTTGTCAAAGGTGAACTGAGTTTGTTTTTAAAGGCTGTTACTGCTGTATCTATTAGACTTTTTGCTTGAGTTTGCATTAGTTAATACTCCTAAAAAATTGCACAACAATATTCAATTTTTCTAATCTTGCAATAATCTGTAGGTTATTGCACTAATAATTGCAGCAGTTGGTAAAGTTAAAATCCACGATAGTAGAATCTGATAAAAAACACGAGAATTAGATTTAGATTTTTTGCTAATTAATCCTACACCAAAAATAGAACCAACTGAAGCGTAAGTGGTAGAAAATGGAAGCCCAAACTTACTAGCTGCAATGACCAGAATACCAGTTACTATATTTGCTGATAAGCCTTGAGTATGATTCATTAAGGTAATCTTTTCACTCATGGTTATTGCAACTTTTTGGGAGTTTAGTAAACCGCCAAGTGCCATTGCGATCGCTATCACGATCGCTCCCCCCTGAATCGAGAAATATTCAATAATTAGGATGAGTGAAACAATCTTAGGAGTATCATTTAATCCTCTAGCAAAACTGATAATTCCAGCGCTGAGAAAATGGCAACCATCAATCATTTTTTGGTTGACTGGTAGATGCCATTTTGAATTAATATAGCCAGATAAGCTGTAAATTCCTGCTCCCAAGGGAATAGCAATGATTGGACTAAGTAATAAAGGCAAAATAAAGGAAGTTCCTAAAGCGGCAAAATTAACTTGTAATCCGATCGCAACTAATCCAGCGCCAACCAGCGCACCTGTTAAACTGTGAGTTGTGGAAATGGGAAACCCCATAAGGGTAGCAATGAGTACAGTCAATCCAGTAGCGATCGCGACTGCGAGATGAAACTCTGGGGCATTAGCGATCGCATCAGGTAATAGTCCTTTTCCAGAGAATTGTTTAATTAATGATCCTGCTAAAAAAGTCGCAGTGATTGCACCAGCAAAGGTTGTAAAAGTTGCCCACAAAATTGCTGTTTGATAACTGCTAGTCCGGCTACCAAACAGCGTCGCTACACCTTTAAAATTATCATTTGCTCCATTTGAATATGCTAAAAAAAGCGTAGCCAAAAACAGACTAATTAACAACATTTTGGAGTTTATAAACAAGAAGTCAGAATTCAGAATCTAGAATTCAGAATGTAATTAGTGAAATATTCAAATTGTGCATTCATCACCCAGCGATGCACTGAGCTTGTCGTACGTCTCCGGAGAAGCAAGCTACGCAAAGTGTCTCGTAGAGAAGTGTCGCACAGAACCATTCTGTTAGCGGATAGCTAAGGTTTAGCCCATTCTGACTCACCTCGACTGCGCTTGGCGACCACCTGACACCTGAATTCTTTCTGAATAAATTAACAGCAGCCACCGCCGCTATAGTGCCAGGTTGAATCGGTAACAATTATTTCTGCTGGCTTGCTAGCAGCAAGTTTAGCGGCAGTTTTATCACACACCGCAGCCGGGATACCTAGCTGAAGTATATGACCTGCCAAATCGTCAAAGAAGGCTTCAGTACCAGCATAAATTGCTGTTTTTCCAGTGAAAATGCAAGCACCATCTTCTGGAATGATAACTTTAAATGAGACTGAATCCAGACTTTCTAAAAGTAAGTTTTCTTCTAAATTATAAGTCTGAGAATCTAGTAGGCGATAAGGACGACGGGCACGAATTTCAACTTGACCAAAACCAGCATTTATAATCCTTTCAGTATACTCTTCATATGTGAGTGCGCCTGATAAACACATGGCTCTCAGCCGCTCATCTTCTTGAAGATGTGCTGGAATGTGACGAGTCGCAATTGGATCGCTCATCTGCAAGCGTCCACCTGGTTTTAACACCCGATATGCTTCTTTTAAAGCACGAGTTAAATCTTCTGGTTCAAAGATGTTGAAAAGGCAATTTTGTGCCACGATATCGACGCTAGCATCAGCAACAGGTAAATTAAAAGCATCACCTTCGCGGATTTCGACAAAGCTGGTGTTAAACCAGGGGTTTTCTTGAGCAGCAATTTCCAAATTACGTGCTGCTGCTTCCCGCATGGCCCCAACCGGTTCAACGGCAATTACAGCACTTGCATAACGGGAAAAATAAGCAAATTGCAACGCTTCTAAGCCGCCACCAACGCCGACATACAGCACTGTAGGTTGGTTTCCTAGTTCGGTGGGGTGAACAGTGGTGCCACAACCATAATTCATTTCCTGCATTGGCAAAGGAATTTTCAATCCTGGTAGTTGCAGGGGCGTACTTTGTACACAACAAAGTCCAACTTGCGGGGTTTGGGCAACTTCGCGGTAGAACTGCGCTGCTGTTTCTAGATAGGTCATGCCACTTTAAGTTTTGGATTTTGGATGATTACAGCTTTGTGCATCCTAATATAATTAACTCTGAGTTGGATGAGTTTTTGTAGAGATTGCCAAAAACGCCAAAATTTGCTAAGTTGAAGCCTTTTGCTTTTGGGCAATAGGCACTGAGGGAATAAGGAAGAATTATTGGAAAGTCTTTTGCTTGTCTCGCCCAAATCCCCAATTTAATCATGCAATCTGTAGCCAACACCGATCACAGTTTGAATGAGACATTTTTCGTTATTGGCTTCAAGTTTCAGGCGCAGGTAGTTAATGTAAGGTTCAATGATGTTGACATCGCCCATGAAGTCATAACCCCAGACTTCCTCTAAAATGCGATCGCAGCTAATTATCTGTCGCGGATGGGCCAGTAAATATTCTAGTAAATCAAATTCTTTAGCAGTTAACTCAATTAACCGCCGATCTCGGTACACTTCTCGCGTGCGACGGTTTAAACTTAGGTCTTCAAATTCTAAAACATCTGCGTACTCTACTTGGTTGCTTCTTCGTAGGTGAGCGCTGACTCTGGCTAATAATTCATCAACGCTGAAGGGTTTAACGAGGTAATCATCAGCACCAGCGTCTAAACCTGCAATGCGATCGCTCACTTCATCTTTGACGGTTAATAAGATTATCGGCACTTTCTCAGCTATATTTCGCAAGCGGCTGCAAATTTCCAACCCGGATAACCCAGGCAACATCCAGTCTAAAATTACTAAATCCAGATGCAACTCCCTGGCTGCGGTGAGTGCAGTTAATCCATCGTAGGCAATACTGACTTGATAGCCTTCATAATTCAATTCCAATTCCATAAATCGTGCCAGTTTGACCTCATCTTCAATCAGTAAGATGTGCGTCATGATGATGTTAATAATTTCAGCAGGATACGGGAAGCAACAATAGTGCCAGCTACTTAATAGCCAAACATCTAATTAGGTGTACGTTAGCTTAGTATAAACCTGAGTAAGTAACAACCGTAAATCTGCAATTACCGATCGCTGCTCGATCAAACAACAATCCAACTGGCTATCAGCAATAAGCTGTGATATCTTCACCACATTCATCGGCAAGATAACAGAGCGCTCTAAAACGTAAACTAACCACTTCCTCGTATAGAGGATTTAATTTACACATAGGTGGAATATGCAATAGCTTCCGACTAAACAGCGTGATGTCTCGCTCAAAGGGACATTGAGCAGGAATAACTTTGCATAGGAAATGAGCCAATTTGGAGTTATGAATTTCTATCGTTTCCAGCCACTCGCGGACTGGGTGCAGTAGATCGTTGTGTAAGTGAAATTGCATAAAGCTTGTCATAATTTTTCACCTTGATAATTTCAAACTAGATTGAGTTTTTGTATTTGAACCTCTATAAAGAAATACAGTTAGGTTTTGTAGTTTTATGCACTTATTACTTTTTCTTTGGTTCTCTACAGAGTTAGCAGGAGTACTGTTAACTACACATTCAAGTACTACAGTTCCCGATAATTTGTCCTGACTTTTCAGTTCATATTGAAAAACCCATCCAAAACCTAACCCCCTAACCTTTACCTAGTAAAAAGCTCGAATTTCAAGGTAAAAATCTAGACAGGACAAGCCTTTCAGCAAATTGGCACTGTTTGACAAACATTTCGGCTCAATCCCTTAACGATGCAAAATTTTTTAGGTTACTGGCAGTACTTTATGTTTTTATTTAGTCTACGTATTTGTTGACCAATTTAATCTCAAGCTAACATAAGTAAAGATTTTTAAGTGCAATTACTGATGTGACTCAGCACATTAACATAATTTATGCAAGCGAAAATATCGTAAAGCTGCGAAAACTAATGACTGATAACTTTTTCAATAACAAAAAGCTACTTTTTGATCTATGGGCATCAAGTTACGATTGGTTCTTTCCTTCAGTATTTTATCGAGCCGTTCACCAACGGTTGCTGGAGTACGTCGATTTACCAGAGCCAGCAAATGTACTTGATATAGGTTGTGGTACTGGACGCTTACTTGAGCGCCTTGCTACTCAGTTTCCCGATTTGCGAGCTACCGGATTGGATTTATCTGCTAATATGTTGCGGGTAGCAAGACAGAGCAACCGCCACCGTCCACGCTTAATTTATATTGAGGGCAAAGCTGAGTCTCTTCCCTTTGCTGATGGCCAATTTGATGCCGTTTTCAGTACTATCAGCTTCTTGCACTATTTGGAACCTAAACAGGTGGTTAGTGAGATAGCACGGGTACTTTATCCCGGTGGACGCTTTTATTTAGTTGATATTACTTCTCAAAAAGAGACAGAACCTCAATTATTGCCAGTCTCTCCCCGTGGAATTAGACTCTACAGCCCTAATCAACGTCAACTTCTTGGCTCCTCTGCTGGGCTATTGTGTTTAAATCACCATTATTTACTAGGGCCTGGCTTACTAACGATTTTTGCTAAACCTCTAAGTTGAAATAGAAAATGGGGAGAGTAAAGGGCTGGAAACATCTTGTATCAAGCCTTGTTGTGGATATCTTAAATTACGAATTACGAATTAGTCTTACCTTGATATTCCATAAATACCACAGGAACTTTGAGCAGCCTTTTAGCTAACTGCGAGAATCTAAATTTATCCTTGAGCCTAGATAAGCCTATTGTCTTGGGAAATTGTGGCAAGTCTTCAAAAGATATTGGTACAAAGTCAAAGCGACTGTAAAACTGCACCAGCCGTTGACCTAAGCATTCCAGATAAAGTGGTTGCGTTGCTGTATTAATCAAATGCTGCGTTAGCAAACTACCCAAACCGCGACCTCTCCAAGCTGATGCAACGACCAAGCTACCAAGTTCTTGTGCCCCTGAGAAATTACGCAGCTGTCCACAAGCTATCAGATTTTGATTGTATTCAATTACCCAAAATTGCTGCCAATTTAATTGGGTTGGGTCAAGTTTGGCTGAAAATACCAGCAATCTAATCGACCACCGATCCGCAGAGGTTGCCTTGCGAAGGACACATCCAGATGGTAACGATAGATTGCTCTGGTTCATTAATTAAATTTTGATAGTTTGTATCACCATCATCACACCATACTATTCATTCAGATCCAAATAGATGATTTTGCATTTTTTGTCAACTATGAATACAGCAATTTTAAAACCATCTCGGCGATAAAACCCCTTCTAGGTTCTCCATTAACGATAGCAACGGTTCTAAGGTTAACAACTTTTATATTTATGGATTTTTGTCAGCAGACATGAGTAGTACAAAACAATACTTAGGATAGAGGGAGGAATCAGCCATAACTATATTCTGGATAGATGCACTCATACTCCTAATTTTTTAAGATGATTCCAAGGATAAATAATTAAGGATGTAATCATGGCTGAACAACAAAAATCTAATAATGAACAAACTGCGTCTACTGCTTCTCCTGACGGCGAAACCCCTATCGACGAAAATATCCGCAAAACTGGTGATGCGGAAAAGAGTGATGCTAAATCCACTGCTACTCCAGAAGCACCAGAAAACGATGGTGTAGCAGGTAGCCCCAATCAAGGAACTGAGTCACGTTAATTAATTTGAACTTTCCCAAGTTTTAATCAGCTCGTGGGGTCTTTTGTTGTAACCCTAATACAGTAAATTGAGAGTGGAGATGTGGTGTTAAACTACATCTCCACTTGTTTTTTGTGTCAAAAATTGCATTGTCTCTACGTTGGTGCGTTAGCGTAGCTTACCGCAGCTATGTTTATTCTCGTGTGGGTACTCGCGGTCAGGAATTTGTTCTCGTTGACTGTGATACTGCCCTCAGTCTAGCTCTTAGTAATTTACAAGCGATCGCTCAGGATAATGGTCTCAATATCTTGAGCGAATTTATGAGGTTTTCCGCCGTCTTCATACTCGTCGATAACAGTATGGTGGTCGCATCTAGGCTGAGTCAGAACTGGGACGGGCGTAAGAACAGTATTTTATTTTACTCTCAATGCAAATTAAGGTATCTTTAAATATATAGTTAATAACTGCCTAGTAACCTTCTAATAAACGCATGATTTCTATCCCTATCTAAAAAATAGGAAATCAGGTGATTATCTACCAAATTGATATAACCCTGTACTATGGAAAAGCTCACAATTCACATTCTATTAGTAGAGGATAGTGCAAGTGATGCTCATTTGCTACACCGGATATTTATAAATGCAGATCAAGAACAATGGCAGATGTTACATGTTGAACGGTTATCTGAGGCAATAGAAGCTAGCAGGGAAAACTCTGCGTCCACCCTTGATAATTCTCAGCTAGGGAGTCGAAAGCAACGCAGATTCGACCTAGTTTTGTTAGACCTCAGCCTTGCAGACTCTATTGGACTGGACACATTAAAAGAATTTAGGGCAGCAGTACCTGATATCCCAGTTGTGGTATTAACAGGTATTGATGATGAAGAATTAGCACTGCAAGCATTAGCAGAAGGAGCGCAAGACTATTTAGTTAAAGATAAAATAACTATACAACGGTTAGTGCGTGCCATTCGCTATGCCATTGAAAGAAGCGAAATTCTCAACCAACTACGCGAGAGTGAAGAACGCACCCGTCAAGCGCTGGCAAAAGAACAGGAACTCAACGAGTTAAAGTCAAACTTTGTAGCAATGGTTTCTCACGAGTTCCGCACCCCTATGACTACGATTCGGACGGCTGTAGATATCCTTGAATACAACAGCAATAAACTAACTGATGCCCGGAGAACTAAATATTTCGAGCGAATACAAAATGCTATCAACCAGATGCTTAATCTCTTAGATGAGATATTATTCTTGAGTAAAACGGAAGCAGCTAAACTCGAATACAAACCTACACTTTTAAATTTAGAAAATTTCTGTAGCGAACTCACAGATATTCTTCAACTAAATGCAGGTAGTAAGCACAGCATTATCTTTACTTTTCAAGGTGAATCGATCCAAGCCCAAATAGATGAAGACCTACTAAATTGTATCTTAACCAATTTGATTTCCAATGCCATCAAATATTCCCCTGAGAATGACACTATTTGGTTTGATTTGATTTGCAAAAATAGCCTCGCCATTTTCCAAATCAAAGATCGGGGAATGGGAATTCCTCTCAAAGACCAAACTCATCTATTTCAAACCTTCTATCGCGCCAGCAATGTGGGTGTAATTCAAGGAACAGGACTAGGACTCACTATAGTTAAAAAATGTGTGGAGTTGCATGGAGGTCATATTCAATTAGAAAGTGAGCAGGGTGTTGGCACAATAGTAATTGTTACTCTGCCACTACAATGATTAGGCATTGGGCAAAACAGTTACGTTAGCGGATAGCTAAGGTTTAGCCCGTTCCGAGTTCTGAGAAAATAAATGAGATTCTCCACTCAGGACTCCTGAAGGTTATTCTCCCTTGCTTATTTTGGTGCTTGGGAATTTGGCGTTGGGCAAGTTTTATTAGCAAAATCACACTGATAAATATAGGGTTCTTGCCAACTCAGAGGAATTTCTAACAAGTCTCGCGTTCCTGTCATACCTTGTCCAATAAATAGCAACAAAGCAATGCAATTTAAAATCGTATGGACAAGACGCCAGCGATTGGACTTATCTTGATAAATATCTTGAACAATTGCTAATGAAAAAATCATTAGCAGTGCTGCGGTAATGCCAATATAATAATGTGACCAATACCACTCATTGGTGCGGCGATAGACTCCATCTTGACAGCCTAGAATTACTAAACCTGCACCAGTTAAAGTTGCAAAAACTGCCCGCCACACCCGCTGTTTTGCCCGATAAAGAAATACTAATGAGGCGATGGTGGCAGCAAATATTAGCAGTATAAAAATAACTTGAAAAGGTGTTTGATTCCATAATTGATTTTTGATAATATTTTTACCAATAGGATAGCTTAATCCGATTAAAGTTAATCCCACAACTGCACTTGTGAGCCTTTCACCTAACTGCTTATGTTCTGCACCCACCACTGGAGGAATTTTACTCTTACTCCCCGCTAAACTTTGCAATCTACGTTGGCGTGTTTGCCAAGCAAAATTAATTACTGTACCGATGAGTGGAAACACGAATATAATTGCGATCGCTGGATGTAAAAGACTAAGAAAATCTGTTATTTGCATAGAACACCTTTCAATGAATCATTGAATTCATCACAAAGGATAATTTAAAGCATCGTACCATTACTTAAATTAATTTCAGATGAGAATTTGTTTAATATTTATTTTTGTTGCTTTTAGCTGATTTTAATCAAGAAACTATTTAAATATCTTATAAAAGATGATGACTTTAGCAAATATTTCCATATATCAAAAAATATATGGAAATATTGTTTAATATAAAATTATGCAAATAATAGTCGAAAATCAATTAAGTTTATTCTCTACCTGACGCGAATTCATTTATATGAATTGCCCATAAATACAGCGTCTAATTTTGGTTAAGTCCTAATTTTTTCAAAAAATCCGTCGCTACGCGGATTTTCTATTTTCCAGAGCAAGTAATTCTTGTCACCGTATACAACAACTGTTTTATAATTATAATTTTTTTCTATTTGCTTACGCCAGGTATCTGAAGGATTTAGTAAAAAAATATCAGCGAACTCATCAGGAATATTGGGTATAGAACGGTCTTTTACTAATTGGAACTGCACTTTTGGCTGTAAAAGATAGCTGAGAGAAAATACATTACCATAATTAATACCAGAATCATTACTAATCAAAAGTGGATGATTAGTCTGATTAATAATTTTTGCAACTTGTGGATTACCAGAGCTAATAACCTTACTCCACCAAGTATCAGCCTGAGAACTCACTCCATAAGAAACTAGCCCACAAATAATCACTAGTCCCATGATTATTTGCCAGATTCTCCGGCGTACAAAACTCTTATTGTTTAGCTGCGTAGCTAGTAAGTAACTAACAGCTAGTTGAATTCCTAAATAAGAAATCAATAAATAACGTTCGGCAAGTGAGCGTATACCCCCAAACAGTAAGTCTGGTAGCATTAAAGGTAATGCAGGAATCATAATCAACGTGACGATAAACAACCAGATTTTATAGTTAGTTTTTTGACAAATAAAATAAATAGAATATCCAACAAGAACTAAAAAAAATGGTGTTATTAGATAGGTAAACAGATTTTCAAAGCCTAAGTCTAAATCAAGAAAAATCCGATCTACCTGTAAAAGCCAAGATTTAATTAAAGCATCTAAGGGTAAATGTGTTTTTGTCCAGGCGGTTGAACTCTTTACTTGCAATAAGTTAACTATTAAAACCATTATCCAATATGTAAAAGCTAAAAGCCCTGCTAAAGATGCTAATAGATAAGCTTTTACTGTTTTAGTAAATCTAAATTTTGCAATGGCAATTACATAAATACTATGAGCGGCTACAACAAATCCACTGAACAAAAATGTATAGAGACTAAGCATCAAAGTGACTGCATACATTCCCCAATTTAGTATACGTAGTACTCGATCTTGTGATTCCAATCGTAATGCTCGTAGTAATGAAGCGCTGCATAGTAATACAGTCACTATCCAGAGAATGTATTCTCGTGCTTCTTGGGCGTATACTAAGTGAATAGGGGAGATTGCCATGAGTGCGATCGCAACCTCCGATACCCATGCCGATGCTTTAAATAATTCTCGACACAGCCAATAAATACTCGGAAAAATCAACAAGCTGATAAAGGCAGATAAACTTCTAATTACTGTCACCGAATTGCCAAAGATTCCCACCCAAAGCCGAGCGAGTATATAATACACTGGTGGATGCTGTGGATCGTCTACTTCCAAAGATATAATGGTGTCACGTAAGCCTTTCTCCATATTGGGACTTTGGAATTTGGCAAAACTTTCCTTATTAATTAGGCGACCATTAAATATTTGCTGCTTGGCTTCATTTGACGTATAACCAGAAATCCGCAATGAAGTGAAAGTCTCATCGTGCCAGTAAACTTTGCGATCGAGGTTAAAAAAACGAAAAAATATACCCACCATTAACAAAACTACAATGAGAAACCGCAACCTATTGGGAGCAAGTTGGAGATGCCGCATAACTAAATTTCACAATAACTTGTATAACAATTATCTACTTTAACGAAACAACTTATTAAAAATGTCTAACCAAATAAACGTAGTATAGAGGCGATCGCTCAAAGCAAATCATCAAGGTGAAGGTTCCGCCGCGCCTATGCCAAATCCTGATAAATGCTCATCATACGAGGCGATTGTTGCGCAGTCAAATGTCCAATCTCTACCTATGCAGAAACTTAAAGTGGCGGTAAATTCTGTACAAAATCGGGAGTTTAAGTTCTTACACGAGTGCTGGAAGTTTCTCCGGCACTTGTGATATTTATCAAGAAATTGCTGGCAAAGTTTCCACAGTGATGGATTCTAATTGTAGAAAGTGAGTTAGTCAAGTAGCGGAGTTACTAATTAGACTCAGTAGTTTTTTGTTCAAGATAAGAATTGTATTTTTAGCTACAAAAACACTTGTTTAGTGAAGTGGTAAAAGTGGATTTATATACTTCAAGCAGACTGATCTGTGCAATAAAGAACTTATCAAGAGTTATCAGCTATGGAAGAATTGTTTACCTAGTTGATAGCTCGGCAGATAATTGATTATTAGGGGAAATATTACGTCGGCGCAAATTACGAGTTTTAGCCAATTTCCAGATTGAATAATAGTTATCACTATAAACAATATCTGTCTTGAATTTATACTTTTTTTCTATGGTTTTGCCCCAATCCTCTGAAGGATTAAGTAAAAACACATCAGTAAACCCATCAGGAATTTTAGGAATATTTTGATTGTTCACCAACAAAAATCGCACTTTTGGTTCCAAAAGATAGCTTAAAGAAAAGACATGACCATAATTATTGCTAAAAGCATCACTAATCAAAAGTGGACGATTACTCTGATTAATGATTTGGGCAACTTGGGGATTGCCATAATTCATACCCTTATTCCACCAAGTTTCTGCCTGCGAACTCACCTTAGAAGAAATCAAACCACAAATAATCACTAATGTCATGATTATGGGCCAAAAGCTCCGACGCGATCCGCTCCCATTATATAGTTGCGTAGTTAGTAGATAGGCAACAGCTAATTGGATTCCTAAATAAGATGGGATTAAATATGGTTCGGTAGACGATTGTATACTCCCAGCAATTAAATCTGGCAGTATTAGGGGTAATGCTGGCACTACAATTAAAGTGATGATAAAAGACCAAGTTTTATAGTTAGTTGATTGACAAAGAAAATAAATTGAATATCCTACCAAAGTTAAAAAAGCTAGTGCAATTAAATAGCCTAGAGAATTTTCTGAGCTAAGGCCTATATCAAAAAAAATCCGGCTTAACTGCATCAACAAAAATGGAAAGATAGGTATTAAATCTGACTGCGCTGTTGTTTTATCTGCTGAAATCAAAAATTTAAAAAAATCACCGATTACAACTGTTATCCAAGGCATGAAAGCTAAAAAACCGACTAGTGATGCTAGCAAATAAGTTCTCACAGTTTCAGTAAACTTAAATTTTGCAGTTATCATCACATAAATTCCATGAGCAACTGCGACAAATGCACTCCAAAGAAATGTATAAAGACTAATGGCTAAGGTGACTGCATAAATACTCCAGATAGCGAATAAATCAGGTTTTTGTCGTTCTTTTGCTAGCTCATCTTCTAGCCGTATGGCTCGCAGCAGAGACGCACTGGATAGTAAAATAGTGACTAACCAAAGAATATATTCTTGTGCTTCTTGGGCGTATACTAGGTGAATTGGAGAGATAGCCATGAGTGCGATCGCAACACCAGGAACTGATAATGGCACATTAAATAATTCTCGGCATAGCCAATAAACACAAGGGAAAACCAGCAAACTGATGCAGGCTGATAAACTTCTAATCGCTGTCACCGAATTACCAAAGATTTCCATCCACAATCTGGCTATTATGTAATACAACGGTGGATACTGAGAATCTTGTTTTGCCAAAGACATAATTGTGTCATTTAAGCTTTTGTCTGGATTTGCACCTTGAAACTGAGCAAAACTTTCTTTGCTAATCACACGATTATTAAAAAGTTGCTGTTTAGCTTCATTAATTGTGTAACCAGAAATTCGCAATGAGGCATAAACTTCATCTTGCCAGAAAACTTTACCATCAAGATTAGAAAAGCGAAACAATATACCCATCGTCAATAAGAAGATAGTTAAAAATCGCAACCAACTCGGAGCAAATTTGAGATGGCGCATAAGTAAGTGGGTTTCCTAAAAAGTTTTCTCAAATCATCTAGTTAAGTGGACTGGATGAGGTGCCACAGCGACGCCCGTCGTAGACATCGCCAACCGGACTTTAATTTGATTGGTAAGATTGGCAATCAACACCTCTCCTTTATTAACTACAAAAAGATATGGGCAAGGTTGTATCAAATCCCGCAAAACTGGATTTGGTTTTGAAACCGAGATATAAATGGAGTGTTAAATACACTAAGTTTAGCCGCATTTAACGCCAATGCTGTCCATATTGGTCAGTTAAGTTCCTTTGTTAGCCGGATAGATACTAATGGCAAGAATTTAGAAATTATTGAGACAGTTATCACACTGGCACACAAATTAGGTATGGATATTACCGCCGAAGGAGTGGAGACAAAAGAGCAGCTAGCATTTCTGAATAAGTTTAAGTGTGAATATGGACAAGGATATTTTTTCTCGCGTCCGTTAAATAAGCTGGCAGTAGTAGCATTAATCATGAAAAATGCTCAGTGGTAAGGTTTTTTTGAGAGGATTTGGATAACGCCATTTGGCAAAGTCTGCAATATTAGATATAGTTAAAAAATCAATAGTTTTAAACTGCCGATCAATAGCAGGAAAGCTACATATTTTAGCTCCAATATTCAAGTATGCCTGCAAAATTTTCGGAATCTCAACATTAGATGAATCTGGACAATTTTGAGTCAGTTCTAGGCAAAATTGTGAATTTGGGTAAACCAAAATACTTGGATGCATCAAGTTATTCTGCCGAAAATAATCATAAGCGCAACTAGCTTGCACAGGACATTGTGTGAGTAATGATGCACAACCAAAGAAATATTGGTTTTTACTCCAGATGAGATAATTTGCCAACCCTTCCCAGAGTAGTAAAAGTGCCTGACTATTGCGATATTCTTTAGCTATACATGCACGCCCAACTTCTACTGATACCTGAAGCACAGAATTGGGGATTCCATTAAGATTAAATATATCGGTAGCATCAAAGCCTAGTCTTTGAGAAGCCATTATATAGGTCTGCATCCGATAAGTTCCAATGGTTTTACCTGTATGTTTGGAGATTAAAATTAAATGATGGCAAACCGCATCAAACTTATCTATATCCATCTGAGTAAAGTTAGAAGCAGAAAATCCTAAGCCTAGTTCAAGATTAAAAACTTCAAAGCGCAACCGAAAAATTGATTCTAATTCTTCTTCAGTTGAAGCCAGTCGTAGGGTATATTTTTCAGTTTGAAGGACGGGAAAATCTTCAAGAGTGGGAGGAGGATTCAGTGGGTAATTGATGCGTCCAGAAACTTCCATCTATCTTCCTACTTAGATTTGCGAAAATATTCTACTAGGATTTAGGCACTATACACATCGACACATTATGCATTAATGTGTCGATGTGTAATTGAGACAGTTTTCGATCAAAGATCCTTTAGAGCAATACGCTTTGTAGAGCAATACGCTTTGGTTAAGGATTTTTGGTACTGATTTTTGACTTGTAAAGACGCGTTAGCGCAGCGGGATGTTAGCAGGGCGGGGGGGCGTTCGCGATCGCGTCTCAAAGAGTTGTCCAGTCCAATTTCGCGTCTCTACCAAGGATTTTAGCTTGAACTGAACGATATTGTGGTCTAGAGAGCTTTTTTACTTTCTTAGATTAGGGTTAGAGTGCTTTTATTATGGGCATTAATTCCCAAAAAATCTGGCAATAAGATACAAAATTTTCTTTTGATATACGCTATAGATGTAAGGCATACCATTTTACACAAACTCTGATATATATTTTGGTGGCAACTATCCTCAGTGAGAGAGTTATGTCAATTGGTCGACCGAGAGAACTTGCTATGGTGTTCAAAAGTTGAATTATCGCAACAAGCCTTATCAAAAAAATTTTTAGAATTTCCAGCTTCAAAACCAGTTCTGAATTAATTTGCTAACTGCACATCAAAGGGCTATTCCCGCTTGCTAGAGTGTGAGTAGTTCACGTAAAATATAATCCCATTGTTGCAGCAGTTCTCATGACCTCATCTGCGTCGTTTGACACATTAGAGTCTTTACAGGCGGATATCGCTGAATTGATCGTTCGTTTACCGACATTAAAAAATCGGCAATTTATTCAGCAAGCACTTACTACTATTGTTCGTCTAGCTGATAACGAAATTGAGCGTCTCGATTGGAAAATATTATCCGCTGCATTAGCAGATATGGAGCGCGGTTTCCAACTTTTTTATGATTATCGACACATTCGCAAAGTCACCATCTTTGGTTCTGCTCGTCTAGCGCCAGATAGACCAGAATACCAAATGGCTCTTGAGTTTGCTCGCGCTGTTTCTCAATTAGGATTTATGGTGATGACTGGTGGTGGTGGTGGAATTATGCAAGCGGGTCATGAAGGTGCTGGGCGAGAAAATTCCTTTGGATTAAACATTCAGTTACCCTTTGAACAGCAAGCAAACCCTTTTATAGAGGGCGATCCCAAGCTAGTTAACTTCAAATATTTCTTTACCCGCAAGCTGTTTCTCCTCAAAGAAAGTGATGCTGTAGCCTTGTTTCCAGGAGGCTTTGGTACTCAAGATGAAGCTTTTGAATGTATGACATTAAGCCAAACTGGTAAATTTGGACCAGTACCTTTAGTTTTAATCGATCGCCCTGGTGGTGATTACTGGCGCTCTTGGAGCGAATATATTGATAAGCAATTAGTGCAAAATGGTCTTGTCAATCCTGAAGACCCCAGCCTTTACACGGTGACAGATAACCTGGATGTGGCTTGTGATGCTATCACCCGTTTTTACCAAGTTTATCATTCCAGCCGCTATGTAAGCGAGAAGTTAGTCATCCGCCTGAAGACAGATATATCAGACGCTCTTTTAGAACAACTAAATGCTGATTTTAGCGACATTATTATTCAAGGAAGAATTGAAAAAAGTCAGGCATTACCTCAAGAAGCACAAGATGAAACTGTTGGACTACCTCGCCTCATTTTATACTTCAATCAACGCGATTTGGGGCGCTTGTATCAGATGATTGCCACAATTAACCGGATGGGTACTCCTTCACCAGAGGATGCAGCGCATCCAGAAAGAAAGTAGGTAAGCTAAAACACATCTAATTTGCATATTAAAATTTTCTCAATATCTTGTGGAGTGGACATCTTATCCGTCCTGATTGTGCAACTTGAATGTTGATTAGTTTATTAAGGGAAAAAAGGGGGAGAATTTTGAATACTTTCCCTTTTTTTGTTTCAAGGTTATAAAATTACCAAGAGCGATCGCGCAGTGTAAAGCCTTTTCTTCTCTGGCTGCAACACCTTGCGCGTAGGTTAAGGCAAGAGACGGCTATTTATCGCATCTTTAGCGATCTAGAATTTTCATCAAAAAACCTTAACCGAACCGTATTGGGAGTATGCGATCGCTTAGAGCGAGTCTTCTCCTGTCAAAGACGCTACCGTAAGCTTGTCTTGCTTCCCCGTAGGAGTACAAGCGTCAAAATCCGTCGTCGACATCGCCAACAGCCTAGTATCTCCACAGATGAAAAATATTTTTATTTTCATACGGCTATCTTCATGAGCAATGGGCATTTTGGCATTGTCTAAGCAAGCCACAAAAACAATATAATTCACCCTACTTACAGATGAGAAAAACACCAGTTATTATGACTCAATACTGATTATTGTAAAAAAGCTTGTATATTAGCACAGTAAACAACGCTTGAGATCCTAACAGAGGAATAAAAAATGCTGGAATTATTGGGTTCAGGTTTGGTGTCACTTTGGCTGGAAATGGCTGGGGTACAAATCAAACCTCTAGATGCCTTAGATGCACTAACTTGGCAAAGTAGCCCTGGCTTTGTTCTTGCCCCCGATCCAAATCCAACTGGGGCGACTACGGTGCAGGAATATTTGAAAAAGCTCATCACATCAAAGGTGGTGGCGCAAAATCTGGCTGAGAGTCAGGGAATTTGGATGCAGTCGGGGCCGATGCTGATGGCAAATCACCAAGGTACGACACCTCTACCGGCTGCTTCTTTAACTAAAATTGCCACTTCACTAGTTGCTTTGAAAACTTGGGGGCCAGATTACCAATTTGATACTTTGGTGAGTGTCACAGGCCCAGTGGTAAATGGAGTTGTGCAGGGCGATTTAGTGGTTACAGGCCGTGGCGATCCTTTGTTTGTTTGGGAAGAAGCGATCGCTCTTGGTAATACTCTCAATAAAATGGGCATCAAGCAAGTAAAGGGGAATTTGATTATTACTGGCAGTTTTGCCATGAATTTTCAACGTCAGCCAATGCTAGCCGGTCTGATGCTCAAGCAAACGCTAAATCGTGCAACTTGGGGACGCCCTGCGATTTATACACACTCAATCATGCCCAAGGGAACACCCAAGCCTCAAGTTCTCATTGCAGGCGGGGTGAAAGTTGAGGCGCAACCAAACCCTCAACAAACTTTGTTGCTGCGTCATCGCTCATTGCCCTTGAAGCAACTACTCAAGGAAATGAACGTTTATAGTAACAACGATATGGCAGAGATGCTGGCAGACTCTGTGGGGGGAGCAACTGTAGTCCAATCAACTGCTGCTAACCTAGCGAGGGTTCCACAAGCAGAAATTCAGTTAATCAATGGTTCTGGACTGGGGCCAGAAAATCGCATTTCCCCCAGGGCTGTTTGTGCCATGTTTATGGCTATTCAAGCTGAGGCATCTGCCCATCAACTGAATCTGGCTGATTTGTTTCCCATGTCTGGATTCGATCATCGGGGGACACTACACACTAGACACATTCCCCTAGCTACTGTGATCAAAACTGGTACTCTCCGGGATGTGAGCGCCTTAGCGGGAGTGATGCCCACACGCGATCGCGGTTTGGTTTGGTTTGCGATTATCAACCGTGGGACAAATGTTTGGGGTTTGCGGACTGGACAAGACCAACTACTGCAAAGTGTTATTAAACAATTACAACAACCTCCCACTGTTCCTATTGCCCTGACTCCCCACTCAGTCATCAACACTTTACCCCAGCTAGGCGCAGCTAATCGGAATGAAATCTTATACAAAAGTTAGTTCATCCATAGTCTAGAGTTAGAACAGAGAGTGACTAGTGTTGTTAGCAATCCAAAAGTTTTATTGATGGGTAAAAACCGAACTTATAAAGGGTAAATGTTCATAATAGCTTTTGGGTTAAATTTTCTATTAAGTTGATTACAGGTAGTTCGCAAAATACCCTAACCCCAGTATTGGAAAGAGCAGGCGAAACCTGAAATAAAAATAACTGTAAATAGATTTGTCACGACTAAGCAACAATTAGGCTTATAAATTAGGTTGTGATTATGCGATTTCCCAAAATATCTCGGTCTCTACGTCAACTCACTACTCATGTTTTAGCGATCGCGCTAGGAGTTGTGCTAGCGGTAAGCACATTGCAGGTGTTACCCTCCCAAGCCGAACCAGCACCCACAATAACTGCTGGAGATACTTCAAATTTAATTGCTCAACGGCAATCACCAGCCACCCCTGCGATCGGTAGCACTAGCTTTGTCACAGCAGCAGTGAATCGTGTTGGTTCAGCAGTTGTCCGCATTGATACTGAGCGGACAATTACTCGCCGCGTCGATCCATTTATGGAAGATCCTTTTTTCCGTCGGTTTTTTGGTGAAGGTTTCTCCCAACAGATGCCTTCTGAGCAGTTACGTGGTTTAGGCTCAGGTTTCATTATTGACAAGAGCGGCTTAGTTTTGACTAATGCTCATGTGGTTGATAAGGCTGATAAAGTAACAGTCCGACTCAAAGATGGTCGCACCTTTGAAGGAAAAGTTCAAGGTATTGATGAAGTCACAGATTTGGCAGTAGTCAAGATTAACGCTGGTAACGATTTACCAGTCGCGCCCTTGGGTTCTTCCACCAATGTCCAAGTAGGAGACTGGGCGATCGCAGTTGGTAATCCTTTGGGATTTGATAATACCGTTACCTTGGGAATTGTCAGTACCCTCAAACGTTCCAGCGCCCAAGTCGGCATTAGTGACAAACGTTTAGACTTCATTCAGACAGACGCTGCCATTAACCCTGGTAACTCTGGCGGGCCACTATTGAATGGTCTAGGTGAAGTGATTGGCATTAACACAGCTATTCGCCCTGATGCAATGGGTATTGGGTTTGCCATTCCTATTGATAAAGCTAAAGCGATCGCCGCGCAACTGCAACGTGATGGCAAAGTTGCTCATCCCTATCTAGGTGTGCAAATGCTAACTCTGACACCCGATCTTGCCAAGCAAAATAACACCGATCCCAACTCTCCTATTCAGATACCAGAAATTAATGGTGTTTTTGTGATGCGAGTTGTCCCCAATTCTCCCGCTGCATCTGCGGGTATCCGGCGCGGGGATGTAATTCTGCAAGTTGATGGTAAAGCTATTACCAGTGCCGAACAATTGCAGAATGTTGTGGAAGACAGTCGCCTTGGTCAAGTATTACAGGTGAAAGTGCAACGAGGTAATCAGACACAGCAGCTTTCAATCCGCACAGCTGAGTTGCAAAATGCGTCGTAGAACATATCTGTTATTGGTGTCAACTTAAGCATATTAGACAGTCTAGAAAAGCTTTCTCTCGTTCCCAGCCAGAGGCTGGGAATGCCCTCTGTGAGGCTGCTGCCTCTTTACTAGCGGCAGCAGCCCAATGACGTAGATTTCCCGATTCTACCTTCTAAATATGTAATTTAAAAAATTTATTATCGCTGAACTCTTTTCTAGAGTCTGCTTATGTTTCCATATCTTCATACCTTTGATGAACCTCATTCAGAGTACTTAAACAGCTTGAGCTTAAGCCCAGATGGAATTCTTCTGGTAGGCTGTTTTCACAATCTTGTCAAGGTTTGGGATTTAACCACTGGGAATACCAACCATTCATTTAAACTGCATGGAGATCGGTATGGTCATTTTAATACTTTGGTAAATCCAGACTGGAAAAGCATCATCAGTAATGATAGCTATGGCAATCTCCGAACCTATGATTTTTGGACAGGAGAAGAAGTCTTCTGTTTTCAAGGAGATTCCAGTGCTTTAGCATTTACTCCTGATGGAAAAGTATTATTTTCAGCTACCTGCAAAGCTCCTTATGGTACGAATGCCACCATTGAGATTAATGTTATTGAATCCTCAACGGGAGAATTACTCCGCACCTTGCTATTTGCAAATGCATATCTTCCAATTCGCTGTTTACTAGCCAGCCCAGATGGTAGTATTTTGGTAGCTCAAGCATTTGATCTCCTAACTCAAGTTTGGGATTGGCAAAATGGGCAAGTTCTCAGCACATTTAATGCTCTAGCTTCAAATTCTTCCCTCCATTTCCCCAATTGTGTTTGTAGGCATTGGCTTGATGCAGTTGCAACTCGCCCAAATGGTCAAATCATTGCTGCTGTGCCACAAAGGGACAAACCTAGTGAAGAAACGACCGTTGCCATTTGGGATATACAAACCACGCAATTCCTTTATACACTTGGTATCAGCCAGCGCGAACCTGATTCGGGTATCCCTCATAGTGCTATGACACCTGATGGCTCACTGCTTGCCGTTGGCAATATTAACGAAATTGAAGTTTGGGATCTAGAGAATAGGCAGCAGCTTTGTGTACTGTATGGGCATAAGTCTAGGATTGACCATCTCACAATTAGCTTAGATGGGAAAACCATTGTCAGCTATGCATTTAATGACAGCATCAAAGTTTTGCATAGTAATGAAAGTTGCCGTAATCATTAAAGCATCTATCTTAGCTAACCCCGCGTAATGCTGAAATAACACCTTGGGCTGACTGAGGCCGAAATTTACCTGTATGGAAATCAGCTAGGGTTTGTTGAGCATCCGTCGCTATTTCTGCACGACGATTTTCGTGGTGGCGGTTTTGGAGAATCTTAGCAGCATTTCTTGCTGTTCGGGGGAAAGTTGCAAAGCGTCTTTCAGCACTTGTTCGAGAGTACTCACGATCGAATTAGACTATCAACTGCTCTTAGAAACTCGATCGTGTCTAAATCACTTACCAACAGCTAATACTAGACCTTCATGGGCTAGTATGGCTTGAGGAAAAGCAGATTTAATATCGACTTGAATCTGGTCAAGAAAATCATCATGGTCATCTGGGTGATGATGAGAAATGGCTAGCTGTTTAACGCCAGCACTCAGAGCTGCGTTCACCGCAGCTTGCCAGAGTAAATCAGCAGAATCATGGTTGTGAGATGTCGGCGGAGTGTAAGTGGCATTGGCAATCAGCAAGTCAACGCCTTGAATAAACTCTAAAATCCGCTCTCGCTCCACTTGATCGGCATTCTGGTGCAAATCCGTGATGTAGGCAACACTATACTCTTGCCAAGTAACTCGGTAGCCAACTGACCGCTGAGTTTGATTAATTAATGCAGTTGTAATGGTGACATCATCTAACTTTACGTCACTGTCTGGAGTCAGATTGTAAAACTGCAATTCTGACTGCATTACCTGTAAAGGGTAAGGAAAGTGCGGCTGGAGCATCTGATCGTACAGACATTGTTTGATTGAAGCTCCATTTGAGGCCGCTGTGCCGTAAATGTGGAAACAATTTTCCCCAATAAATGCCGGAGCAAAAAAGGGAAAGCCTTGAATTCGGTTTGATTGGCAGTTGGTAAAAAATAAATGGGCTTCTAGTGGCTGTTGCAGTTCTTGCCAAGTTTTACCCAATATGCGTAAGCCAGTACCGCCATCAAAAATCAAGCGTTTCCCAGCTACATATATTTCTACACAAGCGGTATTACCACCATAACGATTGGTGTTGCTACTGGGAGTTGGAATTAAACCTCTGACACCCCAGAATTGCACGATAAATTCACCTGCTGGGCTACTTGGCAGGGTAGATGACTTTTCTCTTATGTAGCTCTGGGAATCCGACAACTCAAAATTTGACATTTTCCTTGAAATTAGACCTTAGTGAGCAGGTCATCGTAGCGCCGCACTTCCAACAACCTGTTTTTTTCGTCCACAATGACTACCGTAGGAGAGTAACTTTTTAACTCTTCTGGAGTGAATTGCCCGTAAGTCATTATAATCAAGCGATCGCCAATAATGCCTAGACGTGCCGCTCCTCCATTTAGCTCAATGACTCCTGAATGGGCTAGAGCGGGGATCGCATAAGTAATAAAGCGCTGACCGTTGGCACTATTAACTACTTGCACCTGCTCATAAGGTAAGATACCAGCTTTTTCCAAAAGGATTTCATCAATGCTGATACTACCCACGTAGTTGATATTCGCCCCCGTAAGGGTGCAGTTATGAATTTTTGCCAAAAGGAGAGTACGCTGCATTCTGGTTTGGGGTTGGTGGCAGATTTTAAAATCCGTAACAAGGGAAAGTAATTAAAGTGAGGAGTTAGGAATAAAAATTCATAACTCTTAACTCCTCACTCTTAACTCCTCTATTATCCTCTATAAGCTTTGACGGATTTTTCAACTAAAGCTGCAACCTTGTCCACATCTTGCCAACCGAGGATTTCAGTCACCTTTTTTTCCAAATTTTTATAACTACGGAAAAATTCGGCAATTTCATCTAAGCGGTGTGGCGCTAAGTCTTTCAGGGATTTTACTTGAGTGTAGCGCGGATCTTTGTCAGGAACACAAAGGATTTTTTCATCGCGATCGCCACCGTCAATCATCTCCAAAAAGCCAATTGGTCGCGCAGCAATAATACAACCGGGAAAGGTCGGCTCGTCAATTATGACCATACCATCTAGGGGATCGCCATCATCAGCCAAAGTATTGGGTACAAAGCCGTAGTCATAAGGATATTGTACTGAGGAATAAAGTACTCGGTCTAGAGCAAAAGCTTCTAGTTCCTTGTCGTATTCGTATTTATTTTTACTTCCGCCAGTAATTTCAATCAGAACGTTGATTAGACCCGGTTTCGGTTGGGCAGGAATACGAGATAAGTCCACAAAAAACTCCTCTGATAACAGTGAATCACGGGGGCACTCAGTCAGCTTCGCTCCCCGTGTAGAATTTTAGGGCAATATGGATCTCTTCCCAAGGTATTTGTTCTATGGCATAGGGCACTGGGGAAGAAACTTTCAGATGTAACCTATTCCCTTGAATTAGCTAAAAAATAGAAAAAGCGTTACGAGCAAACTTCGCAACGCTTTTTCCAAGAGGGTATTATGGATATCCTCCGTCCTTAATTGTTGTTAGAGAGATTTCTGTCCTAACAATGTTTAAGACAACTCAAATCTGGAGTCAGACAATCCAGATTTAGCTTATTCTTGACGAACTACACGCACATCTACAGAGATTATCTACAAAATCAGTGTTCTGCTTTTTGTAGGTCTCCTCATGAGGAAATGTGACTGGAAGCTCGATCAATCTTGATTTACTTGTATGTTTTGGATCAGAGGTTGCTGGTTATTTTGAACATTAGTTGAAGAATAGTGGGCGATGACAAATACGGGTAGGGTAAGAGTCAACAGAGCGATCGCAGTTCCCACAATGTCTGCCAAACGTTGGGAATATGTATCGGCATTGGCAGACTGGCTATTTGAATTCATACAAAATTGAAGTTCTTCGTAACACTGTGTAGGTTGACTCTCTGAGTGAGAGTATTAATGCTATTTTAGCTATTTTTAAACTGTAAAATGTGTAGCATTCTACAATCTAAACCAGTTATACAACTGTCATAGTAGCCTTTTTATACATGGACTTCTTAATACAAAGTTACAAGTAAAAAAATCATGTTTTCTTTTGTAATTAATATTTTCAGATGTTTCCCTGTATGGTGTAACGGGTTGCATACGCAAAGCAAACTTTGACAGCATCATAAGTTACATTTTTTCGCTGATTAAAGATTAATTAGCAAAACATATTTATCCGATACTTCATGATTATAACATCCTTATAAAGCCTTTGATAAGGTCATTTTACTGTAATTGCTAATTTGTGATACAGGACACAAAACCGCAATTGCACTGAATATCTCTCCGTGCTTTTGGTTGTTATATAGTAGTTATACTCAAAAATATTTGACACCAGAGAATAAATAGGTAGGAATGATTTTTGTAACCAATGATAACTACCGAATAAATACAGATACATCAACTGTATGAGGCAGAATGGATTCAGTGGTATCACTAAATAAATATTTAAGAATTTAAATTTTGCAATCTGTGTAATACCACAGCAATTTTGTCAATCTATATAAAGGTAGAGTAAAAAAGTTTTAGAAGCTGACATAGACATTTAGTGGGTTATTACCAAACGTTTCCTTATATCTGAACAAAATACCCAATCCCAATTTCCAGATCCTAAATACGTATAACTTTTTGGATAAATTAAAATCTAAGAGGATGTTTTAAAAGTTCTTTAGTCGGTAACAAAACGTTTTAGATCCCCCTAAGTCCCCCTTAAAAAGGGGGACTTTGATTCCGGTTCCCCCCTTTTTAAGGGGGGTTAGGGGGGATCTAGAAGTGCCTAAAATTACAGATGACCACTTTTAAAACATCCTCTAAGACAAAAATCGTATAACAAATTAATCAGCTAAAAAAACCGCCACTAAATATAATAGGGCGGTTTGGTTAAGCAATCGGAGGGTAATTACAGATTACTCTGCTAATAAATCAAATTGCTGTAACGACGTTTGCACTAAATTGAGGATTGGGGATTGAACACAAGAGGCAGAGGGGCAAAGCGACAGAGGAGAAAACTTACTTACTGCAACTTCTCCCCTACTCTCTTCCATAAACACTGATTGGTTCCTTGATAAATCGCGTGTAAAGATGCTTAAACGTAGACTTAATGACGCGGGGCATACCAAAATCAATGGGCATTAACTTGTCTGGTAGCCGCCAATCTTCTATTTTTAATAAATCAGGATTTAAATGCGGAAACTCTATGGCAGCAAGTTCTGGACAAACTCCTAGCCTTTGAGAAGCTGCAACTGTGGGCACTTGTTCAGGAGAAACATTGAGGATTTCCACCATTGCCCGATCTAAGGCAAATATATCTGATGCGGCTGCTAAAATGCCCAGTTGGCGAGGTTCCCCGTTACTGGGGCCATTACCTTCATGACCGATGATGCCATCTAATATAGTTAAGTCAGGGTTAATCGCTCTGGCAGTTTCTACTAACATTTCACCAAATCTATTCGCGTCTTTTCCCGCTTCCATGTGCCACCAAGCTTTCATTTTGCCGGGGACGCAACCAAATAGGTTTTTTACACCTAGTGTTAATGTCAACTGGGCATGAGATTTCACTTTCGGTAGGTTAATCACTACATCTGCTTCCATTGCTTCTTTAGACAGCCGCAGATGGTTAAAATTGTCACTAACAGTTTGGTAACGCTGACCGTGAAAATCGATGATGGGAAGATTGAGTTCTTCTAGAATAGGCAGATAGCCATTTGCTATTGCTACGCCCTTGGCACTACCAAAAGCAGGACTATCGCCCAAAAATGGCTTACCGCCAACCTCAATTACCATCTGGGCAACTTCATAAACTAGTTCGGCACGGGTGATACACTCTTTACCAGGACGCGATCCTGTAAGTAGATTTGGTTTGAGTAAAACGCGATCGCCTTTTTTTACAAACGCTGCTATTCCTCCAAAAGGTTCCAGCAGCGTGACTAAGGATTCTCGTAAAGCCTCTCGTTCGTATGATGTAGCCCGAATGAGACTAACAGATGGTTTTTGAGTCTGCATGGTATAGGTAGGGGATAGGGAATAGGGGACAGGGAATAGGGGACAGGGAACAGGCAATAGAGGCTAGTCACCTATAACCTGTAACCCATAACCCATAACCTATTATTCTGTTTTAAGCGGTAAGATACCACTCATTTGTTCTAGATTTAAGACTGTGGCTAAGTCTGTTTCACTCATCAACCCGCGTTCTAAAACAATCTGCCGCAGGGATTTACCAGTTTCTAAAGATTCTTTGGCGACAGCTGCGGCATTTAAATAACCGATGTGAGTATTTAGTGCGGTTACTAAAGCTAAACTGCCTTCGGCATAAGCTAAACAACGTTCTTTATTAGCTGTAATTCCCTCAATGCAGCGTTCGGTGAGTGCGGCGATGGTATTGCCAAGAATTTCGATACTGTGAATTAAGTCATAGGCAATCAGCGGCATCATCACATTTAATTCTAATTGTCCGGCTTGTGCGGCTAAAGCGATCGCACTGTCGTAACCCATCACCTGAAAACACACCATTGATGTCATCTCTGCCATGACTGGGTTATATTTCCCTGGCATAATCGAGGAACCGGGTTGCACTGGAGGCAGTTGAATTTCTTTCAAGCCTGTTTTTGGCCCCGAATCCATCAGCCGCAAGTCGTGAGATATTTTGACTAAATCCTGGGCTAAGTTACGTAAAGCACCGGAAACATTTACAAATGGCGCCATACTCTGCATTGCTGCCATGAGATGGGGTGCAGGTTCTAAAGGAGTATCAATCAATTCTGAGAGAACTTCTACCACACGGGCACGATATAGAGGATGAGTATTTAATCCTGTTCCGGCTGCACTACCTCCCAAACCCAGCACCATCAAATCTCCTGAAGCGGTATAAATCCGGTTTTGGTGTTCTGTAAGGATGTGTGCCCAAGCCCGAAAATTCTCACCCAAACGCACAGGTACAGCGTCTTGTAAGTGAGTTCTGCCAGATTTGACAATATCTTGAAATTCTACAGCTTTGTTTTCTAAAGATGCGATCGCACCATCTATTGCTGGCTGTAATGTCTTAGATAATGCCAATAAACCACCAATGCGAATTGCCGTAGGAATCACATCATTGGTAGACTGTCCATAATTAACGTGGTCATTGGGACTAACACGTTTGTAATTGCCCTTTTCTTCACCAAGTATTTCTAAGGCGCGATTTGCGAGAACTTCGTTGAGATTCATGTGGTGGGATGTTCCAGCACCAGCCTGATAAACATCCACGACAAATTGATCGCGGAACTTCCCAGCTAAGATTTCATCAGTTGCTTGCACAATCGCCTGACTAATATCTTGGGGAATGCAATTTAGTTCTCCATTCACTATCGCTGTAGCTTTTTTAATTATCAATCCGGCATCTACGTAAGTAGCTAAAGGCTTGATACCGCTAATGGGGAAGTTTTCGATAGCTCGCAGCGTTTGAATGCCGTAATAAACGCTACTAGCAATTTGGCGATCGCCCATCGAATCGCGTTCGATGCGGAATTGAGAGTCTGTGTGTTCAGTCATAGTATTGTTTTAAGAGAGCTTCAGAAAACAGATTTTCCCACGCAGGCACGCTCAGATACACTAATCTGCATATATTTTGCATATTTGCTTGGCTGTTTGTTGCTTTTACACTAATTAATTTTGAATTTTCCATGACTCTACCCAACTGGATTACCTTCTCTCGCCTTCTGGGTGTACCATTTCTGCTTTATGGCTTGTACAATCCCACAACACAAGCTAGATGGATATGTTTGGCGATTTTTATCGTTGCGGCGTTAACTGATTGGTTAGATGGCTATTTGGCACGGAAACTCAACCAAGTTAGTGAGTTGGGTAAATTTCTTGACCCCTTAGTGGATAAATTTCTAGTACTTGCGCCATTGATGGTTTTGATTGAACTAGGAAAAGTACCAGCTTGGGGAGTGTTTTTGATTTTAGCGCGGGAATTAGCGATCGCTGGTTGGCGGGTGAATCAAACGACAATTACTGGGGCGAACATTTGGGGTAAACTCAAAACTGTTAGTCAAATAGTTGCGATCGCACTTCTGATTGCACCCCTACCTGAACTCTGGCAAACTCCCTCTCTGATTGCCTTTTGGGTTTCTGTCGCCTTGACTTTAATTTCTGGGGGTATTTATCTTTTGCCGCCAAAAGCTACCACTAATGAAACGACAATATAGTATTGTAATTCAGTGGTCTGATGAAGAGAAGAAGTACATTGTCAGCCTACCTGAGTTTGGTCTCTATGCACACACTCATGGAAATACCTACGCGGATGCTCTCAATAATGGTGAGACAGTGATAAAACTTTTGATTAGACCTCTTGCAAAAGTAACACCCCACCCCCAACCCCTCCCCGCCCTTCGGGAGGCAGGGCTGATTCATTCCACAAGGGCAAGAAGTTTGTCAATATCATTAGAGAGAAATCTTTGAGCAATTGTGATGGAAGGATAACCATTTCGA
>NZ_JBALDU010000014.1:0-37112 GCF_036917235.1 Nostoc sp.
TTGGGCTTTCTTTTTTCCCGGAAACATTTAATGTTTCCTTTGTTTTTTAGCTTTGTTTTTTAAGGGTGATTTCAAATTTTAACTAGGGGATTATATCTGTAGGTAGTATCTATTAAAAATACTGGTTGTGGTTCGCCCGGAATAAGTGCGTAAGCATACCGAAATCGCACATTTACCACACGACGATAGCCGCGTTTTTTGCGCGTTTTACCCATAATTATTTGCGTTTCCGTAACATTTCCTACGGTGCTTGGTTTTTTTGGATTTGCTATAGTAATTTTCTCTTCATCAAAGGGAGCATCAATTACATTGCACATTCTTCTGTAAATATCAATTGCATCAGCTTCGGTACTGGCTAATATCCTGCGTCCATTTGAGAAGCCATGTTTTGGGTCTTTATAAATTACGCCGAGATTTCCTTTAGTAAGAATAATTCCTTGTTTTCCTTCTAAAAATTGTGTTTTAATTTCATTGGCTATTTCGACTAATTTAGAATGCAAGTTGGTAGAAGTATTTTCCAAATCCATCAATCTAACACTGTATTCAGCATCGGCTTTATAATCTTGTGTTGATGGAACAGATGCAGAATCTTGTGAAAAATAAAATACTATCTTTGGATGACCCTCAACTGGTGGCTCAATGGTTTCTTTGGAACCGTAGTATACAAGTAAATTCTTTCTGCCATATCCCAATAAATCGTAAAAAAAATTGTGCCGGAGACTGCGAATAGCATCATTATCCGTATCTTGCATTGTTACCGCAGTTCTTAAACCACTTCTAGGGTCGCCGATATTTGGAACCCAATTATCATCGTGATCCGAGAAATATTTCCTAACAAGTAAATTATGCTGAGTATTGTATTGTTTTTGCAGATGTTCCCACGGGTCAAAATCATCGGGTAAACTCGTGCTGTCTATAGTATCACTCATTCTTAATCTCCAGCATCAAAAATATCGTCTAGCGCGACATCTAAAGTAGTACTAATTGCTTTGGCAAGGTCAAACTCTGCTTTTTTATCCTTATTCTCTTCAGTGGCAATACCGCTCTGTTTCGGTGTACCATCATGGTTTTTATCGCCTTTTATGGCTGATTGAAATTCGGCATTGGAGCTATCAATTTGGTTTTTAGCTTCCACGATACTTACTGGAACTTGCACCACAGCTTGGATGGTATTGGCAGCAGTTTCAGCATTATTTAGAAAAGTAAAATAGTTATTATGAAAATTTGGGTTGGGATGAAACCATTCATAAGCTCGTTCGCCAAGGACGCCCCATTTCTTAAGTGCGTTACCTATTTTCGCTGTATGACTACCGATAACTTCCAATCCATTTATTAGAGTACTTGTAGCGTTAGTTATTGCATTGAAAACGTTGGCTGATGCTTGATAAATTCTATTTGCTAATGCCCATTCTTGGGTTAGCTTGGTGTAATTATCAGCACCGATTGCATCTTTAATAAGTGTTTCCGTAGTCTTGCCAAGAACAGCACCAATATCAAGCGGTGTTCCATCAAGCCCCTTGGGTAATACCAAACTCAGTACTGTATTAATAATACTTCCTAGTGTTTGCCCTAGATTATTTGTCAGCATTAATGCATTGTGTAATGTAGTTGCAAAAGTTAAGACTGCAAGTGCTTTTTCAACATAAGTATTCTGAGCAACACTTGTTACTAACCCGCTAATGCCTCCTGTGACTTGTGCCCCAAGCTTGCTATTAATGATGTTTAACAATGCCAACTGTGCTGCACTTGCAGCTGTACTGACGACATTTAAAATCTGCTGACAGATAGCAAATATCGGCGCTAGTGCTGCCATGATTGGCGTTAAAATTGTTGTTCTTGTTGCTGTATGTTGAACAGTACTGTTTGCACGAGTTTGAGTGTGTTGTGAAATAATCAGCGCCCTTAAACTGGCTGTTTCTGCTGGATTCACGTCCGTTCCATTCCTTCCGGGTATGCCGGGTACACCTTGCCTTCCTGTTTGCCCTCTTGTCCCAGGTGTGCCAGGGATTTGCACTACAGTAGTTACCCCGTTCAACCCGTTAATACCATCTCTTCCCGGTATGCCTTGCAACCCTTGCGGACCTCTATCACCTTGCCTGCCTGGTAATCCTTGCAGTCCACGCAAAGATTTTACTGTTTGATAAAGTGCAAGAGCAGTCAGCGCCGTAGTCAGTGCAATACCCGCTTTGCCTAGCGCATCACCAGCAATGCGCTTTGCCTGCTCCCCTATCCCTTCCGCCTGTGTAGCCTTGGTGTATGCAGTAGTAGCATTATCATTTGCAATACTTGCATTTCTTACCGCACCGTCAGCAGTAAGTTGGGCTTGTTTTGCATTACTGATTGCAGTTGCCCCAAAATTTTCTGCACGAGTTGCCGTCACTTGTGCTGCTCCCGCTTGCAGTTTCGCTGACTCGCCAATATCCTTAGCATCAAGAGCAATGTTTTTTACTTGCGCTGTCAATGCTTCGTTAGCACCAATGCGGTTTTGTAGTCCCAATAACTTGCCAAGTACACGGGATACATCGTTACCAAGTGCCACTACACCATTTTCTACAGCATCAATTCGCCCGCCTAATACATTGAGAGTTGCTAGTTGCTCAAAAAGCACTGCAAAAGTACCGATGATATTAAATATTTCCGCTATTTTCCCTAAAATCCTACCAGTTGCATTTAGAGCCGCTTCGCTTATGCCTACTGCTTTTGCAGCACTGGTAACAGCATTCCCTACGGCTGTTTCTAGTCTTGCGATTGATTCCCCAAGTGCGCCGACTCGCCCTTTTAATCCTTCTACCGTTCCTTTGAACCCGCCTACTGCATTATTAGCATCAAGCGCATCTTTTGCTGCCTGGGTTGCTTCGGTGACAGCTTGTCCTGACCTGGATACTGCTTGATTTGACAAACCGCTTGCTAGTTTCGACTCCCGCCCCGCCGTAGCAGCGATATCTTCTACTTGATTCAGCCGTTTGAAGGCATCGGCTGATTGTTTTTCAAGTAATGCAGCTTTTTTCTGTGCGTTACCTGCTGCATCAAAGGCGGTGTTTGCAACCTTTGTTGAAGTGCCGGCGGCTGTTGATGCTGCATTTGCGGCAACATCAGCTTGATGAGCTAGTCTAGCAATCCTAGCAATTTCAGCGCGATCGGCACCAGCATTTTTGGCGGTTTGTGTTGCTATTGCAAGTCCGTTGTTACCTACTTTTTCTGCGTTTAATAGTTTTTCAAGGTTCTGCCTTGCCTGGCTGGTGAGTGTGTCAATTTGAGGCTGTAGTTTGTTTGTAGCTACTACTACAGCGCCAGCTACAAAAGTCGTAAGCTCTGGTTGTAGTGAAGCTTTGATAGAATTTTTTAATGACAATTCATTAACAGGTTTGATGTTGCCAAGCCTTGCATTAATTGCATCGATTTGTTGCTGAAGGTTCGCACAACAATCGCACTTTCCAGCGCAACCGAGCGCTGATTGCATACTCCCAATCACGCTGGAGGTACTCATATATTTAGCCGCAATTCCGATTTTTTAATTGATGCGATAAACCTTCTATCTGTGACCAATCACTATTGCTAATACACTTGCCGCTACACCCAATGCCACAAACAACTTCGCAATCAGATAATGATTGATACAAACCTGGTGTGTTGTAAACTGACTTTTTGATGCAAGCACCATTGATGCAGTCGTATGGTGTTACTGGTGCTGGAGTGGTGCAACTAGAATCATCCTTGACAAAAGTCTTTGATGACGAATACAGAGTACTGCTTGGATCGTTAATGCTGGCAGAAGCTAATGAGCGGCTATCTGTACCAACGCAGATCAGTTGCCAAGTCGTTGATGAACCTGGTGCTAATGTCCACGTAGGATCGTCAAGTTCAAAACCCGAATAGGTATCAAGTCCTGAAAAAGTAGGATGACCCGACCAATTATCATACAACTGCCAACTGCCAGGACAACCTCTGGGATCTGTCGCATTAGCCATTAGTAATCACTTGGGTTGATAGTAGAGCCAGTGTCGAGCCTAGAGATAGATACTGTTAACTGATCCTGCCTATAGCTGTCGTTATTAGTCCCTCGTGTTGTGAATGAAGAGAACCCGTTAGCAACAATCAAGCTCTGATCGGTGTTAGCGTCAAAATTTTCTTGTGTGAGATAAGTCTTTGCTGCTAGCAGTAAAGCCACCAAATGACCTTCTGCCGTAGCTGTGGATGGACTCGATAAACCTGCTGTTACTAAAGCACTATCAGGAATGAAAAGACCTGTTGTAGTGGTAGTAGCTCCACTTGCTAGACGTGAAGTGCCCGTTCCAAAAACTTGTCCAAGATTTGGTTCCATTTCAAATAAAAGCAGATTTAAATGTTGTGAATAAATCTGTTGTATGCGTTAGCAAGATTTGTGTAAATGTTCCACTTTTATGTAAAAGTGGTAGTTTTTACAATCTCACAATGCTTACCTAGAGGCGATTCCAGCAATTTTACTTATGTACACAACAAAAACGTACCTGTTTCACCCTTTACGAAGGTAAAACAGGAAGTCATGCAATAATACGATGCAGTTTGCGTGAGTAGCAGTACTGAATCTATTGAAGAAACAAATTATACAAATATTTACAAACAGCAGAGGACAAAATCGCCTAGAGAGAATAGGCTGAGGGCGATCGCTATTCACAAGGCTTACAAATAAATACACCAAGCGCGTAGGCGCAGCCCGCCGCAGGCATCGCACTCAAGGTAGAAGAGTGATCGCATTTCATTAGTGCTGAGTGCGATACCTGTGGCGGCAAGCTACATCGGTTAGCCACTCATTTTTCTAAGTTCACTTGGCTGGTATGGACCATAACAGTCGTTTCCTGTTCTGGTTTTTATCTGAATCCAGATACCACCTGGGTGAACAGCGCTAATTGTGAACACTCTATCTTTGAATTTTTTGTGTTCACTAATGACCGCTACCTTATCATCAACTTTGAATTCTGTTTGTATGGGGGAAGATTCAGGACTTTTGACCAACTGGTGCGGGAAGTAAGCCTTTGTCATCGGCTTGGGGCGATCCTCAAGTTTTAGCCGGATACCATCGGCTTTAATACTGGTGATAGTGGCCAACGTTTCTTTGTGCTTGCCAACCAGAATAACTACTTTGTCTCCGATCCTAAAATCGCTCCTGGGGGATTGCTCGCAGCACTGTAAATCGGTGAAGGTTAGGCTGAATCGTCCTCTTCCAGCGACATTGCAACTAGCCTCAGAGAACTCATCGAAAATTTGGAATACTTTTGCTTCTTGCTTAAAAGACAGGCTCCAGTAGGTGGCTTTCTCCTCGATGAGAGGCAATGGCAGAGGATCACCTGAAGGATCACCCCCCGGATCACCCTGGAGAGAACTGCCAGAGTCTTTAACTGATAAGGCTTCAATGGCTGTTTGACTAGTATGTATATTTTCACACAGGATCGGGGGAGGATCAGTACGAGGATCAGACCCACTATTGTTATCTGACAAGCCATTCAGCTTCAGGTGATCCTCAACACTCACTTTGGATTCTAAAAATTCTTTGCTGGGCATTTTTCCGAGATTTTCAGCCCCTTGAGGATCACTAGAGGCTGTATCGCTTACTGTACTTGAATAGTGGGTCTGATCCTGGGTCTGATCCTCGTACTGATCCTGTTTTTTTATACCAGATTTTGAGTTAGGCTGTAAGCCATTACTATCAGTCGTTACAGACGATGAGGGGGTCTGATCCGAGGGGTGATCCTTTGGCGATCGTTCATAGGCTAGGAAATAAACGTTGGGTTTAGCCTTCTCACCTTTAGCTGCTGGGTGGCGTTTGACGCTGATTAATCCATCCGATGATAATTCTCTGAGGTATCGCCGAGCGTAGTCTTTGGAGATGCCTAGTCGATGGGCTATCTCTTCACTGGTGAATTTAATGTTTCTGTGAGATGCCAAAAGCTCTAAGGTACTGTCTTTGGCAGATTGACTGGGGCCACCGAATGCTTCTCCCTCTTCTCCCAAAAAGGTAAAGCTAAGGTCTTCTGGGTTGAAATACATTCGGTATTTCTTGCTGGAGGATCGCGATCGCGATTTGTCGATCTCTAATATCCGGTCGTAGGAAGTCGCAGTTTCTTTGTTGTCCTTGGATAGCGTCCAAACTTCACTAACTGCGTTTCTAATTGCGGTCGTGCCCCTAACCTCACCCCCCTTGTTCATGTGGTGAATAATCACGAAGGTGGTTTTGTACTGGGTAGCGAGTCCGGTCATCTCTAATATGGGGCGGGAATATTCCATTTCCGACTCGCGGTAAATTGAAAACCGATTGGCAGTAGATAGCGAGTCAATGAAGACAAGCTCCGGCTGAAACTCCTTTAAGTCCTGAATTAAAGTTGGCATATTCTCAGCACTCCAGCCAAAGCGAACACGAACAGAGTCGCCGATATCTTCTTCTGAATAACCCATTGAATCTAGGGCTTGTAGCATATCGCCAGGGCTTTCATCTCCCTGGTAGTAAAGAATCTTCCTTTTTCCGGTGGTTAGAAATGAGCCAAGCTGAGTGCCTTGGATCAAAATCTTGCCAATCGCATAAGCAAATTTGGTTTTGCCAACTCCACCGTCTGATGCTAGCAAGATGGTTGTGCTTTTAGGAATGAGTCCATTGATTAGCCATTCGCGAACTGTGGAGCCTGCTAGCTCTCTTAATTCATCATAAGTAAGCAAGTTGCTGCATTGGGCAACGAGTGCTTTCAAATAAAATTGTTCCAAGAATCCCATCGAAAGACGGTGGTCATCTGCTAGTTTTTTCAACTTCAGAAGTCTGAGAGATGGTTGAGCGCAAGTTGTATAAATAGTTGTCAATTCTGACAGTAATCTATCGTGTAACCATTGCTCGTGTTCTTCTTTTGTTGGGGCAACTGGTGTCTCAATAATTGACTGAACTCTCTCGGTAATATCCGCGAATAAATCAGGTAATTCTCGATAGGTTTCATATCCCAAATTACTGATTGTGCCACCCAACTCAATCATCTGTCTGTGAACAAATGCTTTTATTATCGAGTCGGCCATGTGGTCGATGTTGACTGTAGTTACGTTCCATTTGACTACAGAAGCAAGCTTATTTTGACCACCTATTCGGGCAAGGATGCCGTGGTCTCTTAGAAAGCTAGTAACACTCAACAAGTCATTTGGTTTCCCCTTGTTACAAAGTCCTAGACAGGCTTTGTAAATGTCTCTATGGGCACTTATGTAAAAGTGTTCTGGCTTTAGTCGGTCTTTGATGCGATAAATTGCATTTGGGTCATCTAATATACCACCAATGACTGTTTCTTCGGACTCTATTTCGTATGGCGGTAATTTATCTGAATTATCCTTGAAGTCAACCTGCTGTTGGGGGAATGGGAAGATACCTTGTGTCATTTCTCTACCCCCAAATTAGCTAGCTTTGAATTATTTGATGTGGTAGAATGTGGGAAAGTAACGGATATTCTACCGCCTAGTCTTTCTAAATATTTATTCATTGTTTATTGACGTTTTAGTTTTGGATTCACCAGTTCCTAAATTGGTGAGTTTTTTTTTGCGTGTGATAAATTGCTTAATTTCAAAATCCATCGCCGGGTTGGGAACGCTGATATTCTTGTTCCTCTAGTAATTTGAGAATCTGTTTTGCCGCGAAGGAGCGATCGTAGTGTGGAAGTCCTGCGGTGGACATTGCCGCCAGGAGGCACTTGATTTCTTCGGGGCGATCAACTGATAAGTCGGGGATTAATGCCAGCATCAGCCTTCCGTATGCCCGTACTTCCTTGTGGGTAAGCTTGTCGCCTTCCTTGTTGTCCTTGATTTGTTTAAGGAAATGAACGATCGCCTTGGTTGAACCGTCGAAGCCAAACATTTGATTTAGGGGGTAGGGGCTGGGGAATCGGTAAGTTGCAGGTAAAGCAGAAAGTTATCTAATTCGTCTTCGGTCAACTGGAGGCGCGATCGCTTCCCGTAATACTTCATCAAATGCTCTCGACCTTGGTCTTCTGTCCAGCCCAGCCGATACATTTCGAGGTCTGTTTTACCTACTAATTCGCTGAATCTTTCGTATGTTGGTTTGGTTATTGGTCGTTGGACACTGGTCATTAGTTAGAGCGATCGCTACTGAGTTCTTTTGGGGCGAGGTCGCTTGATGCCTGTTTTTCTGTCTCCGCAGATGAACTTAGCCAGTAGGTAATCTCGTTCATCGCTGAAACTTTTTCTTTGTAACTAAGTTGATTGATGACTTCGAGTACCTCTGCCGAAAATTTGTAGCTTTCTTCTTCCACTAAGTCGGAGATTGGGTCATTATCGTACTTGGCAGATTTGGCTAAGAGCGCCAGCAAGTCGAATAAGTAGGGTTTACAAAGGGCTAGCAGGAGGTCTGTTTGTTGCTGAGTCATAAGTTAGTCATTAGTTGTTGGTTGTTGGGCATTCCGCTTGCGCTTCATCTCTGCTGCTGCATCTCTGAAGCGATCTACTAGCAAGGGGGTCTCTTGGAATAGCTGTGGCAAGCTGTGTAATGTAATTGCTGCTAGTAATGTGGCTTCGTCGGGTTTTAAGTCTGGGTCAATGGTGCGGATGTAGTCGATTAATCGGTCTAGGGCACAAATGGCTAGAATCCTTGTATCGACTGCCTTTGCCGAGAGTTTATATTTTCTAGTCATTGGTCATTGGGCATTAGAAAACATTCCTCCCACTGGTAAGTTGCCTCTGAGAGGTTCCGCTCTACTAGCTGGTAAAGATGTCCTTTGCTGAAAATGAAATTAGGGAATTCAAGAACGCCGACCAATTCCCTTGTTTCGGCTATTTGCCCAGTGGTGATTTTTAGAATCACTTTCATAGTTAGCCTCTGGTTTTAAGCCAAGTAAGGAAGATACCCAGGAAAATCTCCGGTGAATTCTTCCTCCTCTACTGGTGTTGGGGGAAAGAGATAATAATTGGTTTGCCTGTAGAATGCCTCGGACGGCGATCGCAGCATCAAAAATAGGTAAAGTCCGCCGTCGAGGTAAACAGCAGGCGGAAATCTCACAACGGCAATCATTTCCTTACTGGCTAATATCTGTCCTGTTTCTGTGGTTAAAGTTGCTATCAGCATTGGGCATTGGGTAGGAGCGATCGCACTATCTAGCAGGGGTGAAGTCAACGTAAAGGTCATACCCTACATAAAACTGAGAGGCTGCCTCTGGGTTGGTGATTTGGAGTTCAATTCGACCAGATGGTGTGGCTTGCCAGAAAGTTAGGTTTTCTTCACTGGGTGGGTTAGTGGTTACTGGGGTGAGGATAACTGTTGATGTCTGGGTTTCGTGGTTGAGGGTGTTTTGCTGGCAGGTGAATTTAGCTCTGATCATTGGTTTTATTCCTTGGTGGTCTGGGAAAGATTAGGGAAGGCGGATCAAGCGTCAACTTGAGCCGCCATGTTCTATACCGAAAGAGAAAATCGAAATGAGTATCGAAAGATTTGGGTTAGACCCTGATGGTAAGTTGGGCTTGAACGAGGATGACGTTATTGCAATTCAGTCGAAAGACTTTGGAATGGAAACCATGATTAAACTTAGTCGGGTCATTCAAGCGATACAAACATGGTCGGGCAGTAACAGTAATAACAAGGGCAATGAGGGTCAATGGTTTGCTGAACAAGGACTCTCATGTGAAATATTGCGTACAGTAGGCGGAGGCTGGCAAAAGGGGCGATTCCGTTTTCGGCTAGAATTCATCCCTGATAAGCCAGAGGCTTTTTTCAAAGATTCCACTCTAGAAGAGGATAAAACGCAGTCACCCCTGGACGATCTCCGATCGCAATTAGACACCCAATAATCACAGATGCGTCACCTGCTGATGGCAGTAGGCGACATATCCATGAAAAAGCCGTCCTGCCTGCGAATGGTAGGACGGCTTAAACTTTTGCGTCTGCTGGGGTTTTTAATTCCTCTTTTAATAATTTAAGTTCTTCGATCTTTGACTTTAGACGAGATATCTCGTCTTCGATGCGTTGATTTTCTAGTTCCTTAATCGCCACCTGATCAGAGTATTCACCAATCAAGTGGTCAATTGTTCCCCCAGAAGTTCTTGCTCCGTCAATGAGGAGATTTGATCTCTGGCCATCTGTTCCACTAATTCGCTCTTGCTGACACCCAATGCCTTGGCTTTCGCCTCCAGTTTCTCTACCCCTTCCGGCGAGAGAGTTAATGTCAAATCTTTTTTCCTCTGCCCATGCAGTGGTTTTCGCATCTTTTCTACCCGTGTACAACATTTTTATTCTACCCCTGTACTATCTTTACATTTAACCCTGGCAGTATTAGACTATTTATAGTTGTACCAGGGTAGAACTATTTTTGACAAGTAACTCCCGACCCAAAACAGACAGAGATAGCAGCCTGCCAGCACTGAGCAAATGAAAGACCTGCTAGGGGAAAGTGACAACGGACAACTGACAACTGCATTCACCCATAAGTCGTAGCGTCGCTGGGTTAGCGGTACTTAGCTTTCATCCATGCTGAATGTATTAATTGACAACTGTATTAACCCATAAGTCGTAGCGATCGCAGGGTTAACAGTGCAAAGAAAAAAAGGCGAACACTACTCGCAAGCGATCGCCTTCATAAAAACAGGTGGATTTATTATCTCAAGGAGATTTTACTCATGGATACAACAGACGCTATTCGACGAGAGATGTCTATTTTCACCCTTTCGCAGACAACAGGGCTGGCTTCCTTAGTCTTCCTTGCTTGGCGAGAAAAAACCTCTGTCTGGGATCAGTGGAGCGAATGCGGCTTTGCCGACATCCCTGAAAACACAGTTAGCTTGTGCGACTTGCTCAGTGACCAGGATCAGCTAAAGCTAGCAGCCGACATTGCGATCGGCTTATTAAAGGAGATTGTCGCGGCGAATTTAGAACGAGAAAACGCTGAATCTATTTCTGTGCAAGCGATTGAAGCCCAAAGTTAACCCACTTTATTGAGCGACTACTAACGCACTATGACCGACCAACAGACCACAGACAAACCACTTAACGGGCAACGACCAAGCCCCATTAACAGCCGTAAAGGTCGCAAGAAGGAGTGGAAGGACTTAACCATTGACCCACTCTCTGAGGGATATGAAAGCCATCAAGCCGACTATGTAGTGGGTAACTCGCCGATTACCTGGGCATTACTTGAAGTCGGTCAACTCTTCTCTCGTTCCAAGAACGGGAAGAACTTGCACGTCAAGCTAAATGATGGCCGCGCCATCTGTTTAGATACCCGACGGCCAATTGAGTTCAAACCATCGATCCGCAACTCTACACAGGTTTGGGTTGTGACTAACTTCAATTCGACCAGTGCAAGTAAAACCGATTTTTAAAGGCGATCGCATTTTTCCAAGAAGCGCGATCGCCCGTGTTATGCGGCCACATCAATGAAAACCACACATTCAAGATTATGACAGAAGACATCAACAAATCCTACGTTCAGCGTTATGTAAAGCAAGCCACAACCACAGATGACGAAAACTTGCAGAATAATGCCCTCTACCGAGCCGGGACACAGATGGAAGTTATTCCCTGTGACGGCAACGACAAGCTGACCGCAGAACAGAGGCAGACAGTACTGGACGCGGCTGACAAATTGCTAGGAGGGCAGGGGTGAATCAAGTAATGATCCTAATTTGTACCATCGCGGCTCTAGTAATTGCGATCGCAGCACTGTGCAAGCAGGAGAGTAATCGCCCTTTCTACTTCAAAATTGAGGTGCAGTATGGCAGATGAGCAAAAAATAGTCGTTGAGGTTCCGAGCAGCAGCGGACACTACTCCCCAATCCCCAGTCCCCAGTTATCTAAACTGGGGGAATTTAAAAAGGGATGGGCAGACGCGATCGCGCTGCCAGACAATCTACCAGACTTAGCTTATACCCTTGCTTCTACGGTAGCGATTCCCGCTTTATTAAGTAGCTGTTGGGTGAGTATACCCTTCCCTGGATTTATCCGGCTGGGAGTCTTGGGAGTGTTGGCGATCGCTGGAATTGTCACCCTTTACCTACGGCAAGCCGTGCCAGAGGTCAAAGATATTCTGCTACTGCGGGTTGGACTAGTTGCTGTGGGGGTGCTGCTGGGAATATGAGCAGTGATTTACACCCTTCCCAGTTACATCAACACTTACAGATGTACGCCTGTGCCAAGTGGTCATTTTGGGGAAGCCTGACTCTAGGCTGTGGACTGTTATTTTTAGGAGCGAGTCAAAAGCCAGAGTATAAACCGTGGATACTGGGTGCATCTGTTGGGACTTTAGAAGTCGGTCGCAGGCATCGCCAAACAGCCAAGCTGCTGAGAGAATCCCTTGGTGACATCGACCGAGCATCGCGGCTTAACTTCCAAGCTTTAGCTAGAACCCAGACACAGACAACCGCACAGCTAGCACTAACTGTTGGCGCTGTTGATGCTAATTGGAAACCAGAGAATTTAATTACCGACCCAGTTGAGTACATCCAGAAAAAACAAAAACACGTTGCTTTAGTCGGTGGCACGGGCGACGGGAAGTCAACCTTCACCCAGTATCTATCCTCCAAAATCGGTGGTCGAGTTGTCGTCTACGACAGCGACGCGAAACCCGATGATTGGGCTTGGCTGGATCAAGCCGATGTTATTGGCAGAAAAGGCAACTTCAAAGCCATCGACACCGCAATGGGCAACGACCTCAAGGCATTGGAGGAACTTGTTGAACTGCGCGGGGAGGGGGGAGATAACGCGATCGCTGGTCGTGAAAGATTCCTAATCGCTGAGGAGTTCCCAATCCTAGTTGACGAGTGTGATAACGCTACACCGTGGATCAAGCGTCACGCCAAGCGCGGGAGAAGGTATAAACAGTTCATTTGTGCTTTGGCCCAGAATGACACGGCTGAAAATTACGGCTTGCAAGGTGACAAGGACACCCTCTACAGCTGCTTTGTGTTGGTGAGGTTGGGGCAGTTCGGGTGTGACCACGCCAGGAGCAAACTCAAAGATCCTCAACTAGAGCAATGGCTTAAAGCTGGTGGCAAAAGGCGGTTCATGGTCGATGACTGTCCTTGTGAACTTGACCTGAGCAACTGGGGAGCAGGGAGCATGGTGCAGCCAGAAACCTCCGGCGGGGGAGAAGAGGAGGTGCAATCTCAACCGTCAGCCATGAATGAGTATGAGCAATTTATCCTTGACTGGGGTCAACAGCACCCAGGCGAGATTTTAAAGGCTGGAATGCTCAGTCGGGCTACACGCCTATTCGATGGTATGCAGCCAGATGAGATAAGGATTTTCTTCGTTTCTATGGCTGATAGGGGATTGGGGGAAGTAGAGGGAAATGGCGATCGCCTGGGCTGGAGGTGGTCAAAATAATGTCTATAGTTTGCCTACAGTCCGTCTACAGGCTGTAGGCAAAGCTTTGCAGGTGGATTAATGAGTGATGGCAAGGGATTTTAAACGCTGTTGCGATCGCTCTTAAATTCACCTGTTGAGGTTATCAAGTCCGTCTACAGCGTCTACAATTTTTCAGCCCCAAAAAATCGGCTGTAGACGGCTAAAGTTGCTATTCCATAACCTTTCTGGCAACTGTAGACAAAATTTTCAACCCCTAAGATTTTGGATTTTCAAAGAAAAAAATGATTAAAGTCAGATTAAAAATATTCCCGCCCGAAGAAATTGAACAATACCCACACACCATCAAAAATGTCTTGTTACAGGCATTGCCACGAGAAGGCGATAAATTTGATATTACAGGGAAAACAGGAATACCTAAAGCCTTCGGAATATCAGAAGAGCACGATGGTGATTCCGTATGGAACTTACAAATCCGTGAAATTGAGCATAGCTATGATGCAGATGAAGCAGAACATTCCATTGAGGTTCATGCAGATTTAAATTTAGACACCTTTTGGGCTTAGAACAAAAATGAGTGAATGCCCAATTGGTTTAATCTGTGAGTTTTTTGAGTGTGATCGCCTCTACTGCAAGAGGTTAGCCAGGGCGTGGCCATTACCTTATCACATTGTTCCGGCCTCTTTCTGGTTCCCGGAATCTCATTCGCGTCATTTGTTGGTAGAGCTCCCCAGGGTTGGCTACGGTGTCAATGCATACGATCTCATTGCTATCAAGACAGAAGTTTGGAATTCCGGTTTTTTTGATCCGGTAAAGCTTCCTTATCGCGCTCATCCAGAAGGAGGATTGCTGGTAGTTGATTCGCTGGAGTTAACCGAAGAAGTTACTTTTAGCTGCGCTTGCCATTATATATTTCATCAGGCGCTCAACACTTGGCTCATGGATGCTGCGAAATACGAGGAAGGAGAGGAATTCATGTCGGCAGTTGAGATACCTGCCGATGGGGATGAATACTCAAGAGGTTATTTTTATGATTACTCGAACACACCGTTACCAGAGCTTCAGTCTGATGAATTTTGGGAGAGCGATTTCCTGATTTATCCTCGCAACAAATTTTTTCCAGATGAATATGACGACGATTTATGAAGACCAGTGGATTAGCTCCGATCCACGGTCAGACAAACTCTTGCTGCGGTTTCGGGTCAGGGGTTTTCCTAAGCAATTTCAAATATCTACCGGGTTAAAAGACCTTAAACGCAATCGAGATATTGTGCGTTTACGCCGGGATGCTATAAAAACAGATATTTCACTGGGGCGCTTTGACCCCACCCTAGAGAGATACCAGTTTAGACCTAGTGCGATCGCAACTCCCCTAATTTCCCTTCCCCCAAAAGGTGAAGGCGACTTGGGGGAGTTGTGGGAGATGTTTACAGAATTTCAGGCTAGGCAGATAGAGGCAACCACAATTTACTCTACTTACAGAGTAGTAAGCAGAACTATCGACCGGTTGCCATCGCGCTCACTTTTAGACGCGCCAAAAATCAGAAATTGGCTAATGGAGAACACAAGCCAGTTTATGGCTTCAAAATATTTACTGCGGTTTGACCAATGTTGTCGCTGGGCTTTAGAGGAAGGGATGATCGCAGCCAATCCGTTTGAGAGCCTCAAAAAAATTAAGAAAATCAAGAATAACACCGATGATTGTAGGGCTTTCACCATTGAACAGCGAGATGCAATAGTCGAAGCTTTTGAGTCTGATGACCGATGTAGTCATTACAGCAATCTCATAAAGTTTCTCTTTTGGACTGGTTGCCGACATGGAGAGGCCTTTGCTCTTACCTGGAAAGATATTTCGGGAGACTGCTTGCAGATCAGCATCTCTAGATCAAAAAACCTTTTGGGGATAGAGAAAGGCACAAAAAACGGTAAAAACAGAATATTTCAGTGCAGCGCCGGAGCCAAATTGCATGAACTATTGCTATCGATGAAGCTAACAGCATCAGGCGATTCCCGTATCTTCTCAACAAAAAGAGGCTGTCCAATGACTAGTTCGGCGTTAAGCCATGCTTGGAACCGAGACGGGAAAAATCAGACCGGAGTAGTGAGGAAGTTGTCAAATCAGGAGAAAATTCCCTACCTAAACCCTTACGCTACCAGACACACCTTTGCAACTTGGGCGATCGCGGCTGGGAACTCCCCCGACAGAGTTGCCTACTGGATCGGAGACGATGTAAATACGGTACTTCGCTATTACGTTCACCCAGAAGCTACCAAGGGCGAATGCCCAGATTTTTGATGATTTATGCCTGAATCAAAAATGGAGCGGACGCAACTCATCCGCTACTCAAAAATGTTTAAAAGCACTCAAGACATGGGCTGCTAATGCCATCCGTGCATTTCCACCAATTCCATACACAAATCATTAATTTGCTCCAAATCAGGTTTATGAGGTAGGGCAGATTGTTCGCAAACAACTTCCATTTCGGCGACCAAATCTTCTGCTATTTTCATCACCTGCTCATAAGAATACTCACCTTTTAAAATAGCTTTTAAATCCTCAAAATCACCAGATGTTCTCCTATCTACAATTACTTCACCTCGCCGCAATATTTCTACTCCACTGCGTAACAATCTAATGCAGTGCATTCCATGTTTGAGGTCAAAACCCGACTTTCTTTCCATTTCTGCTCTAGCCGGATTTCTATTCTCCTGCCAAGATAAGTAAGCCTTCCATTCTCTTAAAGCTATTTGATAGCTTTGGCTTTTCTGAAGCAGACGGATAAAATCTTTACGGCTATTGGTTAACTTTTGGGTATATTCCAAAGTTTCATCAGGTAAAGTATATTGTTTTAACACTCCTTTAAAATCAATATCTGCTGTCAGCAATTGATATAATTGTTCCGCTTCTTCTAAAAACTCAATCCGTCCTCTGATTAAGTTATAAAGATATTCCAGAAAAGCATTTAGCTCATCTTTGCTCAGAGGTGCTTCGTCTTCTATAGCGAAGTCAGATGGTATTGGTTTTTTTTGCGGTGGCTTTAACAACCACTTCCGATGAGTTTCCATCTTTTTGATTTGGGCAAAGGCATAACCAGTGTAAGTATGTTTTACCTTCTTGCTCAAAAATAATTGTTTACGATCGATTAAATGCTGTCCGACTGCGCTTAAAAAAGGATAGTTATTTAACCAGAGCAATTCTAAAACATTGGGGTTCGCGCCAGCTAATAACTGGAGGATTTTTCTTAATTCATATATAACCGTGTCTTTGTTACCATCAACGAATGGAAATATTCCTGGCTCATCCCAACCAGTATCTTTTTGTTCTATCCGATCAAATCCCAAATAGTACCTTTTGGGTGCAATAAATACTCCCCGATAATCAAAGTCGGAATCAGGACGATTTAAACCATAGCCGTGGCTACCAGCCAAACCAATTAAAATAGTTCTTTGCTCAACTTCTATTCTTTTCATATCACCTGATTAAAATATAGTCATCCTAACTCATCAGTTAAGCAGGTGGCGAGATGGAGAGTAGAGAAAGGATTTTTAACTCTCTTCAGATATTCCGTAGATACTGTCACAGCATAAAGACATCTGACGATTAATACATAACAGCCCTACTTAATCATTTGCAAACAATAAGATCCCCGACTTCTCTAGGAAATCAGGGATTTCAGCCTTGTGTTTAACAAGAATACCCGTAAAGGAGATGATGCAACAGTATCCTCTTAAGGAGCAAAACTTGTCAATCAGTTGTTTCTATACTTTCGGTTTCCTAGAAGAGAAATTATCTAGGATAAATGTGGCGTCTATTCCCCCATCCTGGATTGACGATGGCGGCTAAATCTTCTTCTGATAATTTGCTGATTTCACTGTCTAGTTCTTTAGCGGTGAAATCATAGCCACGCTCTTGAGCAATTTTGATAAAGGCTTCTGGATCGGCTGTTGCTTTGAGTCTTTGCTGTAATGCTTGATCTTGTTTCACAGCTTGAAAAAGTCGCGCAGCATTTTGCTGTGTCATGACAATCAATCTCCTGTTTGAAATATCAGGTTTGAATGTGATAGTTTAACTTTTGAGGATTCACTAACTTTTGTAAAGAATTTATAAATGAGATTCCTTATATTTCATCTTAAAACAAAGAAGAAAAATGTGTTGATTTTGATAAAAAAATATAAGTTTCAAACTAATATTAACGTTAAGTTTTTGTAAAATCAGCCCTAAGATAGTAGTAATTTTTATCTAACAATAATTAATTCTGATTTCTTGTAAATACACTCTACATTCGTGCGGGTGAGCGATGCTCATAACGACTATTGCCTAATTTCTCCCCACTCTTGAAAAATGAGCGATCGCACAGAGTAATTAACTGATTTTTCATCTTCAGGTTGACCAGACAGCAATGCCAAACGCAAAAAATCCTGCTATAGCTTGACTTGACGCCCATGAATAAAATAGTATGTTAGATTGTCTGTCTAATTCCTGCTCGGATCAGGTAGACATATTACAAAGGCTGGCAAAAGCATCTCTACAGGAGATAAAAACCAGCTACCTGTACGGCAACCTCAAGGACAATTCCATGACCTACGCGATTATTGAAACTGGCGGCAAACAAATACGAGTAGAGCCAGGGCGGTTTTACGACATTGAACTGCTGGCGATCGAACCAGATGAAAAAGTTACAATAGATTCCGTATTACTCGTGCAGCACGATGGCGAAGTCACCATTGGACAGCCATTAGTAACAGGTGCGACTGTAGAAGGGACTGTAATGCGACATTACAGAGGTCGTAAAGTCCTGGTATACAAAATGAAGCCGAAAAAGAAAACCCGCAAAAAACGGGGGCATCGTCAGGAAATTACCAGACTTATGATTGACTCCATCACCTTTAACGGTGCAGTGTTTGCTGCCCAAGGAGAACCGGAGAAGGAAACCCCCGTTGTAGATAACACTGCTGCTGAAGAAGTTGAAACCGCTGCTGAATAATAAAAGAAGTAGATACACAAGAGGAAATTATGGCTCATAAGAAAGGAACAGGTAGTACACGCAACGGTCGTGATTCTAATGCCCAACGTCTGGGTGTCAAACGTTATGGCGGTCAAGTTGTACGTGCAGGAAACATTCTCGTGCGTCAACGCGGTACCAAATTTCACCCTGGTAACAACGTCGGTATTGGTAGCGATGACACTTTGTTTGCCTTAATCGACGGTGTTGTAATGTTTGAGAGAAAGGGCAAAACTCGTAAAAAAGTTAGTGTTTATTTACCCATAACTGCTGCTGAGGCAGCTCCTGCTGAAGCAGTAGCAAGTTAGAGTATCAGGGTGGGCATCCTGTCGTTGGTGTCAAGTTAAGGCATCAGCCCAGGTGTCAAGAAAGTGAGAAGCCGTTCGTCGGTGACGTTGACGGACGGCTTTAACCAAGCTCATCGAACAATAATGTTTGACAAGGCTGAAAATATTTTCAATGTGATTCCAATCCCCAGCCTCCAGTCTTCTAGAAAGTAAAAGTAGTGCGAAGTGCGCCTACAATTGCTGTGTCATTAGCACTAAACCCTTCAGGGCTAAAGATGAAATATACACCAGGGGTAATGGAGATATTGTCGCTGACCCGATAGTTATAAAATGTTTCTAAATGATAGGGAGTCGCGTCTTCTGGACGAGAAGCAACTCCCGCTACAGATTCTCGGTAAAGTGGCTGTCCAAAAATGACGGCGGCGGTGTTCCCTTCATGGAAAATATCTCTAAAATGTAACCCAGCCGACCAGCTACTAAAGGTTGTAGAGGCATCTACATTCGAGAGATTAGCAAAAAGCAATGCACCTGATAGTGACAGGGATGTTTTCGGTGCAAACCGCCACGTTACCGTTGCACCCACAGAATTTACATTGATTGGCTCATCAAGAGTTGCTAGTGTAGCGTCACCACCAAACCTCGCCAGTTGTGCCGCATTGGGAGTAAATCGAATAGAAGCAATATCAGCGCTACCCAAGCCTGTACCTAGAATGTTGATTGTGTGGTAACTGTGTGCATAGTTGATGCCGATATCAATAGTTGAGATTGGTTTGAGGGTTAGTTGGGCAGCAATTGCTTGTGTACCGTTAAAGACACCTGCACCCAAAGGTGTGTTCAAAAGACCGCGATCTTCTGATATCGGAGCCGAACCACTACCATAGATAACTCCGAGTCCCACTTGTTTTGAAGGATTCCACAAGAAACCAGCACCCGCTAGTAAACCCGTACCAGAAGTACCTCCTGTAATTCTGACAGCAGCGTTGTAACCTGCAAATCGAGAGATTGCACCTTGACTATCGCTAGCGTAAGGAGTGATGGCAGGAAAAACATCTGTAATCTCTGCATTGGTTCCAGCAAAGACAACGAATGTCTGAGACAACGGTAAGACGTAAGCTAGCTTGTAAAGACTAACTGAATTTGCTCCGCCGTCGGGTTGTAATGTCTGGGGGTTAAAGCCAGAAAATTGAGGTTCAAAACTTAACTTAGTTGAACCTGCGCCAAAAGAACTTGAATTCGGCAGTAATTGGCCTTGAATGGTTCCTCTTTCATAAAATGAACCGCTCGATCTGAAGTTGTAAGCTTGAAGTCCAACAATCAACAAATCACTGCCGTTGAAGCTGCTGGTAAGATTGAGCCGGACGCGATTATTGAAGGCTAATTTAGCATCTTGGCTGCCTGGTTCTCCACCTGTCGCTGTGGACAAAGAAAAAATCGCTTCGCCATTAAGTTTAGTTGTGGTAGAAAACTGTTGTTTCTCTAAGGTAGCTGTGTGAGTTTCTAAGGCATCTACTCGACCACGCAATGTTGCAAGTTCAGATGCAAATTGTTCTTGGAGTTTTTAGAGAGTAGTTAAATCTTCTTTCTTAACTAAGTCACCAGTGCTAGTAGCAATCAGTTCGTTGATTCTATCTAAGCAAGCATTTAATCCCGCAGCAAATTCATAACGGCTTAAAGCACGATTACCTTTATAAGTACTGTCAGGATATCCCACAATGCAACCGTAACGCTCCACTACCGATTGCAATGCTTGAAATGCCCAATCTGTTGTCTTAACATCAGATAGTTGAGATACAGAGGTTACTTGAGCGATCGCATTCGATTCTAGAGAATTAGAATTAGTTGAAAACTTGCTACTGTTTTCTTTGTCTGCGCTCTCAAAATTATTTACAGAGTTATCAGCAGTTAGTTGAGCAGTTGCAGGAGATGCACCCAGCGAAATAAAAGCAGTAAGTAGGCATAGCCAACCGACTCTTTTCGTACACATTAAATTGTAGTAATTCACACCCATTTTTCACACACAAAATAAAACACCACTGTTTGTTGTGAATACTGTATTATTCACAAGTTAAAGCTAATTAGCAAAAGCAATCTCTCAATAATTAAATACTCTTTTTGTTGAGAGTTTGCCGATTAAATATGCGAACTGATGCCGCACAAAGTTACTTTGTACAGAATTCACATAGTAGTAATATCTCAGTCGATGCATCGGCTGAGGATAGTTGCAGCTTTTATCAAGCTAAAAATTGAAATTTTAACAATTACTTAGCTATGAGTAAGGACTTTATTCCTTGAAAAACTACTTTTTGAAATTTTCAAACTACTTTAAGTCTATAGATACACTATGGTTTTGATAAGTGGTACTTCACATTTTTTACAAAACTAAACACTTTTCAAATTTTTACTTTTGAAATATATACAAATAACATTAAAATATTATTAAATATTATAAGAAGTAGATTTTTGATAATATTAAAATATATAACCCGCTCGTTCGTGCAATCAATAATGAGTTAAGTGTCAGCCGGAACAATGGCATTGTCAGGCGAAACAATAAGATTGCAACTTTAAAAGACTTGTGTATACACCCTAGTCTTATAGGAGAATCGACGTACTCGCCTTCGTTTCCAAGAGTGCGTGGAAAAATTCGTTATTTAGGAAAGCCCACGAAAAACCTAACCCCCTAACCCCCTTACCGACGCGGGAAGGGGGAAAATTCAAAATCTCTCTCCTTTTAGAAGAGAGATTTAGAGAGAGGTTTTCTACATACTATAAAAAGTCAGATTAATAATAGCTGCCAGATTTTCGATGCTCCAAAGCCGTGACACCATCATTTTCTAACACTTCGCCGCGATCGATGACGGCATAAATTAACCATCGATCGCCACATTCAAGTTGATTTTGCACTGTACATTCTAAATAGGCTAATGCCTCATTCAAAATCAAACAACCATTATCAGCAGTTTTTGTGGCAAGATTTGCAAAGGGATTATCGCCCAAAGTGCTATGACGAGAAAAATAACGTCGGACATTTCTTCCTTCTTTAAGGATATTCAGCACAAATTTATCGCCGGGATGATGCATTAACTCTGCATTTTGCTCGTTAGCGATCGCAATCATAATTCCTGGCGGGTTAAAAGTTGCCTGAGATACCCAAGAAGTTAAAACCCCTTTGTGAGTTTCTTCATCACGAGTTGTCACAACACAAAGAGAACCAACAATCCGCCCCACCGCTTGTTCGGTACGATCTACATGGGTTTCTGTGACAATGTGGCGGGAAGTCCGCAGTTTTTTAGTTTTCTTCAAGTTTTGGGCAAAAAAAGCACCAGCTTCTTGACACTGCTGAAGAATCTCAGGAGTCGGACTGAAACGCACCCGAATTGTTTCAAATCCTAGTTGATAATTAGCATCTTTGAGCTTGCTTTCGATTAAATCAATTGCCTCGCCACTCCAGCCATAAGAACCAAACACCCCTGCTAACTTAGTTTTAGCCGCCACCGAGAGGACGATTCCTAAAGCTGTTTGAATTTGAGTCGGTGCATGGCCGCTTAATGTGGGTGAACCAATAATCAAGCCATCACAGGATTCTACAATGCGGTTAATCTCCGCAGAATCGGCTAGTTCACAGTTGATTGATTCTACATTAACTCCATTTTGGATTAAACCTTGAGCGATCGCATTCGCCATAATTGCTGTATTTCCATAAGCAGAAGCATAGAGCAAAGCGACACTCAATTCTTGAGATTTTTGCCCTTGGCACCATTGACGGTAATCATAAGTAAAACGGCTGAGGCTATAACGAACAACTGGCCCGTGTGCTGGGGCATAACATCTGGCTCCCAAAAGCGATATTTTATCTAAGGCTACTTCAACTTGTTTCGCTTGGGGTGCATGGAGACATTCAAAATAGTAACGACGTTCCGCATCTAAACCCTTCCAATCTTCATCAAACAAAGTATCTTCGCAAATATGAGCGCCGAAAAGTTTGTCTGTGTAAAGAATTTTTGTAGCTGAATCGTAGGTACAAAGTCCATCCGCCCACCGGGGAGTCGGTACAGAGATAAATGATAAAAGATGTCCTTGTCCTAAATTTAGAGTATCCTGCGATCGCATCGCTTGAATAGGTGATTCAAATTCGGGAAAAGCTGTTTTGAGAGCATTGGCGGCGGGGCGAGAACAAATGAGAGTGGCTTGAGGAACCAGAGAGAGCAATACTCGCAAGGTTGCTCTGCGGTTCGGGTTGACATGACTGAGAACAATGTAATCGAGGGAGATGAAATCTAGATGTTGTGCTAGTTGCTCAAGGTAAATTTCGGTAAAAGATTCGCCGGGAGGGTCAATTAAAGCCTTTTTATCAGCTTGAATCAGATAAGAATTCGCTGTAGTTCCCCGTTGGCGGGAATATTCCACCTCAAATTTTAATCTGTCCCAAGTCCGCGATCGTAAAATCAGAGTATCTTTACCAATTTCAGCAACTTGTACATCTCTGCTATGGTTGGGCGTTAATGTTGCAACAGACATAATAATCTCTCTTAATATGGGAATTGGGCATGGGGCACAAGAGGCAGAGGGGCAGGGAGCAGGGAGCAGAGGGGAAAGAGAAGAGGTAATTTTTATTCTCTCCCTTGCCCCCTGCTTCCCTGCTTTCCCTTAATGGCCATTGGTTTGTGTTAATTCAGACTTAGCTCTATTTCTATAGCGTTTAGATGCTTCTTGTTCCGGGTCGATACCTTCAAAGGTCGGGGGTAGCCAAACTCTGAGAAACAGTAGTATTCCCAGCACTAATAAAAAGGCACAAGTTGCTAAAACTTGACTCCAACTTGTTTCTAGAACACCTTTAACAATGACTTCTCGCAAAGCGGAAACGATGGAAACTTCAACAGCTACCCCAATAGATACTCGATGTTCTTGTAGGTAAATAATCAGCAGTCGGAATAACTCAACTAAGATAAGTAAAAAGAGAATATCGGCAGTAACAGCATGGAAATCTAGAGGTGGAAGTAAGGAGAGAAACATATCTCTCACCTGAAGTACCATGAAGCTAAATAAACCGATACACAAAGAAATCACAATCACATCTTGGATAAATTCCAAGGTTCGTACAACACGCCCACGATTGATTTCATACATACTAATCTGGGTATCTTCAACAGATTTATACATAGTTTTTTGGGAGACGCGATGAATCGCGTCTGTGGTAAGCAGGGCAAATAAGGGAGGCAAGGGGACAAGGAGAATGACCAATGACAAATTTAGTAATGATTGCCAATTTTGCGGTGATGGGCGGCAGTAAGTGCATTTAGTTTGGCGACTCTTCCAGTTTGGACTGTGCTATAAATTACCCAATGATCTCCACAATCCATACGGCTAGTAATTTCACATTCCATGTAAGCTAGAGCGTCAGCTAAAACGGGCGATTCATTTTTAGCTGGATATGTTTTCACTCCCGCAAATCGGTCTGCACCAGGAGCAAAACGCTTGAGGAAATGTTTCATTAATCCTTGATATTTGCCTTCTTCTAAAACGTTTAAAACAAAGCGATCGCCAACGTGCATCAATGATTCAATTGCCCGATCTTTGGATACTGCGATCGCTACTCCTAAAGGCTCAAGACTGGCTTGTGTCACCCACGAAGCCAGCATTGCACTCTGAATTTCTCCTTTTTTGGCAGTGATGATGTACAATCCTGTGGTAATACGCCCTAGAGCTTTTTCTAGCTCAGTATTGATAGATTTGATTTGTTTAATGGTGCGATCGCGGGTTAACCATTGACCCATATCTGTCCCCGCTTCATCACAAAGTTGTTCCGTTGCTTGGGTAGGAATTTCCTTAACTAAAATAGGTGGAAAAGCTTCAGTTAATCCCAATTCTTGAAACTTATTGCGTAACGGGTAAATTGGTTCATCTTCTCCTCCTCCCGACTCTAATAAACCAATTGCTTGTTTCTTATGAACAGCAGCTAAAATAGTGCTTAAAGCCGCTTGAGCCATTACCGAAGATTGGGCTGGCATGGCAATTATTAAACCAGAGGCTTGTGCAACTAATTCTCGAACTTCTTGAGGCTCGGTACTATTGAAGTCTACTAATTCTATTGCCACGCCTGTTTTCGCGCATCCATGTGCAATATTACGGACTAAATGCTCGCTATGCCCGTAATCTTCAACATAAAATAGAGCCACTAAAGTCTCTGTTTTTGCTTGTTCTAAACTCCAGTTTTGATACCGTCCCAACCATTCGGAAATATAGTTTTGTAATAAAGGGCCATGTCCTGTAGCAACTGTTGCTATTTCTAACTTTTCAATCCGCTTTAAAGCTGCCAAGACAGACCGGGCATTAGGCCCCATGAGACAATCATAGTAATATTTAAAATCCTCCTCAAGTAAGGTAATATTTTCATCATAAGTGTGGTCATCACAGTAGTGCATCCCAAACACATCGCAAGTGTAGAGAGTGGAAGTTTTATGGTCATAGGTCAAAATTGTGTCAGGCCAGTGTAAGTTAGGTGCAGAAATAAATTCTAATTCGTGTCCGTTGCCTAAATCTAAGCGCTCTCCACTTTTCACCTGCATTGATTTAAAAGGCTGGTGAACCATATTTTCTAAAAATTGAATAGCTACCTTTGCACCAACAACAGTAATGGAAGGAGCTAATTGCAAAATATCTTTCACTAAGCCACTGTGGTCTGGTTCAGTGTGGCTAATAATCAAGTAATCTATCTTAGTTGGATCGATTAATCCCGTCACTACCTCAAGATATAATTGCTCAAACTTGCGGTGAGATGTGTCAACTAAGGCAATTTTTTCGCCTTGAATTAAAAAAGAATTATAGGTTGTACCATTCCGTAAACCAAACTCGATATCAAAACGTTCTCTATCCCAATCGAGACAACGGATAGCTGTCGTTTGAGGAGCAATTTCAACAGTTTCAATCGTCAAACGTCCAGGATTGGAAATAACTTGAGTAAGCTGTGTGAGTGCAACCATTTCTTTTCTCCAAAAGAATATTATCTGGAGCGAGTGTTATGTTTCTTATATTTACCTGAAACACTCAATTAGTAAAATGCCAATTTCTAAAGCTAATCATCAGAAAGATTTATTTATCATTTAGCTTGATTTACCATTGAATTACTCAATGTTTATCATTACTTTTATATTCGATAATGAACGTGAGAAAATGCAAATTCTAAGTTAGAATCTTGACAGATGTCGTTAACCTTTATTACTCCTCCTCTACAACAAATCAACAGCGAAATCGCCCGTCACGCTGGTGTTGAACTATATGTCCTGCGCCTGGATCTCATGCACCCGTGGGTTAACGGCAATAAGTGGTTTAAGCTGAAATATAATCTTTTAGAGGCCAAAGAGAAAAATTTCACAACACTGCTAACCTTTGGCGGCGCTTATTCCAATCACATCTATGCAACTGCGGCGGCTGGTAATCTTTTCGGTTTTCGCACCATCGGCGTAATTCGTGGAGAGGAGAGGCTACCATTAAACGCAACGCTGAGTTTTGCTGTACAACAGGGTATGCAGCTTGTGTATCTAAACCGCGAAATGTATCGACAGCGCAACACACCAGCGTTAGAGGAATATCTGCGACAAAGTTTTGGTGAGGTGTTTATCATTCCCGAAGGTGGGAGTAATTTAAATGGTGTGCGCGGCTGTATAGAGATAATTGATCGTCCCGCATTTAATCATATATGCGTAGCCTGCGGTACAGCCACCACACTAGCGGGGATTGCGCTATCGTTGCATGAAGGACAAAGAGCGATCGCTTTTCCCGTATTAAAAAATGGCGCATTTCTTGCACAAGAAATCGAAAGTTTATTGACAAATTACCTCGCCTCTAATTTACCCACACCATATAATTCTCCCGCTTCCTGGGAATTGGTATGTGATTATCATTTCGGCGGCTATGCAAAGGTGAACGATGAGTTACTACTGTTCAGCCAACAGTTCACACAGGAACATGGCGTACCCCTCGATTACGTATATACCGCCAAAATGTTTTACGGAGTGATGGATTTACTACAGCAGGGATTTTTTTGTAGAGGCGATCGCTTGTTGCTAGTACACACAGGCGGCTTACAGGGTAACGTTGGTATGGAAGAAAGGTTGCAGAGGTTTGCTAAAATCTGAGTTGCCACTTAATTAAATATCAGTTACCCTTGTATGGAATTTTACTAAAACAAGTAAAATTCACACACCAATCTTGATATTTACTCAAAGTTAGGTAAGGATATTTCAATGTTTACATCTACTGAACGCATTAAGCCGGATGCTCAGAGTATTGCTCTCTATTTAGAAAATCTTCTATCAAATAAGTATCAAATTCCAACCTTTCAAAGAAATGTTGTTTGGGATAAAGAGAATGTTAAAAAACTTTGGGATAGTATTTATAAGTTTTACCCTTTAGGAAGTATTCTAATTTGGAAAACTAATACCAAGCTAGAAAGTCATAGGGAAATAGGTGGTATAAAATTTGCCGATAATTTTCACTCTCATGAATACCAATACATTTTAGATGGGCAACAAAGAACAACTTCTCTATTAACTTCAGTACATGGGGGTAAAATTGCTAATCATGAAAATTTTGATCCAACACTATATATAGATTTGACTATTGAACTTACTGATGCGACTGATGACACAAGCTATGCAAAAAGGTTCTTGTTTTGGGACGAAATAGATGATAAAGATAGTCAACTTAAAGCAAATACTGGTAGAAAAAAACGTTATCAAGATAAACTAATTGTCAGTTTACTAGATATTATAAAAAACTATGGCGAAATAGAAAAAAGTATTTATACGAGTGTTAATGGAGAGTACGATCATCCTTACATACAACAATTGAGGAGAATTAAAGATGTTTTTGCTAATTACAAAATTTCCTTTATTGAGTTAAGAGGTATTGAAGTTGCAGAAGTGTGTCAAATATTTGAGCGGATTAATCAAGCTGGTAAACCCTTGGATATCTTTGATATTGTAGTTGCTAAGACCTTTCGCTCCGAAAATAAGACAAATAATATCTCTGGGTTCTATCTTAGGGAATTATTTGATAAATTTAAAACAACTATTTCTGGTAGTCAATATGCCAATATTGATAATTGGACACTGCTACAGATGCTAGCTGTAGTGGTAAAACTTGAATTTCCCGAAGCTGGGATACAAAATATTACTGATATGTATCTTAATAAGCTAAAAACAGAACATATTGAAGCTGTATGGTCTAATTTTAAAATAGCCATTGCTAAAACTTTTGATTTCTTTGATAATATTTTGCATATTAAAGGTGGAAGATTAATCCCTTACCGATATTTATACCTGACTATCACAGCATACTTTTATCGGAATGAGAAACCAGATTATAGTTTTTTAAATAAATACTTTTGGTATTATAGTTTTCATAATGCAGACTTACTAACAAACACTACTCACCTCTGGGAACATATATACTTTGTTAATCAACAAAAGGCTAATAGTACTTACTCATTCAATAAATTTGATATTGATAAGAATTCGATAAGAAAATCTTTCTACAGTTATAGAGGTCGCTTATCCAGAGCAATACTATCACTTTATGCAAACCACAAGCCGCAAGATTGGGCAAAACCTCATAGAGATGTTTTATCTAATGTTTATTATTTGCTAACAGATAAGCCTAATTTACATCATATATTTCCAGTTAATTTTATTAAGCAAAGTGGCATTGCTAGCCAAATAGAATGTGACAGCTTGATGAATATTGCCTATTTGTCTCAAATTACTAATTTGCAAATTAGCGATAAAAATCCATTAGATTATCTCAAAGAATATGACGAGCCTGATTTAGAAACAGTGTTAAGTTCTCATCTTATACCGACGATGATTCTTGAATGGTCAAGAGCCGATGCACTTCCTGAAAATGCCCTAACCATTTTTATCGAAGAAAGGGTAAACCTCTTATTAGAGGCTTTAAGGCTGAAGTTAGAAGGAATTGAATTTAATGTTTTTGATATGGACAATCGCACGGATAATATCTCTTCCTAAATATACGATTACCCAAAAAAGAGGCTTTGCTGACTTTTATGTTTACCGTTTATTTTGTAAACTTTGAATGGTAGCGATCGCATTTTTCGCCACAATATCAATCTCTTCTTGGGTATTAAAGCGTCCAATACCAAAGCGCACCGAGGCATAAGCTAGCTGTTGGGGGTGTCCCAATGCTGTGAGAACATGGGAAGGTGCAGTATATGCCGACGAGCAAGCAGATCCAGAAGATATGGCCATTACTGGCTGCAATCCTAGCAAAAGCGCGGCTCCATCCACTCCCTCAACACTGATACTTAAGTTTCCCGCCAATCGTTCTTGAGGATGTCCGTTGAGATGAATTCCTTCAACTTGCGAAAGCTGTTCCCATAATCTTTGTCTTAATTGGGTGAGACGTTGGGTTTCTGTCGCTTGTTCAGCCAAAGCAATTTCTACAGCTTTGCCAAAGCCGACAATTTGCGGTGTATACAATGTACCAGAACGCATCCCCCGCTCATGTCCGCCGCCGTGCTGCTGGGGAGCCAGTTTTACTCTAGGATCGCGTCTGCGGACATATAGCGCTCCAATACCTTTGGGCCCATATACCTTATGTGCTGTTAGCGACATCAAGTCAATTTTCATCGCTTGCACATCTAAGGGAATTTTACCAATAGCTTGCGCTGCATCAGTGTGGAATAGAATTTGGTGTTCGCGGCACATTTCCCCAATTTCTGCCAAAGGCTGTAACACCCCAATTTCGTTATTTGCAGCCATCACTGATACTAAAATCGTCTCAGGACGTAAAGCTTTTTTTAACTCAATTAAATCAATCAATCCATCTTTTTGGACAGGAAGAATAGTAATTTCAAAACCAAGACTTTTTAAATAATTACAAGGATCGAGAACTGCATTATGTTCAGTGGCAATAGTAATAATATGCTGACCTTTTTTAAAATAAGCTTCCGCAACACCTTTTATAGCTAAATTATTTGCTTCCGTTGCACCACTCGTAAACACAATTTCTTCTGGTGTGGCATTGATTGCTGCTGCTAAAATTTCTCGCGTTTGCTTCACAGCAGCTTCTGCTTCCCAACCATAAACATGACTAATACTTGCTGGGTTGCCAAATTTTTCTGTGAAGTAGGGAATCATTGCTGCTAATACTCGTTCATCTACGGGTGTAGTAGCGTGACAATCAAGGTATATAGGACGAATAGACATAATTACTAACTCAAACTTTGACTCAAGTTTTTTAATACGCTTAGAACTTGATACAGTTCACTTTCTCGTTTCAAAAGTGTAAATTGGTCAGATATATTAAATTTGACATACGACTAGATAGAAAGAGCAAAGATAATTAATTTAAAACTTGACCTATTTTTTTTAATATATTCAAAATTTTATATAATTCATTCTCACGTCTATATAAAGTGAATCTATCAGATAAAGCATACATTAGTTTATCTTGTTTTATTAACTTAATAAATTGGAAATCTTCTCCATTCATTACCAAGGAATATGCAGGATGCTCAGGCTGAGGATTTGCCAGCATATAAGTTAGTGCTTGAGGAATCGCCTTTGCCAAGGAAAAACTAGACCTTTTAGATTCAATTATCAGTAACCATAGCTGATCTTGGAGAACTAAAACATCAATTTTACCTTTAATAATTTCTTTAGTATTTTCGGTATTTACTTCATTATCAATGATAAAACTTTCACTAATTTCTACACTTTCTTCAGTAGCAATATAGAAAGGAGGACGATAAAAACCAGCTAAATCTAGTAACGGAGATAATACTACTAATTTTACTGCTTCTTCTAAAAGAGGAGCATTTTCAAGTACGTTAAGATAGTTATTTTTAACTCTGTCTAAATATTGCTTTTCTAATTCGGAAATTTCAGGGATATAGTCAAACCACTCTGTAAAAAATTGCTCATCTTCAGATTTATAGAGAGCAAATTTTTTCTTTAAGTAGGCAAGAGTAACATTTTTGGCTTGGATGACTTGAATCATGTTTGTTTCTGACTTTAATTATCACCCTAGCAGTTTCTAGCATCCAGTCGCGTTACGTGGCTGCTAATTCCCGTAATTTAGTCAAAACTGCTTGAGCATGACCTTTGGTTTTTACGTTGGGCCAAGTATAGACAATAATTCTATCAGGTGAAATTAGAAAAGTTGACCGAGCAACACCCATATATTCTTTGCCCATAAATTTTTTCAATCGCCAAGCGCCGTAGGCTTCAATTAAAAGATGTTCTGGGTCACTTAAAAGGGTGATTGACAAGTTATGTTTGCTGATAAATTTACAATGAGACTTCCCCAAATCTGGACTTACGCCTAAGATTTTCGCTCCCACTGCGCTGAAGTCTTGATACAACTCGGTGAAATCTTTTGCTTCAGTGGTACAACCGGGGGTGTCATCTTTGGGGTAGAAGTAGAGGACAACCCATTGACTGCTGAGGTCGTCGAGAGTGATTGCATTGCCATTTTGGTCAGGGGTGGAGAAATCTGGTGCTGGTTGTCCAATTTGGGGAATGTTGCTCATAATGGGGGTGTGAGAAATTGTGTAGGCGTAGCCCGCCCTTAGATATCGCTTTACAATTGTACATAGATTGAGCTATGCCTACGCACCCATTCATATTTGCTGATAATGCCTAAAGATATGCAACGCCAATTTACCAACCGCGATGAGTTGGTAGCCTACCTGCGCGAACAATTCCCAGGTGCAGCAGAACGCGATCGCCACATCAGCGAAACTCTAGGGGGACGCAAAGCGGCACAAACAGCGCTGGAAAAAATCGATCCCCTTCGCTACGCCCAAACACGTAATTTCTTCACAGGTGCAGTCACGCGTCTTTCACCTTACATCCGCTATGGTGTTTTGAGTTTGCGAGAAATTCGAGATTATGTCCTTGAACGGCTACAGCAACAAAACGATGCTACCAAACTAATTAACGAGTTAGGTTGGCGCGACTATTGGCAACGGTTGTATATAAAGTTAGGGAATGAAATCTGGAAAGACCAGGAAGATTACAAAACTGGTTACACTGTGGGCGAATATGTACCCGAATTGCCGCAAGATATTAGAGAAGGAACTACAGGCAGGGTTTGCATTGACAGTTTCAGTCGTGATTTGAGAGAAACTGGTTATCTACATAACCACGCCCGAATGTGGCTAGCGGCTTATATTATTCATTGGCGGCGTATTCGTTGGCAAGCAGGAGCCAAGTGGTTTCTCGAACATCTTTTAGATGGAGATCCTGCTAGTAATAATATGTCATGGCAGTGGGTTGCTAGCACTTTTAGTCAAAAACCGTATTTTTTCAATCGTGAGAACTTAGAACGTTACACCGAAGGCATTTATTGCCAGAAATGTCCCCTTTACGGTCATTGTGATTTTGAAGGCAGTTATGAAGAATTAGAACAGCGACTTTTTCCTAAAGGTGAATTTAGCAAACAAGCCAATAGCCAAAGTTGGCAGCGTGGAAAGAAAGGTAAAAAGTAAAAAATGAATAAACCAATTGTTTGGGTACATGGAGATTGCCTCAGTCCAAATAATCCTGCATTACACAAATACCCGGATGCCCCAGCTATCTGGGTTTGGGATGAGGCTTTGATAGAAGAATGGCAATTGAGTCTTAAACGTCTGACTTTTATCTACGAATGTTTGCTAGAGTTACCTGTTGTTATTCGCCGTGGCAATGTAGCACAAGAAATTTTAGCTTTCGCTCAAGAACATGATGCCAATTTAGTTGTCACAGCTAATAGTCCCAGTCCCCGATTTGATGATATCTGTAATCAAATGGAGCGTTCTATAGCAGTGGAAGTGTCAGAGGTAGAACCATTTTTTGACTATGACGGCTATATTGACTTGAAACGCTTCTCGCGTTATTGGAAAGTGGCTCAAAATTATGTTTATTAAAAGCCCTCACCCTAAATCCCTCTCCCAAATTGGGAGAGGGACTTTGAAATTGGCTCCCCTTCTCCCGATTTGGGAGAAGGGGTTGGGGGATGAGGGCAGTTAATCTTACTTAAAAGATTTTGATTTTTTAAGTAAGATTAACTCATAAGTTAATTGCAACAATTGCTGCAATCATTTAAACGTTTCTTATACATGGAGGAACAATTGTTGCAAAGTATGAAACATTTGCAGCAATTACTTATACATTTTTTGGAAATACTTAAACGCTTCTTATACATGGAGGAACAATTGTTGCAAAGTATTAAGCATTTGCAGCAATTGCTTATACATTTCTCGGAAATACTTAAACCTTTCTTATACATGAAGCAGCAATTGTTGCAAACGCTTCAATTTGGGCAACTAGTGTTGCAGATTAATGGAGTTACGAGTGCTGAGTTGCAAGTGAGATTTTTCACTCAGCACTCTTCAATCTATTGAGGTTTGTAAATAATTTGTAGCTCCGCAAGGAATATTCCTTTAGACTGAGTTTCAACTGAAAAAATGTGGGAATAAACACAAATGCATTCGTTAAATATATTTTGTCACGAATCTGTAGTTGCTGTTTCCTTTGTCGCTTGCATTATTGGACTGTTGTTACTGTGGGATTGTAAGCAGCAAACAAATGAGATGGAAGAAACAGAGCGAATTCTGTTTAGAATGAGCTTTAGTTACTGGCTAGTTTACTGTGTAGCTTTTGGCATCGAAAAAATAGTTTTACCTGGCTGGGAATCTGTAGTCATGACTTTGAAAATAACTACGGCTCTGTCATATTTCTTAACTTTTTCTTGTATTGTTAGTCTACCGCTACACAAATTTGCAGTGCATCGGGTTGAGGAATAGTGATTGGGGATTGGGCATGGAGTATGCAATTAACATCTCATGGCGATCGCTAATGCAGCTTCTAGTTGATCCTGGGGCAAAGTTGTTAAAATAAAGACCTCTTGTACCGTTTTACCCTGCCGTGCAATCACTTTATAGCCGCCGCGAATGGGTACTGAGACGCGTAGTTGCATTTTTGGACAATGACCCTTCGATCGCCCAATTACTCCCGGCGTCACAGTTTGGATGCCATCTTGCTGACAAAGACGTTCTAAAATGGGGATAAGACCAGAAAGGTGTGTTGAGTGATTCCAAACCAGTCTGGCAGCTTTTTGTGTTCGCGTAGCGTCTCGTAGAGAAGCCGTGCGGAGAGGATCTACGGAGGGTTTGCCCATAATAATTAAGCTGCTTCTAGAGGTGCCATTGTCAAACCTGCTCGGCGCAGCTGCTGGTGATAGAGTTCCGCAGGTTCTTGGGGCCCGACCCAGACGATCGCTTGACCTTCATAGTGTACCTGATTAGTCAGATCCCACGCGCGATCGCCACTCATTCCCGGAATATATTTCATCAAACATTCAGACACGTGTTGGAATGTATTAAAATCATCGTTTAATACAATTACTTTGTAATTTGGATAAGTTTTACGGGTAACTTGATTAGACCGTTCAGGAGCTATAGTTGGTGCTGTGGACATCCCGTAAACATCTGCTGAAAGTGTCATAACCATAAAACAATTGGTCAAGATAATTTTACAAAACTACACTATAAGTAATTAGTTTAGTCTATTGTCATTAGTCATTGGTCATTGGTCATTGGTCATTAGTCTTTTGTCCTTAGCAAATAACCAATGACCAATACTTCTCTACAGAGAGGCTGCGCCAGCGGCTTACCTCGGCTCCGGCTCTATCGAGCGACTTGTACTGAGCGCAGCCGAAGTAAGTCGAGATGCTCGGCACGAGTCGCTCAGTACAAATGACAAATGACCAATGACCAATGACAATCTATTTCCAATTATCCCAGTTTTCGTTAAAAATAGATGTATCTGGGAAAGCGGTAGGGTTGCCATTTTGTTGCAAAAGCCGTTTGAGTGCTTCTAGTTGTGGCTCTTGTTTAGGTAAATCATCAACTAGTTGGTAAGGTGCGATCGCATTTTTGAGTGCAAAACTGGCCAAAGTTCCCGCAGCTGCGCCTGATGACCATTCAAAGGAGTGTACCCGATAGGCAGCAGCAGCAATATGACTAGTCGCAATGCTTTTGCCACCTACAAGTAAATTGTCGATTTTCTGGGGAATCATCGCCCTCAGAGCAATTTGGAAGGGATAAGCTTGACCTGCACCACGTCTTTCGCCTGGACGTTCTGTGTTACCGGGGGCTGATGGGGGACTATTTACCATGCAAGGATGGAAATCTATGGCGTAGTGACCAATACCCACAGCATCGGGGAAGATGGTAGAACGAGTCCGTCGCATTGCTTTGTCTGGTGGAACTTTACCGTCAATTACTGATATTGCTTCTAAACCTGCAACTGCTGCTCGTAGGCGACGATACATATCTGCTGGCAGAGTCTTTGAGTAATACTCATCGTTATAATCTCGGCGGGAAATATCAATTTCCCCAATACCAAAGCCTTCGGCTTGTCCCCAACTGGGGCGGCCAATGATCCGCCGTCCTTCTCGCATATAGGGATATTTTGATAAACCATGCACTGTCCCCATTGGCGAATTTAAACCGGAAACAAAGCGGTTATTAGGTTGTTGCTTCTTGACACCATCCCCTAATTGAGAATCTGTAGTTCCAGCTACCAACCAGTAATAGAAAGATAAAGCATTTTCCTCAGCACCGCGCAGGGTTTCTGTCCGCAGTCCTCCCATCCAACCCCCTGGCTCTAACTGTCCGGTAGCTTGTAATTGTTGGCGAGTATAAATTAAGTTATCCTGGGCTGTTCCGGGGCGGTAGTCGTTACCCCAAGTCCAGTTTTGCATAGAGATATCGCCTGGTGTAGGCGCATCAAAACTTACACCGCCAAATTTTTCTGCTTTCCCTTTCTTTGGACTCCAAATGCGACGATAGGTAAAAACTAAATCAAAGTTAGCCAGTCGCGTTAATTCATAGCTGAAATATGGCGCATATTGTGGATAAAATGCAGGCATTGTCTGCGGTTGCGGTTCCTTGGTGGACTCCATTGCAAAGGTGTAGGTAAAACCTTGAGGGCAATAGGGGTCATTATTGGCGCTGGAAGCAGAAGGTTCTAGGTAAGAACGAGCATCAATACCTAATCGGTAAGGAACATCAGCAAGGGCGATAATTTCTCCGGTTTCGCTAGCGTCTACGACATACCATTTAGGAGCATCCTCTTTCACTGGTTTGGGGATGAAACGGACAATAGTTTTGGTAAATCGAGATGAGTTTTCGTAGCTATAAGAATCTTCAATACTTTGAGATAACGTAAAAGTATTGAGAGGTGGTGCGCCTTTTGGTGGTTGATGTTGGATTGCGATCGCACTATTAATTATTTTGCCATCAGCAGCGATTTCCAAATCTTTAATTACTGTGTTGGGAAACCATTGCAACTTCCCTTTGCCCTGCTTTTCGGCATCTTTAAGCATCTGGGTCAAAATAGTGTGAGCATCGCGGGGAAGAAAACACGATTCACTTACCCAGCAGTCACCGGGGTTAAGCTTACCGTATTTACGCCCAATGCGGTTTCGCAATTCTAGGTAGCCGCGAGAATAGAATTTCATAGCTCGTTGAGTTGGGCGTTCATCTAACGCAGATGTCCCTTGAGCAGAAATTTGTCCTCCCAGCCAGTCAGTAATTTCTGTGAGACAAACTGTTCGCCCTGCTAGCAACCCCTCGTAAGCTGTGGCTACACCAGAAAGTCCACCACCCACAACTAAAATTTCGCAATTTACACTTTTGTCTGGGGTTCTCGGTGGTGCAGCGATGGCCTCATCAAATGCGACTAAGCTAGAGATTAAATTAAGACCGATCAGCGATGTTAAGCTAAAAGCTACTTTGTGTCTATGCTTCATAGTTAAAAAAACCGCTCCAAATCCTGTGTCACCTTGTAGACGTTAGCATTTAAAAAATCTCTAACTCAAGAAATTTTTCCAGAGCAAGAGATGCGATGAATCGTTGTCTTTAAAATACAGACGCGATGAATCGCCGTCTCTACAATACGCGATGAATCGTGTCTTTGTGATGATTTCTCACATTTTTGCGATCTATAATTTTCATCAAAAAACCTTAATGGAATCGTATTATAATCACTTCCCCTAACAGGGTGTTTGAAAAGTCCTCTTGTCGGTAGCAAAACGTTATAGATCCCCCTAAATCCACGCCACTTGCTCCACTTGGGGAGACCCCAGACGCTCGCAGACTCGCTAACGCTGCGCTATCGCCCTTGGCGTCTCCCCTTGGGAGAAGACCGCAGTGGCTCCCCTTAAAAAGGGGGACTTTGATTCTGCTTCCCCCCTTTTTAAGCAGGGCTGATTCATTCCCTAAAACAGGTAAAATTGCAAGTGTTGAGGGGAGGAAAATTATGGGTAGTTCTCTGATTGAACAACTGCGGCTTGTGGAAGATTTTAGAACCAAAGATGGTCGAAGGCATCCACTCTGGTTGGTATTAGTGTTTGTAATACAGCATTTACGGCTGTTATGAGGTACAGTAGCAGCAACTAGCAAACCAGTTTCTTAAATGTTGAGGATTTATTAAATTGAGTGCAACTGAG
>NZ_JBALDU010000015.1:0-71225 GCF_036917235.1 Nostoc sp.
TCTCAGTTGCACTCAATTTAATAAATCCTCAACATTTAAGAAACTGGTTTGCTAGTTGCTGCTACTGTACCTCATAACAGCCGTAAATGCTGTATAATTAAACTTGCTTAATATTCCAAAACTGACACAAAAATCTTCTCTATTTCTCTTCTCTCTGTGTTCTCTGTGCCTCTGTGGTTCCTTTATTTGGATAATTTATTTCCTGAAAATCCCTTAGAAGCGATCGCGTCAGGTTCATTAATTAGCATAGAACTACTTTACACTGACTAATTAAGTAATGTAATCAAGAAACTAGACTTATTAAATTTGATACTTTTATTAATTATTTTAATATTTATGTATGAAATCGAACAGACAAAAAAACATATATGTGCATATATTTTGTTATTGTATACCGCAAAAGATAGTACTTAGGGCTTAATAAAAAAGTAATTTAATATTTATTTGGGTAGATGAGTAAATCATAAATAAAACAGTATTTTATTAATACAACAAAGAATTGATTATAGCGATTCGATAGAGCAATGCAGCAAACTGTGTTGTAAACTTTGGCCTGAAAGTAAGCTTGGTGCTGCCTTACAAAGAAAAGGTATTAGCGTTTGGCTAATCAGAATTAATAATTTAAATAATGAGACGAACTATGGCAAGTGAAAAATCTCAAGTCAAAAACAATGGTGTCGGTAATATTATTTCACCTAAGCAGCGTAAAACAAAGCGATCGCAGCTAGCTGAAACCCAATCATCAGGTACATCACGGTTGAATTTAACTTCGTCTAACAAAAAAGTTCAATCAACAGAAACCTTTAAAGACACACCTGATATAGTTTGTTTATCTCATTTGCGTTGGAATTTCGTCTATCAAAGACCACAACATTTACTAACTCGCTGCGCTCAAGGAAAACGAGTGTTCTTTATTGAGGAGCCAATTTTCTCTGAAGAACCCTTGGCAAGGTTAGATATAAACGAAGATTCTAATGGAGTAGTTGTGGTCGTGCCACATCTACCACAAGGTTTAAGTGAAGAAACAATCAACGCAGATTTACAAGTATTAATCGATGGTTTGTTTAGAGAGCAGAACATCAACAAATACATTTGTTGGTATTACACACCAATGGCGATCGCGTTTACCCGTCACTTGCAACCCCAAGCTGTGGTGTACGATTGCATGGATGAATTGTCTGCATTCCAGGGAGCATCACCCACTTTAAAGAATTACGAAGCCGAACTATTCAACCGTGCAGACTTAGTATTTACTGGGGGACAAAGCCTTTACGAAAGTAAAGTGAACCAGCACCCCAACGTTTATGCCTTTCCCAGCAGTGTAGATGTCCCCCACTTTGGTCAGGCGAGAAATATTCAAGAACCAGAAGACCAAGCTCATATTCCTCATCCTCGCCTTGGATTCTTTGGCGTAATTGATGAACGGATGGATCTTGAATTGCTTGCAGGTATTGCCGAAGCACGCCCCGATTGGCATTTAGTAATTATTGGGCCAGTTGTCAAAATCGATCCAGCAAGTCTGCCACAGCATGAAAATATCCATTATCTTGGTGGCAGAGATTATAAACAACTACCTGCATATTTAGCCGGCTGGGACTTAGCAATGTTGCCGTTTGCGCGTAACGAGTCAACCCGCTTTATTAGCCCGACCAAAACTCCAGAGTATCTTGCCGCAGGTAGACCTGTAGTATCCACCTCAATTCGGGATGTCGTACGCCCTTATGGAGAATCGAAGCTGGTGCGAATTGCAGACACAATTTCTGAGTTTGTCACTGCCGCAGAACAAGCAATGCAAGAAGACACCCCAGCCTCAGAATGGTTGAGTCGAGTAGATGTCTTTTTAGAGAAGATTTCTTGGGATCGTACTTGGGCATCAATGATGAAGCTGATTGACTCTGCGATCGCAGCCCGTGATGGTGAAGACAAAGCTAACTCCACAGGTGCGGCTGGTAAACAAGCACCAAATATCATTACCAGAGAGTTTGTTTTCGATTACTTAGTCGTCGGCGCTGGTTTTTCTGGTAGCGTCATTGCTGAACGTTTGGCAACTCAAGGTAAAAAAGTGCTGGTTGTAGACAAGCGCAACCACATAGGCGGCAATGCCTACGATCATTACAACGATGATGGTATTCTTGTACACAAATACGGCCCCCACATCTTTCACACCAACTCCCGCGAAGTTTTTGAATACCTCTCGCGCTTTACTCAGTGGCGGTCTTACGAACATCGCGTCCTTGCAAGTGTAGACGGGCAACTTGTTCCGATTCCAATCAACCTCGACACCATCAACAAGCTGTATGGGATGAATCTCAATTCATTTGAGGTGGAAGAGTTTTATAAATCCCTTGCTGAACCCGTAGAATACATCCGCACTAGTGAAGATGTGGTGGTCAGCAAAGTTGGTCGAGTGCTGTATGAAAAGTTTTTCCGTAATTATACCCGTAAGCAATGGGGACTCGACCCATCGGAACTTGATAAATCAGTAATTGCCAGAATTCCCACCCGGACTAATCGTGACGATCGCTATTTTACCGATAGCTACCAAGCAATGCCACTCCACGGCTTTACCCGGATGTTCGACAATATGCTAAATCACCCGAATATCAAGGTAATGCTTAACACCGATTATCGGGAAATCCAAAAAGCTATACCTTGCCGCGAGATGGTATACTCCGGGCCGGTTGACGAATACTTTGATTATCGCTACGGCAAACTACCCTATCGTTCGCTTGATTTCAAGCATGAAACGCATAACACCTCTGTGTTTCAATCAGCCCCAGTCATTAACTATCCTAATGAACAGCTTTATACTCGTGTGACAGAGTTTAAATACTTGACTGGTCAGGAACACTCTAAAACTAGTATTGTTTATGAGTTTCCTCAAGCTGAGGGAGATCCTTATTATCCTGTACCGCGTTCTGAAAATCAGGAAATTTACAAGAAATATAAGGTGCTGGCTGATGAAACTCCAGGAATCTATTTTGTAGGACGATTAGCGACCTACAAGTACTACAACATGGATCAATGCGTTGCTCAGGCTTTGTCTGTGTACAAGCAAATTGCGGTTAAGGCTTAAATAATTCCTAATTCACCCCGTCCGTGTACACAACTTTCTTTCAAACCTAACCCCCAGCCCCTGCCCTGGAAGGGGAGCAGGGGAGGCAGGGGGAGCAGGGGGGGGAGAAAAAAGCTTAACTGAACTGTATTGCCTTATAAGGGGCTACAGTGTACACACAGTCTTTTAAAGTTGCTGCGTAACGTAGGGTGGGTTAATTTTTGTAGGTCGATACAACAAAGATGCAGGACGATGCAACAAAGGTGCGGGGCGATGCAACAAAGGTGCGGGGCAATGCAACAAAGGTGCGGGGCGATTCAACAAAGGTGCGGGGCGATGCAACAAAGGTGCGGGGCGATGCAACAAAGGTGCGGGGCAATGCAACAAAGGTGCTTAGTTGAATGGCACGCTTGTAAAGGGAGAATCGTTGAGGCAGCAGGGGTGCAGAGGAGCAAAGGAGCAGGGGAGAAAGAAGAAGTTTTAAGCATTGCGTTCGGATATTTAGAAATTCTCCTCTGCGCCCCTGGCCTCCTGCTCCTCTGCAATTCTTACGCTGCATACCCTTCAGCTTAACTTAGTGCCATTCGGTGCTTAGTTTTTAGCCTTAACTGAACTGTATTACTGTATAACACACCGAAAATCTAAGATGGTGCGTTAGCCTTCGGCATAACACACCCTACAAAAGTTGAAAAGAACGCATTAAATAAAATATCAGCTTGAGTTGTAAATTATGATTTCTGCTTTCAACTCGACACTCAACATTAACAAAGCACAACTTCCTCTAGAAGTGTGGGCTGGTGTAGAGTGTACGGTTAATCGTGTGGGTGAAGAGTATTTCGATCAGTTAGAACGCAATGGTCATGCAACCCGCTTGGATGACCTAGATTTATTTGCCCAACTAGGTATACACGCCATCCGCTATCCAGTTATTTGGGAGCGGATAGCACCTAATGGTTTAGAGAATGCTGATTGGTCGTGGACAGATGAGCGGCTGGAGCGTTTGCGCGAACTCGGCATCTGTCCAATTGTGGGATTAGTGCATCATGGCAGTGGCCCGCGTGATACCAGCTTGGTAGATCCAGAATTTCCTAAGAAACTAGCGGTGTTTGCTCGTGCGGTTGCAGAACGCTATCCTTGGGTTACACATTACACACCCATCAACGAGCCACTGACAACAGCACGATTTAGTGGGATGTACGGTCACTGGTATCCTCACGGAAAGGACGATTTAACTTTCGCCCGTGCTTTATTAGGAGAGTGTAAAGCGATCGCTCTTTCGATGCAAGCAATCCGGGAAGTCAACCCCAATGCCCAACTCGTACAAACTGAGGATTTGGGTAAAACTCATAGTACGCCAAAGCTGGCTTATCAAGCAGAACTAGAAAACGAGCGTCGTTGGTTGAGTCTTGATTTATTATGCGGTCGAATTAACCCAACTCATCCCATGTGGGGTTATTTGCGCGATTGTGGTGTAAGTGAGTCTGAACTTGAAGAATTTTTGCAATATACCTGTCCGCCTAATATTATCGGCATTAACCATTACCTGACGAGCGAACGCTTTTTAGATGAAAACCTAGAAACCTATCCAGCTTGGACGCATGGTGGTAATGGCCGAGACAAATATGCAGATGTAGAGGCAGTGCGAGTCTGTGCTGAGGGTTTAGCAGGCCCGCGGACATTGCTCAAAGAGACATGGGAACGCTACAAACTACCCTTTGCTGTCACTGAAGTTCACCTGAGTTGCACCCGTGAGGAACAGCTACGCTGGCTCAATGAAGTGTGGAATGCAGCGCAAGAATTACGAGACCAAGGCGCAGATGTTCGCGCTGTAACTGTTTGGGCACTTTTGGGCAGCTACGATTGGAATAGTTTAGTGACTCGCTCCGCAGGATACTACGAGCCAGGTGTGTTTGATTTGCGATCGCCACAGCCTAGACAGACAGCGATCGCTAAAATGGTGCGAGATTTAGCCACTGGACATAAACCCAATCATCCACTACTAAATACACCAGGATGGTGGCATCGAAAAGAGCGCCTATTATACCCAGCCGTCAGTTGTCGCATATCTCCCCCATCTCTCGCGTTTTCCTCCCCTGCTTCCAATCGTCCCCTAGCGATCGTGGGAGCCACAGGAACACTAGGCAAGGCTTTTGCTCGGTTGTGTGAAGTGCGAGGAATTTCATATTGCCTGCTAAGACGACAAGATATGGACATTGCCAATCCTGCTTCCGTCAATAAAGTACTTGCCGAGTTGCAACCGTGGGCAGTTGTGAACGCTGCGGGATACGTGCGGGTGGACGATGCCGAACGCGAACCCGATGTTTGTTTAAAGGTAAACGCTGAAGGGGCAGCAATTTTAGCTGCTGCTTGCGCTCAACATAATGTGGCGCTGGTAACTTTCTCTTCAGATTTGGTATTCGATGGTGCTGAGTCAAATCCTTATGTAGAAACTGATACTGTTGCGCCCCTCAATATATATGGATGCAGCAAAGTTTTGGCAGAAAAGCTAGTATTGCAGGCTCATCCGGCATCGCTAGTGATTCGTACCAGCGCATTTTTCGGTCCGTGGGATGAATACAACTTTGTTACGATCGCCCTACGCCAACTTAGTGCTGGTAATACTTTTGTCGCAGCCGAAGATGCGATCGTTTCACCTACTTATGTACCCGATCTTGTCCATACCAGCCTTGATTTGCTGATTGATGGTGAGAAAGGTTTGTGGCATTTGGCTAACAAAAGTGCTATAGCTTGGTCTGACTTAGCCCGATTAGCGGCGAAAAAAGCAGGTGTAAGTGTCAGTAGTCTAATTGCTCGTCCAACACAAGAACTCGGTTTAATTGCTGCCCGCCCAGCTTACAGCGTTCTTGGTAGCAATCGAGGTGAATTAATGCCAAACCTTGACAGTGCAATTTCTCGCTACTTGGAAGAAAGAAATTAGTACAAAAAATTTTAGATTTTAGATTTTGGATTAGATTTCAATCTAAAATCCAAAATCTAAAATCCAAAATTCAAAATTGTTTACAATCTCCAATTGCCAATTATGTCAACTATTTTAGTAACAGGAGGAGCCGGATATATTGGCTCCCATGCTGTATTAGCTCTGAAAAATGCAGGTTATGAAGTAATTGTTTTAGATAATCTGTCCAACGGACATCGAGAACTTGTAGAAGAAGTTTTGCAGGTAAAATTGATTGTTGGAGATATGAGCGATCGCTCTCTTCTTGATGAGATATTTTCAACTCACAATATAACTGCGGTTATGCATTTTGCCGCTTATATCGCAGTCGGTGAATCTGTCACCGACCCAGCCAAATATTACCAAAATAATGTTGCAGGCACTCTGACACTTTTAGAAGCAATGATTGCTGCATCAGTTAATAAATTTATCTTTTCTTCTACTTGCGCTCTTTATGGTGTACCAAAGTTTGTTCCTCTTACCGAAGACCATCCGCAAGATCCCATTAGTCCTTACGCTACTAGCAAGTGGATGGTAGAAAGAATTCTATCTGATTTTGATGCAGCCTACAATTTAAAGTCTGTACGTTTCCGTTACTTTAACGCCGCAGGTGCTGACCCTAATGGGTTGTTGGGTGAAGACCACGAACCTGAAACTCATCTCATACCATTAGTACTACTAACTGCTTTTGGTAAGCGCGAATCTATTTTGATTTTCGGCACTGATTACCCTACCCCAGACGGAACTTGTATCCGCGATTATATTCATGTGACTGACTTAGCACAAGCCCATATTTTAGGTTTAGAATATCTGCTCAAAGGTGGAGAAAGTGAAGTCTTTAATTTAGGAAATGGCAGCGGTTTTTCAGTCAGAGAAGTGATAGAAACTGCTAAAGAGATAACAGGCAAAGAAATTAAAATAGAAGAACGCGATCGCAGACCAGGCGATCCTCCTATTTTAGTTGGCAGCAGCGACAAAGCAACTAAAATATTGGGCTGGCATCCAGAGTATCCTAATTTGAACGAAATTATCGCCCATGCTTGGCAATGGCATCAAAAACGACATAGGTAGAGACATCGTTCTTTAGGTACTCGTAAGCCAGTGGTCAAAATTGTTTAAATTAAAGAATGGCTTAAAACAGATAATAGTTTAATATTAATTAATGACCACAATCGAGTTTTCAAATTTACCTAATGCACAGCAGTGCCAAAAAAGTACACTGCCCCATTTAGGGTTAGTTTGCATTACTTCCGACAAACAAGTGCGTTTTCGGACAATGACACGCACCCGATACTTAAAACTTTCCCTTAGCGATCGCAAAATTGCCCTAAGTGAATTGTATCGCAATAACTTACAACGCTTACATGACGCCCTCTCCTTTTGTGAGCAGAATAAAATTCAGCTTTATCGGATGTCTTCTGCTTTATTTCCCCTAAGTGACTTAGAAGACGAAATCGGCGCAAATATATTAGAGACAATGAGCGCTGATTTAGCAAAAATCGGTGAACGAGCAAATGCATTGAGCATAAGAATGGTGTTGCATCCAGATCAATATGTAGTGCTGAGTTCTGATTCTCCCGAAGTGGTACAGGCAAGTATCAATAATTTAGCATGGCATGGACGTATACTTGACTTACTGGGATTACCGCGATCGCCTTGGTCATTGATGAATATTCATGGTGGCAAATCTCAACGGGCTGAACAACTAGTAAAAGTAATTTCCGAACTACCAGAAAACATCAAAAGTCGCTTGACTCTAGAAAACGATGAATACGCCTATAATGCCGATGAAATTTTAGCAGTATGTCAGCAAGCTAGTGTGCCAATGGTATTTGATGCCCATCACCATATTTGCCACGAAAATTTGGACAGCTACGATCATCCGAGTGTAGCATCCATGTTTTACGCAGCGCGAGGAACTTGGAAAAATCGCGATTGGCAATTAGTCCATATTTCCAATGGCGAGCAAGCTTTCAATGACAGAAAACACAGCGACTTGATTACCGATATGCCCAATGTTTACTACCAAGCGCCGTGGATTGAAGTTGAAGCCAAACAAAAAGAAGAAGCGATCGCACTTTTGCGTTCTCGGTGGCTAATGAATAATAATTGTACGTAAATTAGGACTTCTAGTAAAAAAACATCTTACTATAGGAGCGCACATCTGTCATTGGCGTCAACTTAAGCTGAAAGCCTTTTCAAATCTCGTTTCCAGCCTCTAGGCTGGCTTTGACGTTAAGTTGAGACCTATGGCACATCTGTGCGCCCCTACAAATGTACAAATAATTTTGAATAATTTATTTTTTGGAAGTCCCTTGCTCATAAAAATTCATACCGTCACCGCTTTAATGATTCTGAATATGATAGTAAGACTTTATTAAGCAATACAGTTTAGTTAAGAAAATTTTCTTTATCTTTATTCTCTCTCTTTTCTGTGCACCTCATCTGTCTGTGGCGTCTGCTTTAACCACAGCAAAACTTACACATTTCTACTTTCATGGTCGATACTTCATTGAGCTATAAACCATTTTATAAGAGATTTTATAAAAGATTTATCTTAACAGAAATATTCAGCCAATTTGCTTATTCCTATTGATAGATTAAATCAAAATTAAAAATATCAAAATAATAATATACAGAGATGAAAACAACCTAAAAATTATTATGCAAAAAATTTATGGCAATGTTCAGGGAATCAAAGCTAGTCAGATTAAACGACTGCAAGAACTTTATGAGCAAAATCAACCAGCAGATAGATTTATTACTCCAAAATTTGCTCAAGCCTTAGCTACAATCAGTCAACAAATTCATCACCCGATTTGTTGTTATATCAATCGGCGTGGGCAAGTTATCCGAATTGCTGTCGGAACACCTAGTCAAACTCAAATTCCACCTGAAGAATTACCCCGCCGCAGTGCAGAACGTTTGAGCGGAATCCGTTGTATTGTTACTCAAGTTAAATCAGAACCACCTGATGAAGCATCGTTAATTGCAATGATGCGTCAGCGCTTAGATGCTCTTGTTATATTAATCGCAACTGATAGTGAAGTAAAAGAAGCTTTTCTAACTTACCTTTTCCCTGATTCAGAAAGCCCTTGGGTAATTTCACCTCCTCTAAGTTTGGATGATTTAACCGAACAAGAATTTGATGAGCTAGTTCACGAATGGGAGAGAGAAATTGTTGATGCTGGAGATGGAATATTCCTATCTCAAGAAGTTGTCTCTGACCAAGACAGGGTGCTGCTGGTGGGAGTGCAGACAGAAGATGTATCTGTCCAACGGTTTGAAGATGGGCTGGCAGAACTAGTGCGTTTGGTGGAAAGCGCTAAGGGTATTGTACTGGATACAATGCGGCAAAAGCGCGATCGTGCCCATCCCCAAACAGTGGTCGGTAAGGGAAAAATTGAAGAAATCACGCTTTTAGCTCACAAACTAAAAGCTAATCTAATCGTTTTTGACCGAGATATTTCTGCATCTCAAGCCCGCAACTTAGAACAGGAAATTGGCATCCGAGTTGTAGACCGTACGGAAGTAATTCTGGATATTTTCGCTCAACGCGCTCGCACTCAAGAGGGTAAATTACAAGTAGAACTGGCGCAACTCGAATATATGTTACCTCGGTTGCGCGGTCGCGGACAGGAAATGTCTCGATTAGGTGCGGGAATTGGTACGCGAGGCCCTGGTGAAACAAAACTAGAAACGGAACGGCGAACAATTCAACGACGAATAAACCAGTTACAGCAGGAAGTAAACGAATTACAAACACATCGCGCCCGCATTAGACAACAACGACAACAGCAAGAAATTCCGGTTTTGGCATTAATTGGCTATACCAATGCTGGTAAATCTACTTTACTGAATGTGTTAACCAATGCAGAAGTTTACACCGCAGACCAACTATTTGCTACCCTCGACCCAACAACCCGCAAAGTAATCATTACAAAACCAGAAACACAAGAACGCCGCTCGATTTTGCTCACAGATACTGTAGGGTTTATTCACGAACTCCCGCCAGCACTGATGGATGCGTTTCGCGCCACATTGGAGGAAGTAGTTGAGGCTGATGCGATGATTCATATTGTGGATTTGTCCCATCCAGCTTGGGAAAGTCATATTGCAAGTGTGCTGGAAATACTCGAAGAAATGCCTGAGATTCCAGAAAAAAGTTTGATTGCTTTTAACAAGGTTGACAAAGTAGATAGCGAAACCTGGGCTAGAGTTCAACAAGATTATCCCCAAGCTGTGTTTATATCAGCAACCCAGCACTTGGGTTTAGAGACTTTAAAAATGCGATCGCTACAACTAATTGACGAAAGAGTTGAAGCAGTTGCAGTCCCACAAAATTCATACTAAACAAGAAGGAATTATATGACACCGACTATTATTGTTCACGGTGGAGCAAAAACCATCACAGACGACAAGGTTGCAGCCAACAATGCAGGCTGTACAGCAGCAGTAGAGGCTGGTTGGGCAGTGCTAATCAGTGGAGGTACAGCCGCAGAAGCTGTAGAAGCAGCGATTCGAGTTCTGGAATCCGATCGGACATTTAACGCTAGCCTCGGTGCAACTCTCAATAGTGATGGAGAGGTGGAATTAGACGCGGCGATTATGGAAGGCTCATTAAGTTGGGGAGCGATCGCAGCAGTTCAAGGCATCCGTCATCCAATTTCGGTTGCACGGAACATTATGGATGATAAACCCAGACTACTAGTAGCGCGGGGTGGAGAACGCTTCGCCATAGATTCCGGGGCTGAAATGTGCAAAAAAGAAGACTTAATAGCTGAGGAACAGTTGGAGCAGTGGAAGGAAGATCGGGAAGTAATCGATCGCCCCAACACTGTAGGTTGTGTGGCTTTGGATGCTAGCGGCATCCTAGCTGCTGGCACTTCAACTGGCGGCACTACCAAGCAGCAACAAGGTCGCGTCGGTGATACTGCACTTGTTGGCTGTGGCTTGTACGCTGATAATAAAATCGGCGGTTGCTCAACAACAGGTGATGGCGAGTCAATTATCCCAGTGGTTTTGGCTAAAACTGCGATCGATTTCTTAACTGGAGACAGACACCCAGATGAAGCCGCACAGATGGCAATTGACGCTTTGGTTTCTAAGGTTAAAGGTGAAGCTGGGTGCATCCTCATAGACCGTCAAGGACGCGTTGGCTGGGCGTATAACTCATCACACATGGCTTGTGCTTATATGACCGCAGGACAAGACAAGGTGGCTGTCTTTACTAAGAAATAACTCATACCAATTCGGAATGGGCTACGCTCAGGTAATGCGTAATTAATGAAGCCAAATTACATCTGAGTTTTCAAGTTTAAATATACAGCTTTATTTTTTCAAGCTGGTATTATTTGGAAATTCAGGAGACTCGTTTAAAAAAAACCGCATCCACAAAAGAGATGCGGTTTCTCGGAGGACTAGATGAATTCAAAATACAACTTTCAATACTTTCAAGGGAATTCTCTTTCTGACTTGTTTGCTGAAGATATCACAGATGCATCTTATGGGTTTATTTTAAATTACCCTGCAACTGCCAGTTGGGCTGCTTATCCCAATCGGAAAAAATATTTTATTCAAGATGGCAGTAGTGAAGCCACAAAAACCTCCTTCGACAAGATTTGTCAGAAGGAACCTTGGAAAAATCTGGCTGTATTAGGCGATCGCATTCCAGGAATTGTGATTATACCACCGTCAAAGTCGCTGCTTGAATACTGGCAAGAGCATTTCGGCAGCCGCTCCAATCGGTCGATGATGGATTGTTCGACTTATCTAGATGACCTCAGCCAGGGCGAACATTTTGACAAACTCATCACTTTATTTCCCTTTGATCGTCTAAAACCTGAAAAACACGCTGTTGATTCAGACACCCATTACCGCTTACTCAGCAAAGTAACACTAGACCAACTGGGCGTGCAATGTCCAAAATATAAGAGCTACAATTTGCACACCTGTAATCTAGAAGACATTGAATTACCAGAATTCCCCTATTTAATTAAAACGTCGCACGGACTCTCAGGAGAAGGCACTTATATCATCAAAAATCCCAGCGATTTGAACTACTGTTTTGAAGAAATCAGGAAATATCTTGATATTAAGTTGCTCGATACGATTATCGTCTCGGAGTTCGTCAAGAATGAGGTGCAGAATTACTGCGTACAGTTCTATGTCAACAAGTTAGGAGAGATAACCCTCATCGGTACTACCAGCCAACTTGTCACTCCAGAAGGCAACTATTTAGGCGGACTGATTGACTACCGCAACACTGACATGAGCAAGTTCTTTGAGATGATTGCCGCCATTGGTCAGTATGCTCACAAACAGGGGTATTTTGGCGTGATTGGGTTCGATGTGTTGGAAAATCGAGACGGACAATTTTATGCGATCGATGCCAATTTTCGAGTCAATGGCTCGACTCCTTTGTGTTTGCAGCGTCATACTCTACTGGGACTGGGAAAGGAAGTAGCTAAATATTCCAGTGACTACCGCATGGAAGGAACGTTAGATTCAATTTTAGTGACTTTAAAACCAGAACTAGATCGCAAAGACTTGATTATCCTGTCGGCTTTAGAGAAGGCTAAATATGGAAAAATCTATACCGAAATTTATGCGATCGTTACTGGAGAAAGTATAGAAGAAATGCAGAAGATCGAGCAGCAATTACAGGATAAGGGATTACAATGGCTCCCTTAAACAGCGCTACTGTTGATATCTGGCGTTTGTTTTGTAGATGTAAATTCTTTAGAGAAATCATAAACAATGTATGTAATTTATCTATATCTAAAGGTCTTAAAAAAGGTGAGTAAACATGAAATTTCAAATTGAATGCAATACAGACAAAATCAACAAAATATGTTTAATTTGCCAGCAAAGTTTTCAGACACATGAAGCCAGATTAATTGTATGCAATGACAAAGGCGAAGGCTATGGAGATATCTGCCATGAATGTATAGCTCATGGCGGTAGTTGGGTTCAATCTCAACTCCAACAATTTAGTCATCAACTACTAGCTTTAAGATAATTTTAAGTAAATTAAAAATTGGAACTTATTAATTTATAATTCTTTATTTATTTAATAGATTGAGTTGTGTTTAATTCAATTACATAGATTATTTATTATAAAGTTTGGACAATTCAATTAATGATTGCAACACATCCATTTGTAGAGACGCGATTCATCGCGTCTCTACAAATGGTTTATTTGTCGCATTCTTTTTTCCAAGTGGTATTATTATTCCACTTCTATCAAATCAGTTGACTGCTTCATTGGGAATAAGAATCGCATTAGCTGGCCTAGTGGTATAGAGCGTTGCTCATGAACAAAAACTAAGGGTAGAAGTGCAGCCATGCGTAGTAAGCCTGAGATAACAAACAACCCCAGTAAACCCGCAACACCAGGGAGAGTTGCTAGAAAGCTACCGACAGTAATACCCATTGCTCCAGTGATACCAGCAATTGCACCTGCGATCGCAAAATAACTCGACTGATGACCCAACGGTGCTATTCCCATCATCAAATTGTTGGTACACAAATCAATTGCTGCCCACGTTGCGCCAGCTAGTATGTGCAACAAGGGTAGCAAGATCCAAAAAGAAATGCGATCGCTTCCAACAAAAAGCCACAGCAGAGGTGTCACCGCCACTAAGACTCCCACTAATAGTAGTAGCGGGCGATTCCCAATCCGGTCGGCCAGTTTGCCCCACAAAAGCAGCATTAGCATATTTGCACCAGTTCCTAAGCCGTGATAAATCGTTACCACACTAATATCTATATCCAGGTTATCCAGCAGATAAAGGTTAAAGAAAGGAGCGCTGACGTTAACAGCAAAGCACCAGATGCTCAGATAAAGCACAAACTTCAAAAAATTAGCATCTTTAAATAAGCTAAAATCTATTCCTTGGGGCTGTGGATTTGGTGTGTCTGAATGTGCAACTTTTAAAAGGTGCGGGTTTATATCGGTCATCCAGAACTGACAGCCCACACTGATTAACCCTAGCATAATTCCTAGAACCAAGACTGTGCCATAACCTTGAAGGGTTCCACCAGGCCAAGCTGATACTACTAAACCTAGCAGAGGCACACCAACAAGGTTAGTCAAGCCAAGAATACTATTACGAAAGCCGAAATATCGCCCCCGCAACCGCTGAGGTACTAAAACCGCTGACCACCCAAGCCAAGGCGCACGACCAAAAGCTTCGATGATATTAGCCACTAAGAGAATTGCCAATGTCAACTGTACTACTTGGTATCCAGTAATACGAGATGAAGTAACCAACCAAATTGCTGGTAGAAGAATCAACCATAGCAGCCGCGACGAGATGAAAATACACATGAAATACCAACGGAAGCTGGTACTTCGGTTTACCAAATACGCTCCCAATGGTTGAAGCAGATTCACCATCTGAGGGATAGCCGCGAGTAGACCAATTTCGACTGGACCAGCACCTAACTCTAGCAAGAAATTACTGAGCAATGCGCCGCCGATGATACTATAAAGAAGCGCAGCAAAGACACTTTCATAAGTTAACGCCCTGAGACTTTGGCGAATTTCTGGCTTAGGAATTTTTAGAAACAGTTTTGGAGTTGGGAAAAGTACCGTCTCTGTTAATGCCCTATCCTCTGAGATTTCTTGAATGGGGACAGGGGGAAGAGAACTAGCTTCTACAGAAATGTCATCTTCTTGGGGCTGAACCATATTATTTAGTCAATATTTAAAGAATTAAATTGTTATAGCTACTATTAGCCACAATTAGGAAAACTTATAGAAAATTTAATCAATAAGTTCTAAGGCATTGCAATTGCTTACTTATCCTGAAGAACTAGTCCATAGTAAGTATTACCTCATTTACTTGCAAACTGCTGTAACTGTAGTTAGGCTTCTATCTCATAAGTCAATTATTTGACCTAAATTTAATACAGATTTTGCTAGAAGCTTTAGTGTAATGAATTTAGCAGTTAATTAATATTTAGTGAATGTAAAATAATCGAGTATTGTCAAAATCATTCTTGAGGATTAATACTTTTATATAGGAATATTAAAATTTAGCTTTTACTAGTACACATAGACATAAATAATACTGCATTTATCTAACCAAGAGTTAGGAGTGAAGTTGAAATTAGCGATTAAGTCTGGTAAACCAACTGCTTTCAGCAAACTAGCCCCAACACGAGAAGCAAAGGTTTTTCCTATACAATTGAGGACTGGTAAACCTGCCCATAAAGCATCATTAGCAGTAGTATGAGCATTATAATAAAGGGTATCTAGAAATAAGTCTGCTAATTGATGTCTTGCTAAATGTTCTGCTTTGATGTGAGAATATTGGGCAAAAATTAAGCGATCGCTATTAATTCCTCGCGCTTGGGCTTCTCTTCTAAAATTATCCTCAGCATTAGAGAATTTGACAGTTAACCACAACACACTACCCGGAACTGCGGTGAGAATTCTCATCCAAACATCGAAAATCTGCGGTTCAATTTTATAATTGTTATTGAAGCAGCAAAAGACAAAACCCGACTCTGGTAAACCATACTGAGAACGAGTCACAGGAGTGGAAGCGATCGCTTGTTGATAATCGTTGACTTGATAACTGTGGGGTAAAGTAACTAGCTTCTCGCTAAAAATACTACCCTGGCTTCATCTACTTGACCTTGAGTCACGATCGCCAAAGATACCAAAGATAACAGTGCTGACCCTAAACGGTTATATGCTTTAATATAGTCTGGGTTGTGGCGAATAGCAGATCGATAACAAGCGATCGCCCCTTCTAAATTCTCCTGCGTCTCTAAGACAATGCCCAGATTCAGATAAGCTTCTGGATATGCGGGATTTTTCTGTAAAGCCTCCTGAAACTTAGCTGCTGCTGATAGCTTACCTTGCATTTGCCAAGCTAGACCAAGATTGTTGTGAGCAAAAGCATAGTTCGGGTTGCTGAGAATTGCAGACTCAAAACAAGCGATCGCTTTTTCTAAATTGTTCTGGGCTACTTCCACAATACCCAAATTATTGTATGCTTATGCATATTTCGGGTTGATTGTCAATGCCTGTTGGTAAGCCAGAACAGCTTGGTTAGTTTGTCCTTGATTGCTCATAATTACCCCCAACTGATACCAAGCGGGAGCATATTGGGGATATTGGCTAATTATTTGTTCGTATAAAGCGATCGCTTCTGTAAATCGTAGTTGTGTTTGTAAAGCTAATGCTTGTTCATAAAGCGGTTCTACGGCTGAGAATTCCAGCACTGGGGTTGGCCATAACCAATCAGAATTAGGCCAGTCTTGATTCTGAGGCGCGATCGCACAGATTGTATTGTTCCGATTTGCGTTGTCAGTCAATTCTTGTGTAGGCGCTGACTTGTCAGTTCGCAAATTTCCCTCTATGAGAGGAGAACGTGGATCGAGGGTAATCAACTGCTGAATCTCCTGAGTCTGGAATCCCAACGCTTGGGGACGACGAACTCCTGGTAACACCTGCTAGTCCCTTTTCAGTAACAGTTGGAGACTTCAACGGCGACGGCAAACAAGACTTGGCTGCCGCTAACTACAACAGCAACAACGTCTCAGTGTTGCTGAATGCTAACCCCAGTGCCACTTTAACAATTGCCGAACCTGTTGCCCCAGTCATTATCCTCACCAACACCGCCCTTGCTTACACCGAAAACGACCCTGGCATCACCGTCACCGATGTAGACTCAACCAGCCTCAGCAGCGCCACCACCACCATTTAGTCATCTTAGAAGAAATTCAGCATAAACCTGCCGAAAACAACGGTTTATTGTGTATGTTCAGCGACCAAGAGTTTGAAGACTGGTGTCGCCGCCTTTGTTTAAGAGAGACGACAAAAAAGTTTGTGCAAAAAATCCGTTGTTCAGAACCTGTTAGGAGAGTAGGTGGCGGAGCGAAAAATGTTTGCGGTAGCTATCCAAGCCGCAAAATGGGGAAAACAATTCAGTTTGAATCTCATAAGTAGTGAGTAAGAAAAAAGGACAATAACTTCGCCACTCATTACTCCTTACTCATTACTTATGACCAACAAAGGCTTTAGGGTGTAGGGTATCGGGTGTGGGGTGTAGGGAATGAAGAATAAGTAATCTCTGTTTCACCTCGTGAGCTTGAATGATGTTTATTAACACTACACCCTACCCCCAACAAGATAGCCCAGACGAGGTTTCACGTTTTCTTAGTGCCATTCCCCTTCACCCGATTAGTCTTTTTAAATGTGGAAGGGCATGAACCGGGGTCGAGGTAATGGCGTAGAGACCATCGTTGGTGAAAGCTTCCTTGTTGGCGTTCACGTAGTCCTCGACAGTCATCGGGGTCTTGTTGCCGATGACCTCGATAAAGTTGTTGGTTCCGGCGAAGATCCCGTTTTGGTAGTCGACTGCGACATTGCTGAGGTGCTGGACGAGGTGAGATGGAAATTGCTTTGCCTTCAACGCTTCTGCGAACGTGGCAACATCGATAGGTTCATACCGCACGGGAATGCCGAGTGTCTGTGAGATCGCCGACGCGATCTCGTAGTAGTCCATCTCGACCGGGCCGTAGAGTGGGTATATCTGGCGATCGTGCGGTTCCGGGTTTTCCAGAATGGCGGCGATGACGTAGGACTGGTCTTTTCCAGCGATCGGTGCGTGGCGACCATTTCCGAGAGGAAGTCGCAGAACACCCTCGTCACCAGGGTAATTCCAGTACCATGTCAACCATTCGGCGAAGAACGTCGGTCGCAGGTGTACCGTCTGCATAGCGGTTCGATCCAACAGGCGTTCGCCAAGCCAGTGCTGGCGTGCGGCATCGCTATTCGCCTCGCGGCGTGCAGATATTTGGGACATATTCACCACTGCCTTGACACCAGCTTCGCTGGCTGCTTGGGCAAAGATGACGGTGGCGTCGAGCAGTCCGGGATTGATAGGGTAGCAGAAATACGCTCCCGTGACCCCTCGCATTGCAGAACTGACGGCGTGGAAGTCGAGAAGATCCCCGACAACGATCTCAGCCCCTGCTGCGGACAGGCTCTCGGAACGTGCGTCGCTACGGTGGACGAAGGCACGGACACGGTGCCCCCGTTGAAGCAGCAGGCGCACCGTCGTGTCACCCGTGTTCCCGGTCGCTCCTGTGATTAGAAACAGCTTATCATTCTGCGTATTCATGAAAAAACCTCCTTGACGGCAGTTTGAGAAATAGAGTTAATGCGGACTTCTAAGGGTTGAGATCCCTTGAGCTTGTTCATGTGTTACCTCTTGAGAGTGCCTCGCGGCATAACAATGGAACCGACCTCACTCAATCACAGATGCAGCTGTATGTTGAATGAGGTACTCGGTCGAGTGGGAGTCCCTATGGATTAGCGCTGGCCTCCGGTAGCGAGCAGCTGTTCGCCGGTGAGCCAGCCAGCATCGTCTGATGCCAAGAAAACGGCAATGGAGGCAATGTCTCCGGGTCGTCCCGCGCGACCAAGCGGTGTCTGAGCAATGAATGCGTTCTCGAAGTCAGAGCCGATGTAGCCAGCACTTTTTGTGCCCTCGGTTTCGACGATGCCGGGATTAAGAGAGTTGACGCGGATCTGCCTCGGTCCGAGTTCCCTTGCCAGTACACCCGTGATGGCATCAACAGCGCCCTTGGTGCCGGTATAAATCGTGCTGTTTGGAGGTGTAATACGGCTGACACCAGAGCCGATGTTGATGATGCTGGCACCTTCGCCGAGGTGCTTGACGGCTGCCTGCGTCATGAGCAGAAGACCGAGTACGTTGATGTTGAATATCTTATGGAACTTGTCTTCGGTGATGTCCTCGATCGGAGCGAACTCGTAGACGCCAGAGTTGTTGACGAGGATATCGAGATGTCCGTAGTTCTTGATGGCTGCGTCAATGATGCCCTGTGCCTCAGCAGCCTTGGAGACATCACCACCCACGGCAATAGCCTTGCCACCGGCTGCGACGATCTCACTGACCGTTTTGTCTGCACCAGATTTGCTAGAGGCGTAGTTGACGACGACTGCTGCACCTTCTACGGCGAGTGACTTGGCGATCGCAGCACCGATGCCCTTAGATGCGCCTGTAACGACCGCTACCTTACCTGTGAGCTTGCTCATAGTCTTTCCTCAAATTAGTAAATTGCTTCTGCTTGAATTGGCGACTTTGATTAGCAACATTTGCTTATGCTTCATAATCGAGCGATCGCTCCATGCAGACCACTCAAGTTCTTTGAGTTAAAACGCAATTTAAGCCTCTCTGCTTCAGTAAGAATGGCATAATTTGCCGATTCACCTGTATCAGCAAACCCTTCGGCATGAAAGAAAAATGCGGTATTCTTGAGGGGAAGCCTCACGTTGCCCTCGCTTGTCTATGGATTCCAATGCGCCAAAATCTGGACGGGGTCGATCCGCTGCTGGGCGAGTTCGAGGAGTCATCTTATCACCTCAGGGGTGGCAGAAGTTTCAGACGGCAAAACAGCAGGCGGAATCTGACGAGACTTGGGGTAAGCACTTTACTCAGGAAGATATCAGCGATCGCACTGGACTCTCCCTGAATACCCTTGCTCGAATCTTCAAGCGCGAACTGGGGGTCGATCGCCAGTCATTAGAGTATCTCTTTGGAGCATTTGGACTGGAATTAACGAAGGCAGACTTGACATCTCCCGTTTCATCACCTGAAGCGGCAAAAACCCGACGAGCAGATCCCCAACAGGATTGGGACAATGCGGTTGATACCTCGGTGTTTTATGGGCGCGCGGCAGAACTGGCGCAACTGTGGCAGTGGATTGTGTCTGAGCGCTGTCGCATTGTCGGGTTATTGGGCATTGGGGGCATTGGTAAAAGTACGATCGCTGTCAAGGCTGCGCTTGGGATGCAGACAGAATTTGAAGTCGTCGTGTGGCGATCGCTTGCCAACGCGCCACCCCTGGATGAACTCCTGTCGAGCCTGCTGAAGTTTCTCATGCCGCTCTACGGCGAAGATCCAGTGATTCCCACCACGCTCGATGAAAAGCTCTCGAAATTGATGCATTACCTGCGATCGCGGCGGTGTTTATTAATTCTGGATAATGCTGAAATCATTCTGCACAGCGAGCAGGTGGGACAGTGGCGATCGGGTTATGAAGGTTACGGACAGTTGCTCAGAACGATTGGCGAAACGTCTCACCCAAGTTGTTTGTTGCTTACCAGTCGAGAAAAGCCACAGGAAATGGCGCTGATGGAAGGCGCACAGGCTCTAGTGCGATCGCTAACCTTGAGTGGGCTAACACCCGCTGATGGACGCGCCATCTTTCGACAAAAGGGAGCGTTTACAGGTTCCGAAGCCGAATGGCAGACCCTGATCCATCACTATGGCGGCAATCCTCTGGCGTTGAAACTAGTGGCGGCTGCCATCCAGGATTTGTTTAACGGCAGTATTGCAGAGGTATTAGCGTATCTCAATCAGGGGATTTCTATTTTTACAGACATCCGCGATCTGCTTGCTCGTCAGTTCGATCGCTTAACCGAAAACGAACAGCATCTGATGTTCTGGCAAGCCATTCATCGGGAGCCAGTCTCGCTCGCAGATATGCGGGAAAATGCGATCGATCTTGCTTATCAGAAAAGTGTGCCCAATCTGGTTAACTCGCTGCTGAGGCGATCTCTAATCGAGAAGGCAAAGCCTACACTGCTCGAAAAAACGGATGGGTTATTCTTCTTGCAACCAGTTGTGATGGAATATGTCACAGAACGATTCGTACAGCAGGTCTGTGCAGAATTTGAGACACAGCAGATTGAAGTCTTGCGAAGTCATCTCTTAATGCAGGTGCAGACAAAAGACTATATCCGAGAGATTCAAATCCGGTTGATTGTGCAACCTGCGATCGAGCGACTCCTGTCTCGTTTTGGTAGTGTGGCAGCGATCGAGGCAAGAGCAAGGCAATTATTGGCACAGCAAGGGAAAACTCCAGGGTACATTGGGGGCAACCTGATCAACTTGCTGGTGCAGCTTCAAGTAGATTTGCGTGGCTCTGACTTTTCCGATCTGGTGGTGCAACAAGCCGACTTCCGACAGGTCGATTTAGCAGGGGTCAATTTTCAGCAGGCCGCTTTAGCCAAGTCCGTCTTTTCAGAAACACTCAGTCTTGCGATGTCGATCGACCTTAGTCCAGACGGTCAGCGAATCGCCGTTGGCGACTCAAGCGGCAACATTCATCTCTGGAACATCACCACAACCCAACTGTTAGCAACCTTTGAAGGTCACATGGGCTGGGTTTGGTCAGTTGCCTTTAGTCCTGATGGCAATACTTTAGCTAGCAGCAGTAGTGATACTTCCGTGCGCTTGTGGGATGTCCAAAGCGGGCGCTGCTTGCAGGTGCTTACAGAGCATACTAGCTGTGTTTGGTCAGTGAGTTTCAGTCCCGATGGTCAGCAAATCGCGAGTGGCAGTGAAGACCGAACGGTGCGCTTGTGGAATTTGCAAGGGCAGTGCCTCCATGTTTTGCAAGGGCATACCCAAAGTGTTTACGCTGTCCACTTCGCTCTCAATGGGCAAACTTTAGTCAGTAGCAGTCATGATACTGACATTCGGATTTGGGATGTCCGCTATGGAAACTGCCTGAATGTCTTAAAGGGGCATACCAGCGGGGTTCAGTGTGTGCGCTACAGCCCTGACGGTCAACAGCTAGCCAGTGGCTGTCGCGATGGGTCGATTCGATTGTGGAGCGGTTATTGCTCCAACGATCGACAGTCAAATCCCGCTTTCAAGCTGCTGCATGGACATACCGATTGGGTTTGGGACATCACCTTTAGCCCTGATGGTCGTTTGTTGGCTAGCGCCAGTTGCGATGGCACTCTGCGCCTTTGGAGTGTCCCAGACGGGCAAGCGATCCATGTGTTCAACGGTCACATACACGACGTTTATGGGGTTGTTATCAGCGCGGATGGGCAATGGTTGATGAGTGCAGGTCAAGACAATACAGTTAGATTGTGGCATTTGCAGAGCGGACAGAGCCTGAAAACGTTGCGCGGCTATACCAGTGGCGTTCACTCCCTGAGTCTCAGTGCGGACGATCGAATGCTTGCCAGTAGCGGTCAGAATAAGACGATCCAGTTGTGGCAGTTGCCGTTGGATGACAATCCAGTAACGCTTCGCCCCTACAAAACCTTATCCAGCAAGACCCGTTGGATTGCATCATTAAGCAATTTAAGCTTTAGTCCCGATAGTCAAACGCTGGCAATCAATCGACATGACGGCTCAATTGCCGTATGGAATGTCCAAACCGGGGATCTCGACCAGTGGTCAGCGCACAGCGCGTCCGTGTGGGCAGTGCTGTTTAGTCCAGGGGGACAGGTTTTAGCAAGCAGTAGTGAAGATCGCACTGTGCGACTTTGGGATGTGCAGACTCATCGCTGTTTGCAGGTGTTACGCGGTCATGAAAGCAGCATTCGCGCGATCGCCTTTGATCCCAGCGGTCAATGGTTGGCAAGTGGCGGTTATGATAACACCATTCGGCTCTGGGATGTGCAAACCGGAGCGTGTCTGAGGCTATTGCAGGGGCATACAGATTCAGTTTTCACAGTGGCATTCGATCCCAGTGGTCAACGACTGGCAAGCGGCAGTCATGACCAAACGATCCAATGGTGGGATCTGCAAACTGGAGCGTGTTTGCAGACTTTGCACGGGCAGACGGGAGCTGTGTGGACACTTGCCATCAGCCCCGATGGTCGCCTCTTAGCCAGTGGCAGTGCTGACCAAACCATTCGACTGTGGGATCTCCAAACAGGGCATTGCCTTCAAGTCTGGCGCGAACACACGAGTTGGGTTCGGTCAGTCATCTTTAGCTCTGACGGTCAAATTCTCTTCAGTGGCAGTGACGATCGCACGATTAAGCTATGGGATGTGACGACAGGACGTTGTATCAAAACGTTGACGGTCGATCGTCTTTACGAAGGCATGAATATTCAAGGTGCAACCGGGCTGACAATGGCTCAAAAAGCCACCCTTAAAACGTTGGGGGCAATTGAGCATTAGGGCGATTGCACATCCAGTTTTAGCGAATTCTCTTTTGTGCAATCTCGTCTAATAACCGATCGAAGGCGTTGAGCGATCGCGTCATCTCTTCATGGACAAGTCGATCGACCAGTTCATCCAAAGAAATTGCCACAAGCGGGAAGTTCGTCAGCATCTGCTCAACTCTTTCGCTGCCAATCACACTCATGGGCAGTAGAGAAACCTCTTGATACATTTTCAGTGTTGCTTTTGACAGCAGGATAACGGTTCCAGGAAATGCCAGCACCTGAATATAGCGCCAGGCATCCTGAGGCTGAATATCTGTACAATCCCACACTAAACGAAGTGGGTTTGCTCTTCCCTGTAACGCTTTCCAACGGGCACTTTGACAAAAATTTTGAGAATGCTGGTAGAGGATTTCGGCTTGAGTGATTCCAAAAGATGTCAGGGGATGCAGAGCAGCATCCAAGCGCCCAATCGAAAAACTGGTAAAACAAACAACATCGTTCGCAGACTCTCCTTGCTGAATTAATCGCTCTAGACCGCTGAGATAAACATCAAATACCTGCTCATAGGTTCGCTGAGAAAATACGAACGTCGCATTTACATTTATGCGATCGCCAATCAATTGTTCAATTACCGGAAGCATGATTGGCGTCGCTGGAATTCTCAGCATCAAATTCTGCCACCCAACCTCTTGCCAAATTTTCTGAGCTTCTGCGATCGCTGTTTCAGGCTGCAATAATGCATGAGGCGGGAAATCAACCTGAACATAACCCTCTCGTCCTTGAGTCTGAGAATGTACTTGTTTGAGCAAATCAGCCGCTAATTGCAAATCTCGCTCAACGATATAGTCATAATCCGATCGAGCCGTTCGATTGACTGCTTGTTGAGTCAGTATGCTGAAGTCGCGATCGTACTCCTGCCCCTGGATAGCAAGCCTTAAACCTTCAAAAGTCAGAAGTACACCCCGCACACCATCATCAATGGTATGCTGCAATTCCCCCTGACTAATCCAGCCTCGCTCAAATCCATCGAGCCAAACCGATTGTCCCTGTCGTCGCAGCGATTGTATCAGGTTCATAGATTGCAAACTTCAAGATCGAGGTTCAAACGTTCAATCAACCAGTCTGCGAAACTTCTTCAAATTCCACCACTCAAGATCCGCCAGTTAAGCTCTGATTTAAGTGAAGAATTGATTATGGGGTCAAATAATAAGCAATCGTAAATCGTATATATAGTTACGCTAAGGCTGTAACCCTTGCTGGGTATGCATTATGTCAAATCGATTCCACAATTATTACTCTTACCAGTAAGTTATTATGGCTGCTAGGTCATCATCAAGTAAAACTTTTTACTTCTCTCGCAGCGGGTAGCATTGATATCCGGTGGTAGCAATGCCTCTACGATCTGGATATATTCCACTCCTCTGCATATCGCTAGGCGTTCCCCCGTATAGGAATACCCCACGCAATCGATTGGATCTGAGTGCCGCACGCTTCTGGTAAAGCGATCCATCAAAACCTTTGCAGCGGGAGGAACAAGTGCTTCCACAACAGCTTCGGCTTTATATCCCATCGACTCGATATCGAGCAAGGCAAGTTGGTCGTGACTCGCTTCCTCTCTATACTGAGACAGACCGGATTCTATAGTGTTGTATCATATCCAGTGAAAGACTTATTCATACCACGGTGGGCAGAGAGCCAGGGAGAAAAGAGTTTTGGATTTTTGTATAGATATATCGAACGATCGTTAATTAACTGGACTTGATGTAAGAGAACGCTTTCAATACTAAAGTCATTGGAACAGGTATATGAAACTAAAAGATAAAATTGCACTGGTTACAGGGAGTAGTCAAGGAATAGGACAGGCGATCGCAATTCGTCTAGCACAGGAAGGAGCAAGTATTGTTATTAACTATCGCTCTCATCCTGAAGGGGCGGAAGAAACCTTGTCGAAGGTAAAGGCGGCTGGTGGCCAGTGCCATATAGTAGATGGGTTTACAATTCAGGCAGATACAAGTAGGGTTGCCGATGTGCAGCGCATGATTGCAGACAGTATTTCCCACTTTGGTAAGCTAGATATTTTGGTTAATAATGCAGGAATAGAAAAAAACGCCAATTTTTGGGATGTGACTGAAGCAGATTACGATGCTGTCATGAATGTGAATCTCAAAGGAATATTCTTTGCCACACAAGCATTTGTGCAACATCTACTAGAAACAAAGCAACCTGGCAAGATTATTAATATTAGTTCTGTACACGAAGAATTACCCTTTCCGCACTTTGCCGCCTACTGTGCTAGCAAGGGTGGCTTGAAAATGCTCACCCGTAATTTAGCTGTGGAACTAGCTCCTCATGGCATTAATATTAATAATGTTGCGCCAGGGGCAATTGAAACTCCCATAAATACTAAACTTTTAAACGATCCACAGAAGTTAGGGGCGCTTCTGAAAAACATTCCTTTAGGACGATTGGGACAACCAGGAGATGTTGCATCTATGGTGGCATTTCTCGCATCTTCTGAGTCAGATTATGTAACAGGCACAACATTTTTTGTTGACGGTGGGTTGCTCTGGAATTATCAAGAGCAATGAGGGGCAGCGGGCATTGGGCATGGGGCAGAGGAGTGGAATTCAGAAAGCTCATTAACGGAGTTCCGAGCCTCATTAATGGAGTTCAAAGACTCATTAATGGAGTTCAAAGACTCATTAATGGAGTTCTGAGCTTCATTAACGGAGTTCAAAGCCTCATTAATGGAGTTCAAAGACTCATTAATGAAGTTCCGAGCTTCATTAACGGAGTTCCGAGCCTCATTAATGGAGTTCAAAGCCTCATTAATGGAGTTCTGAGCTTCATTAATGAAGTTCCGAACCTCATTCCCAATGCCCAATGCCCAATGCCCCATTCCCAATTTAAATTTTGAATTCGGAGCAAAGCGACGTGACTCCAGAAGAAGTAAGATTGCAGCAGGATAAAGAACGTGTTGCCTACTGGAAACGCTGGGGGCCTTATCTCAGCGATCGCCAATGGGGAACGGTGCGAGAAGATTACAGCCATGACGGTTCTGCATGGGATTATTTTCCTCACGATCATGCCCGATCGCGTGTTTATCGTTGGGGCGAAGATGGTATTGCTGGTATTTCTGATAGTCGGCAACGTTTGTGTTTTGCGATCGCTCTGTGGAATGGCAACGATCCCATTCTCAAAGAACGGCTGTTTGGACTAACCGGCATAGAAGGCAATCACGGTGAGGATGTTAAAGAATATTACTTTTATCTTGACAATACGCCCACCCATTCCTACATGAAATGCTTGTACAAATATCCCCAACAAGCATTTCCTTATACGCAACTATTACAAGAAAATCAGCGCCGAAGTAAATTTGAGCCGGAGTTTGAGCTACTTGATACGGGCATCTTTGCCGAGAACCGTTATTTTGATGTTTTTATCGAGTATGCCAAAGCCGCACCGGAAGATATTTTGATTCAAATTGCGATCGCTAATCGCAGTTCAGAAGTCAGCACACTCCACCTACTGCCAACACTCTGGTTTCGGAATATCTGGGCTTGGAATCCCGAAATTGAGAAACCTTTTATGAAAGTGGTTAGCTCAGATTCCAACTTCAGTTTAATTGAAGCCGAGAATTCTCACTTGGGAACTCGTTGGCTTTACTGCCAAGGAGATACAGAACTTCTGTTTACCGACAACGAAACCAATTCTGAACGATTATTTGGTTCCACCAATGACTCACCTTATGTCAAAGATGGCATTAATGAGTATGTGGTAAATGGGAAAACAGCAGCCGTCAATTCCAAACGTATAGGTACAAAGTTTTCTTCTCACTATAAATTAACTATCAATCCAGGTGAAACTAAAGTTGTGCGCTTGCGGTTGAGTGATGTGCAAACACTCACAGATCCTTTTGGCAAAGATTTTGACACAATTTTCCAGACACGCATTGCCGAAGCTGATGAATTTTATCAGGGCATTTGTCCCTTTCCCGTGTCAGAAGATGAGCGCAATATTCAGCGCCAAGCCTTTGCCGGCTTGCTGTGGAGCAAGCAGTATTATAACTATGTCGTTCATGACTGGCTCAAGGGCGATCGCCAACAACCACCACCTCCACCAGAACGACAGGCTGGACGCAACCATGAGTGGATTTCTCTATTTAGTGAAGATATCCTCTCGATGCCAGACAAATGGGAATACCCTTGGTTTGCTGCTTGGGATTTAGCATTTCACCTGATTCCCCTAGCTGTCATCGATCCAAATTTTGCTAAGTTGCAGCTTGACCGCCTGACACGGGAATGGTATATGCAGCCCAATGGTCAATTACCTGCTTACGAATGGGCATTTGGTGATGTTAATCCACCCGTGCAGGCGTGGGCAGCTTTGCGGGTTTATCAAATCGAGCAGAAATCTTGCAAAAAAGCCGATCGCGCTTTTCTGGAAAAGGTCTTTCATAAGCTGTTGCTAAATTTTACTTGGTGGGTAAATCGCAAAGATGTAGAAGGTAAAAACGTCTTTCAGGGCGGGTTTTTGGGGCTGGACAACATAGGGGTATTTGACCGTAGCAAGGAATTGCCCACAGGCGGACATCTCAATCAAGCAGATGGTACAAGCTGGATGGGAACGTACTGTTTAAATATGCTAGCGATCGCATTGGAACTCGCCAAAGAAGATTCTACCTACGAAGACATTGCTAGCAAGTTCTTCGAGCATTTTCTCTACATTGCCGATGCTATTGACGGTATTGGGAATTCAGATATTTCGCTGTGGGATGAAGAAGACGGCTTTTACTACGATGCGCTGCGTTTACCTGATGGACAGCAATTTCCTGTCAAAGTGCGCTCAATGGTTGGGTTAATTCCCCTTTACGCTGTCACAGTCTTGGAATTAGAAACTTTAGAGCGTTTTCCCGGCTTCAAGCGTCGTCTGGAATGGTTCATCCGTAATCGTCCAGATTTAAAAGATAATGTCGCGTGTATGGAAACACCGGGGGTAGGTGCAAGAAGGCTGTTAGCGATCGCTTACAAGACAAAGTTACAACGTATTCTGCAACGGATGTTAGACGAGAATGAATTCTTGAGTGATTACGGAATTCGCGCTATTTCAAAACATCACCTCAAAGATCCTTATGTATTACATCAAGGCGAACATGATTACTGCGTTCGTTATGAACCCGCTGAATCTACCACAGGTTTGTTTGGCGGTAACTCTAACTGGCGTGGCCCGATTTGGTTCCCGGTAAACTACTTAATTATTGAATCACTGTGGAGGTTTTATGATTACTTCGGAGATAGCTTGAAGGTGGAATATCCCACAGGTTCCGGGGAAGAAATGACATTAAAGGAAGTAGCGATCGCCCTTTCTCATCGCTTAGTTGCGATTTTTGAGCAAGATCCTGCCGGTCGTCGTCCAGTATATGGCGGTCTGGAAATATTTCAATCCGATCCCCATTGGCGCAACTATATTTTATTCCATGAATACTTTCATGGAGATAACGGGGCTGGTATTGGAGCCAGTCATCAAACAGGCTGGACAGGATTAGTCGCCGCGCTAATTCTCCAAAATGCTGAACACCGAGCGCAAGAGCAGCATGGAAACATTTAGAAAGCATTTACCAGAATACTTAATGGAAGCAGCACAGCTAGCATTATTTCTGATTGCTGCGGGAGTATTCACTTGTGTGTTTCAGTATCCTAATTCCCCGATTCATCAAGCAATTCCCAATGGTGATTTGCGTCGGTTTTTAATTGGTGTGGTCATGGGTTTGACATCAATTACCCTGATTTATTCGCCTTGGGGCAAGCAATCCGGCGCACACATGAATCCTGCTGTCACGCTCACATTCTATCGTCTGGGAAAAGTCAAACGTCAGGATGCTATTTTTTACATTCTGTTTCAATGTTTGGGTGGATTGTTTGGGGTTTATTTGGTGGCATTATTGCTGGGTCAGGTGTTCACCAAAGTGCCTGTGAACTACATCGTCACCGTGCCAGGAACATCAGGTTGGCTTGTGGCTATATTGGGCGAACTAGTCATTGCATTTGTAATGATGATTACAGCTTTACTAAGTAGTAACAACCAGAAACTCAATCGCTTTACAGGGCTGTTTGCCGGATTTCTGGTAATGCTTTACGTTTTTTTTGAAGCTCCTCTATCTGGCTTTGGCATGAACCCTGCTCGCAGTCTGGCTTCTGCCTTACCTGCTCACATTTGGACAGCATTTTGGTTATATGTAATTGTGCCACCTGCGGGGATGTTTCTGGCATCAGGAGTATATCAATATTTATTTGGCAAACGCGCCGTCAAGTGTGCCAAATTGCATCACAACAATCACAAACGCTGTATTTTTCGCTGTGACTACAATCGTCACGGCAAAATCGATTTGAGCGACTCTCTGCCAATTCCAGGAGAACAATCATGACAACCAACACTCATTATGATGTGATTATCATCGGCACTGGGGCGGGTGGTGGCACTTTAGCCTATCATCTTGCACCCAGTGGCAAGAAAATTTTAATTTTGGAACGGGGTAAATTTTTACCGCGAGAAAAGGAAAACTGGAGTGCGCTGGAAGTTTACCAAAAAGAACGGTATCACACTCCAGAGCAGTGGTATGACGTAAACCATAAACCCTTTCGTCCAGCAACGAACTACTGGGTCGGTGGTAATACCAAAGTTTATGGTGCAGCTTTGTTGCGATTACGCGAACGCGATTTTGAAGAGGTGGAACACAAAGACGGTATTTCACCAGCATGGCCATTGAAATACCGCGACTTTGAAGCGTACTACACGCAAGCAGAGCAGCTTTACGATGTTCACGGTCAAGGGGGTATCGATCCCACCGAGGGAGCTAGGAGTTTACCTTATCCTCATCCTCCCGTACACCATGAACCCCGAATGCAGGAACTTGTTAACAGTCTGAGACAAGCTGGTTTGCATCCCTTTAATCTGCCGTTGGGATTGAAACTTAATGAAGTAGATAAAAGCCTGGGCAACTGTATTCGTTGCGATACCTGCGATGGCTTTCCTTGTTTAACTCAAGGTAAAGCTGATGCTGAAATTAACTGTATTCAACACATTCGCCATAATGAAAACATTACTTTACTGACTGAAGCCAAAGTCACACGGTTACATACAAGTCCCTCTGGTCGAGAAGTCACCCGCGTAGAAGCTGAGATTAACGGCGAAACTCAATTCTTTACAGGTGATATTGTTGTAGTTGCTTGCGGCGCGATTAACTCAGCAGCATTGTTGTTGCGATCGCACAATGACCAACATCCCAACGGATTAGCAAACAGTTCCGATCGGGTAGGGCGCAACCTGATGAAGCATATTTCTATGGCAATGGTGCAACTAAATACAAAACTCAATCCATCTGTTTATCAAAAAACGATCGCCATTAGTGATTTTTATTGGGGCGAATCCGATTTTCCCTACCCAATGGGCTTGGTACAAAATACTGGCAACGTCTTGGCAGATATGCTACCCGCCGAAGTTCCCGCACTGATGGCTCCACTCTTAAGGCTACGACCAGGGGCAGAACTGAAAACAGTTGCCGATCATACAGTTGGCTGGTGGTTGCAAACAGAAGACTTACCCGATCCTGAGAATCGCGTGCGGGTAGAAAAAGAGCGCCTTTACTTAAACTATAAACCCAACAATTTAGAAGCAAGCGATCGCCTAGCTAAACGCTGGGTAGGTGTTCTCAAGCAGGTCGATCGGGCAGAACACTGTATTCCATTTAGCCTCTATCCCCGCAACATGATGCCGTTGCAATCAGTTGGTCATCAATGCGGTACTTGTCGTTTTGGAGAAGACCCAAAAACCTCTGTACTGGATCTCAATTGTCGTACCCATGATGTGGATAATCTCTATATTGTCGATGGCAGCTTCTTTCCATCCAGTTCTGCCGTCAATCCCACGCTGACCATTATCGCTAATTCATTGCGAGTTGGCGATCGTTTACTAGAGCGCTTGAAGTGACAATACCTTTGCCAAAAAAATCCTACTAAGGTTTCAATTTGGATTCCAACTAAATAACCTATACATCTTCTTAACACTCCCCTGGCTAAAGCCGAGGGGATTCTGTAATCTACGTCAAAATTTGCTCTAGCAGGTTTGCGCCAAATAGCGTATTGATTCCAACTCCTACAGCGTTACTTTGGAAGTGCCCCTCCCTAGCAAGTCTTGCAAGTTTCTGCAACTATTTGTCCATACTTAGCTGTCCCTAAATAGCCACCAATATCTACAGTGCGTGTGTCTGGGTTCAAAAGTACGTGTTCTATAGAGGACTTAAAACATGATGCCGCCTCTAACATATTTAGATTATTATGCTTATTTCCAATCCATTCTAATAACATTGCCGTAGAAACCATCAATCCTGTAGGATTTGCTCTATCTTGACCGCTAATATCAGGTGCAGAACCGTGAGCAGCCTGTGCTACTGCGCGAGATACTCCCTCATTTAAAGAAGCTGCAAGTCCTAAACTTCCCGAAATTTCTGCCGCTTCATCTGATAAAATATCGCCAAATAAATTAGTAGTCAATACTACATCAAACCTTTCAGGATTCCGAATCAGCAGAGCCGCCATAGCATCAACAAAAACTTCATTCAATTCAATATCCTGATATGAAGAAGCGACTCGCCGCACTTCCCGAAGGAACAGCCCATCACTCAGCTTTAAAGAATTTGCTTTATGTACTACAGTTACCTGTTTCTTCCTGTTGAGGGCTAACTTGAAAGCAGTTTCAGCAATTCTTTTGGAAGCGCTGGCAGAAATTTTCCGAACAGCTAAAGCTACATCTTCTGTTGGCATAAATTCGCCACAACCGAAGAGCATATTACGATCGGCAAGAAATCCTTCTGTATTTTCTCGAACAATAATTAAATTCATGTCCGGTGAATACTTTGATATCCCTGTCCTACCAATAGAAGGGCGGATGTTTGCAAAAAGATCCAATTTCTGCCTGAATTCGCGGGAAATGTTTATCCCTCCCTCCGCAGCTGGTGGATAACTGGCAGTAGAAAGCGGGCCGAGTATAATACCATCAACATCCTTGGCACGCTCTAGTAAATCCACTGGCATTGTTGCACCTTTTTTTTGCAATCTTGCTAGACCCACTTCTTCCACTTGCAGTTGCAAATTGAGCGAAAAACGTCTATCAAGTGCTTCAATACACGAAATGACTGTTGCTGTTATTTCAGGTCCAATTCCATCGCCCGGTAAAATTAGCAGTTCCACAAAACACCTCGAAAATCTAATAGGCTATAACTCGCATTAGTGTCGGTAACAAATAAATAAATTTCACCCATATTTTTGCTCGAATTTTTTCATAAATGATACTAGCGCTTCAACTCCTTCAGGCGGGAAAGCGTTGTAAATCGAGGCACGCAGACCGCTAACTGAACGATGACCTTTTAAGCCTTCAAAGCCTGCGATCGCGGCTTCTTCAACAAATAGTTCTTCCAGTTCCTCTGAGGGCAGTCGGAACGTGACGTTCATCATGGAGCGCGAGTTGGTATCGGCATGACCGCGATAAAAGTCTGATGCATCAATGACATCATAAAGCGATTTCGCCTTCGCTTCGTTTTCGCATTGCACCGCAGCGAGACCGCCTTTATTTTGGAGCCACTGGCAAACAAGGCTGATGATATAAATGCCGAAAGTGTTTGGCGTGTTATAAAGCGACTTATTTTCGATGTGGGTGCGGTAATCAAGCATCACAGGCAAACCATCAGGAATGCGATCCAGCAAATCGTCGCGGATGATGACAAGCGCGACACCACTGGTTCCTATGTTCTTTTGCGCTCCAGCATAAATAAGTGCGTACTTATTGATGGGTATTGGTCGCGAGAGAATGTTGGATGAAGCATCGGCGATCAGTGGTACATTGCCAACAGAGGGTTCCGTTTTCCACTCCGTGCCGAAGATCGTGTTGTTCGTGGTTATGTGGACGTAAGCAGCACTATCATCAAGCTTTAATTCATTCTGTTGGGGAATGCGTGAGAAGTTGTTGTCTTCTGTCGTTGTCACGATGTTGACCCTACCCACACGCTGGGCTTCTTTGACAGCCTTTTTTGACCAGGTACCGGTGACGATATAGTCTGCGCTTTTATCCTTTGCAAGCAGATTCATTGGAACCATCGAAAACTGCAAGGAGGCGCCGCCGTGCAAAAAGAGAACGTTATAGTTCTTCGGGATTCCCAGTAGTTCGCGCAAGCTACTTTCTGCACTTCTAATAATTCGATCGAATGTTTTGGAGCGATGGGTGAGTTCCAGAATTGACATACCCACTCCGGGCAAAGCCATAAGATCGCGCTGCACCTCTTCCAACACTGGCAACGGCAACACTGCTGGGCCGGAGTTAAAGTTAAAAACTCTTTTAGTCATGGTTTGTCTCCTACCCGATCGAGGTAAATTCCCAGCCGTTCGGCTAAAAACTGAACGTTAGGTTTGCGGACGATCGCGTAATGATCGCCAGGAATATTGTGGATTTCTACGCCGCCAGCAGCTAGCTTACTCCAGTCATGGCTGAGTGGTGCAACTTGTTCGCTAGCACACAAGAAGGTAATTCGGTTAGGATAAGACTGAGGTATATAGCTATACAAGGCTTTGAGATTGGCTCTGAAAACCTTGAATAACTGACGCATCTGCTGTAAGCCAAAGTCTGGCGATAAAATATTCAGCATTTTTGCTTGTTCTAAAATGTAATTCAATTGCTCCTCTGGTTCGAGTTGCTGCAATTTATCAGCTGAAATTGAGAGTTTTTGTCCAAAAAGTCCGTCTAAATATTTGGCAAGAGAGACTAAGAGCATAGCTTCATTAATTTCTTTGGGCTTGTTCGTGGCGATCGGTACATAGCTATCGATCAAGGCAAGCAGAGCTACTTGATGTCCTGAAGCATATAACTGCCGTGCCATCTCAAAAGCAATGATGCCACCTAAAGACCAACCGCCAAGATGGTATGGCCCTTGAGGCTGAACGCTTTGCAATGCCTGAATGTAGCAGGCTGCCATCTCCTCAATTCGGCTCAAAGGTTCTTGTTCCCCATTTAAACCCAGTGACTGCAAGCCGTAAAATGGTTGTTCTCGTCCTAAATAACGAGCTAAATCCATATAGCAGAGGACGTTACCGCCACCTGGGTGAATGCAGAAGAAAGGCGATCGCTTTCCAAGTGGTTGAATTGTTACCAAGGGAGACGAAGAGCGGTAATCTATTGAGGAGCGAAGAATACTTGCTAGTTGTTCAATAGTCGGGCTTTTAAAGAGTGTCGCTAGGGGCAGAGTTTTGCCAAACTGCTGCTGAATTCGTGCCATGAGACGGACAACCAAAAGGGAATGTCCGCCGAGATCGAAGAAGTTGTGCTGGACGCCAATGGGACGTGTACTGAGAACATCTTCCCAAATCTGCGTCAGTTGTAATTCTAAGGTGTCGCGGGCTGCAACAAAACTAACTTCTTGAGAAATGGCAATATCTGGTATAGGCAACGCTTTTTGGTCTACCTTGCCGTTAGGGGTCAAAGGTAGGGTTTCCAACAACATAAAGGCATTAGGTATCATGTAATCAGGCATCTGCTGCTTCAAAAAGCGGCGCAGTTCACTGACAAGCAGTTGTTTATCGTGGGGAACAATATAAGCTACTAGGTGCTTGTTAGCAAGTTGGTCTTCACGAACAGTGACAACTACCTCTTTTACCTCTGGATGTTGTGCCAAAACTACTTCAATTTCTCCGAGTTCGATGCGGAAGCCGCGAATTTTTAGCTGATTATCGATTCGTCCCAGGTATTCAATATTACTGTCCGGAAAATAACGTGCCAAATCCCCAGTTTTGTAGAGGCGACCAGAACCAAAGGGGTTGCTGATGAATCTTTCAGCCGTTAATTCATCACGATTGAGATAGCCTCTTGCCAACCCCACGCCACCGATGTGCAACTCTCCTGGCACACCCACAGGCACTGATTGCAAATTTTCGTCTAAGATGTAAATTTGGACATTGGCGATCGCCTTACCAATAGATATTTTCTCGTCATCAGTGCATTTGCCAATCGTGGCACAGACAGTAGCTTCCGTTGGCCCGTAGGCGTTGAAGAAGTTTCTGCCAATAGACCATTGCCTGACTAGTTCAGCAGCACAAGCTTCTCCAGCTACAATTATTGTTTGCAGTGCCGGAAGTTCCTCTACAGGCATAACTGCTAACGCCGATGGTGGTAAGGTTATATGGGTAATGCAGCGATCGCGTAATTGCTCAATTAATGGTTTCCCTGGCAATAGAGAGTCTTTTGTTCCCAAATAAAGCGTTCCACCTGACCTCAGCGCCATTACGACTTCCCAAATAGAAGCATCAAAACTGAAGGAGGCAAACTGGAGAACGCGACTATTAGAGTCTAAGCCAAAAGTTTCAATCTGAGCTTGAGCTAAGTTGCATAATCCCTTATGCTCAACCATGACACCTTTAGGTCTACCTGTAGATCCTGAAGTATAAATCACATTAGCTAGATGAAAAGCTTTGACTCCAGTGATGGGATTATCTCGATTGTTTTGGGCAATTTGTGACCAGACTTCATCTAAACAGACTTGTTTTACTTGATACTCAGGAAGTCTTTCAATAAGTCGTTGTTGAGTCAGCAGCACCGAAACTTGAGCATCTTCTAGCATGAAGCTCAAGCGTTCAGTAGGATACTCTGGGTCAAGTGGTACATACGCTCCACCAGCCTTGAGAATCCCCAAAAGTCCGACCACCATATCTAAAGAACGTTCTACACAAATACCCACCAGCACATCTGGTTTTACACCCAATGAGCGTAAGTAATCAGCCAATTGATTAGCACGACAATTTAATTGGTAGTAAGTCAGTTGTCGATCTTCAAATACTACTGCCATAGCATCCGGGGTACGAGCAACCTGCTCCTCAAACAACTGATGGATACATTTATCGAAAGGATAATCTGCTTGAGTATCATTCCATTCCACCAATAGCTGCTGTTGCTCACCCGCTGTCAGCAGGGGTAATTGGGAAATTCGTTCTTGAGGATTAGCAACAATTGCTTCCAGCAACGTTACAAAATGACCAGTCATTCGTTCAATTGTGCTGGCATCAAACAAATCAGTGTTGTATTCCCATACTCCTACCAGTCCAGTGCTTGTACTGAGCGTAGTCGTTGGCGAAGCCTCTGCCTTAGCAGAGGTGGCAGTGTTCTGCATGATTAAAGTTAAATCAAACCTTGAAGTTGTACCTTTTATTGGCAATGTACTAACAGTGAGCTTAGTCAATTCTACTTGTGATGTGGGTGCATTCTGGAGGACAAACATTACCTGAAACAGTGGTGTATGGCTGAGGTCGCGTTCTGGCTGCAATGCTTCCACCAGCATTTCAAAGGGCAAATTCTGATGGGTATATGCGGACAATGCAACTTCTCGAACACGAGTCACCAATTCGCTAAAGCTCGGATTGCCGGCCAAGTTGGTACGCATCACTAAAGTGTTGACAAAAAAGCCAATCAACCCTTCTATTTCACTGCGATCGCGGTTTGCAATTGGCGAACCCACCAAAATATCTTCTGTACCTGTGTAGCGGTAAAGTAGCGTGTCATAAGCTGCCAACAGCGTCATGAACAAGGTGACTCCTTGTTGCTGACTCAGTTGTGTAAGATCGCCAGTTAACTTCTGTGAGAGTGCAAACTCTTGATATGCACCGTTGTAAGTTTGCACAGATGGCCTGGGTCGGTCAGTGGGTAACGACAATAAAGCTGGTGCATCTTTTAGTTGTTGCTGCCAGTAACTCAGTTGGTTTTGCAGTACATTTCCCTGCAACCATTGTCTTTGCCAAATTGCGAAATCTGCGTACTGAATCGGCAGTGGCGTTAACGATGGAGATTGACCATCAGAATAAGCATTGTACAGTGTCGCTAATTCTTGAACAAACACGCCCATTGACCAACCATCAAAGACAATGTGATGTATACACACTAATAAAACGTGTTCTGTTTCAGACAACACTACTAATGTTGCTCTGATTAATGCTTCAGTTCCCAGGTCAAAGGGTCGTTGCGCTTGCTGTTGTGCTAATTGCTGCAAAGCAATTTCTTGTTCGGTTGTGGATAAATGCTGATACTCAACAACACAGACTGCCCAAGTAACCTCTGCTTGTATAATTTGAGAAGGTTTTCCATCAACCGTGATGAAGTTGGTATGTAACGCTTCGTGGCGAGCAATTATTTCTTGTAAGCTTTGTTCTAAGGCAGTTTGATCGAGAGTTCCGACTAGACGCAAAGCTATGAGTAAGTTGTAGGAGGAACTGTTCGGGTTTAACTGGTCTAAAAACCATAGCCGTGTTTGAGCAAATGACAGTGGTAATTCTGCATCCCTTGTCCTTGGTAAGATGGGTTGTGTAGAAAGTTCTAAATCCTGGTGTTGCAACCGTTGAATGCTTTGAGACAATTGGGCAATTGTTGGTGCAGCAAATAAATTACGCAATGGCAGTTCTACTTTCAAGCTGGTACGCACGCGGGAGATGAGTTGCGTTGCTAGTAGCGAGTGTCCTCCAAGTTCAAAGAAGTTATTATATATACCCACCTGCTCTACTTTTAGCACTTGCTCCCAAATTACTGACAGGATTTCTTCGATTGGGTTACGTGGGGCAACATACTTGTCTGATAATTGGCTGTGTAAATCAGGTGCCCTTAATGCACGACGGTCTAGTTTACCGTTGGGTGTAAGTGGTAAAGCTTCTAAGATAACGATCGCACTTGGCAGCATATACTCTGGTAACTTTGACTTCAGGAAACTACGTAGAACGCTGACTGTAAGTGTTTGCTCTTTTTGAGGCACAATGTAAGCGACTAAACGTTTGTTCCCAGGAATGTCTTCGCGGGCAATCACACAAGATGCCTGTACATCACCATGTTGGCTCAGTACTGCTTCAACTTCGCCTAATTCGATGCGGAAACCACGAATCTTGACTTGATTATCTATGCGTCCTAATGATTCGATGTTTCCATCAGGTAAATAGCGTGCTAAATCCCCAGTTTTATAAAGGCGATCGCAATTAAAGGTTTCCCCTCTGCTCTCCTGCTCCCTTGCTCCTCTGCTAAAAGGATTAGGAATGAATTTCTCTTGTGTTAACTCCTTCCGATTGAAGTAGCCTTGCGCTAAAAGGACACCAGCAATGTATACTTCTCCTGGTACACCAATCGGTACAGGCTGTAAGAACCTGTCTAGGATGTAAATTTGCGTGTTGGCAATCGGTCGCCCAATCGGAGGAAGTAGCGGCCAAGTCTCTACTGAATTATTTAGGATAAAACTGGTGGCTACATGGCTCTCTGACGGTCCATACTGATTTTGCAATGTACAATCAGTTAATTTACTGAACCACTCAGAAATAGCCGGAGTAATCTGCAACTGTTCCCCAGCAGTAATGATTTCTCTCAAATGACTATTAACTAATTCATTACTAACAGCGACTTCAGCTAGTTGCTGTAAGGCAACAAAGGGGAGAAACATTCTTTCTATTGCTTTTTCTTGGAGAAAACCTAATAAATTTGAGGTATCGCGGCGTAATTCTTCCTCAATTAAGAACAATGTGCCTCCAGAACACCAGGTAGTAAAAATTTCTTGGAAGGAGACATCAAAGCTAATAGAAGCAAATTGCAGGGTTTTAGCCCCACGAGCAATTTTCAGATTTTCTCGGTGCCACAATATATGGTTGCAAAGGGCAAGCTGATTCATGGCTATACCCTTGGGTTGACCTGTAGAACCAGAAGTATAAATTATATAAGCTAAGTTATTTGCTTGTACTGAAGAGATAAGATTGTCCTGACTGCACTGGGAAATCAATTCAGCGTCAGTATCCAAACAAATAAGCTGTGCTTGATAAGAAGCAGGCGGACTCAAAACCTCCTCTTTCCCTTTGATTGAAGCTCCATCCCTTGTGTGTGGCTTTTCTCCTCTGCTCCCTGCTCCCTGCTCCCCTGCTTTTTGACTTGGGGGCAATCGGTCAAGGAGTGACTGCTGGGTAAGCAATACTCTTGCTTGAGTATCTTCTAAAATAAAGCTCAAACGCTCAGTTGGATACTCTGGGTCAAGTGGCACATAAGCAGCACCAGCTTTGAGAATCCCCAGTAGTCCGATAACCATCTCTACAGAACGCTCAACGCACAGACCAACCAGCATCCCTGGTTCCACGCCTAATGCTTGCAGATGGTGCGCTAGCTGATTGGCACGGGTATTCAACTCTCTGTATGTTAGCTGTTGGTCTGCAAACACTAATGCGATCGCATCCGGTGTTTGTTCTACCTGTTCTTCAACTAGCTGATGGATACATTTATCCTGGGGATAATCTACCTGGGTATCGTTCCACTCCACTAGTAACTGATGCCGTTCCGAAACTGATAAAAGAGAGTAAGATTCATAGCGCTCAGAATGTTGAGTAGCCATTGCAGCGAGAGTTTTGGTGTAATAACTGCCGATGGCTCTTACCTGTTCTTCACACAACTCGCTGGTTTCATATTCCAGCAACAGCTTTACTTGGGACGAAACCACATCCAAGCCAAAGTTAGCTTGAAAAGTAAAATTTGTTTTTTGAAAAGTCTTCCTATCTAATTCTTCTAAACCTGCGAGTCCTAAGATGTTCTGGTAGACGTGAAAATGCACAAAGTTAAAAGCTGCCTCAAATAAAGACTGTCCACCAAGAATTTTCTGCAATTCAATTAGGGGATAGCGTCGGAAAGGAAGAAATTCTCGTTCAGCTTTGAAGGTTTCTTGCACGAGTTCTATCCAAGTACCCCCTAATAAATTCAAACGAAATGGTAAAGTATTGAGAAATAGTCCCAGTACCCGTTCTCCATCGCTTTCCTCTGGTCTACCATTAGATACTAGACCAGTAACTACGTCTTGCTGATTGCCCAAAACGCTTAACACCTTCAAATGTGCAGCCAACAAAACACTTTTCAAAGGAACTCCGGCTGCTCGTGCTAGCTGTTTCAAGCCATCAGAAACTTCAATCGGTATGCTCACATCCATTTCACCGGATTGCTCAACTTGAGGTGAACGGTAGGCTTCTGGCCAGCGAGGGATTTTTGTAATATTGATGTCGCTGAGTTTCTCAACCCAGTATTGTCGGCACTCCTGTGATTCTAAGGTAAGTCGCTCTAGAGCCACAAAATCTCGGAAAGCGATCGCAGGCGGTGGAGCGAAAGTCAAGGTTTCTTGGTTGAGTAGGAACAAATACCGTTGCCACAATTCAGTCCGAAATGAAGCCAAGCTCCAGCCATCGAACATAGCATGGTGAAAGCTCAGGGTCAATTGAAATGTTTCATCAGTGTAGCGATGAGCATGAAAACGCAACAGCGGCGGACAAGTCCAATCAAAACGCTTTGCCTTTTCTGCTTCAAACCAAGTATTGAAAACTATTTCCTGTTCTGTAGTAGACAGATGACGTAAATCTTCTACTTCTAGGGGAATACAAACTGTTCTATGAACCAATTGCAACATTTCCCTGAAGTTGCTAAGGTCGCAAGAAGTACGCAGGATGGGATGACGCTCTGCAAGGTCTTGTAAAGCCGTCCGCAATATTTGCTCGTTGAAAGTAACTCGTACATGGCGACTGCTGACATCGTGATAAATTGAAGATTCGGGATTATACTCGCTGTGGAAAATCATTCCTGCTTGGAGTGCAGTTAGAGGATAGGCATCTTCGACATCTGATGGCAAATGAGTGCGATCGCGATCGCAAATCAGACTAAATGCTTCTATTTTCGGTGTAGAGAAAGAACCAAGTTCATCCCTAACTAAACGGCTCAACTGATAAATTGTCTGATATTGAAAGATTTGCGACAGTGAAAAATTCAGACCAAGTTGTTTAGCCTTAGCCAAAACCTGGATGCTTCTAATAGAGTCTCCTCCCAAATTAAAGAAGTTGTCATGGATGCCGACCTGTTTTAGGCCAAGAACATCAGCCCAGATACCAGCTAAAAGTTCTTGCTCTGGAGTATAAGGTGCTACAAACTCAGATTCCAGTTCGGGTCGTCTTTGGTCAGGAACAGGAAGACTGCCGCGGTCTATCTTGCCGTTGTGTGTTAAAGGTAGAGTGTCTAAAATCACAAAGGCAGAAGGAACCATGTATTCTGGTAGTTTTTGCCTGAGAAATTCACGTAGCTGGCTAGTAGTGAGTGTTCGATCGCTAGGAACCACATAAGCAACCAAACTTTTGTTCCCCAGAATATCTTCTCTAGCAATGACTACAGCTTGTTGAATTTGGGGGTAGCTGTTGATAACTACTTCTATTTCACCTAGTTCGATACGGAAACCACGAATCTTTACTTGATGATCTATCCGACCAAGGTATTCTATGTTGCCATCTGTTAAGTAGCGGGCTAGGTCGCCTGTTTTGTAGAGACGTTCTGATTTGCCATCAACAAAGGGATTTTGGATAAATTTTTCTTGTGTTAATTCTGGGCGGTTCAGGTAGCCTCGCGCTAAACCATCACCACCAATATGTAGTTCTCCAGATATGCCTATGGGTACTGGTTGGAGGTGTCTGTCTAGGATGTAGATTTGGATGTTACTTATGGGCTGACCAATCGGGACTATTTGTAAATTTTCTTGGGGTTGACATTGCCAGAAAGTGACATCAATCGCTGCTTCTGTAGGCCCGTAGAGATTATGCAATTCACATTCGAGTTTGGAGAAGAAGCGTTGAATAAGTTCACTGGGTAATGCTTCTCCACTACAAAATACTCGCTTCAAGCAACTGCAATTGCCAAGGTTGGGTTCTTGGAGAAAAACTTGAAGCATGGATGGGACAAAATGTATTGTCGTAATTTGTTGTTGAGAAATTAAGTTAACTAAATAAGTAGTATCTTTATGCCCTTCTGGTACTGCGAGTACAATCCTAGCTCCAGTTAGTAACGGCCAGAAAAATTCCCACACTGACACATCAAAACTGAAGGGAGTTTTTTGCACAACGCGATCGCTACTGGTTAATTGATAAGATTGTTGCATCCACAGCAACCGATTGTGAAGTCCTTGATGAGTATTCATTACTCCCTTGGGTTGTCCAGTAGAACCAGAAGTGTAAATCACATAAGCCAAATTATCCGATTTCACCTCAGGATTCAAATTATCCTGACATTGTTGCTCAATTCTCCCCCAATCAGTATCCAAACAAATCACCACTGCGGTATTTGGCGGCAAAGATGACAATAACTCCTGTTGAGTCAACAACACCTCAACACCCGAATCCCTTAACATAAAACTTAATCGTTCTGGAGGTAATCGCGGATCGAGTGGCACATAAGCCGCGCCAGCTTTGAGAATCCCGATCAGTCCTACCACCATCTCCAAAGAACGTTCAACGCATAGACCAACCAACACCTCTGATTTGACATTGTTCGCTTGTAGGTGGTGTGCTAATTGATTAGCGCGGGTGTTCAACTCTCTGTAAGTTAGTTGCTGGTCTTCAAACACCAGTGCCACTGCATTCGGAGTTAGTTCTACTTGTTCCTCAAACAATTCATGAATACATTTGTTTTGGGGATAATTTACTTGGGTGCTGTTCCACTCTCCTAACTGGTGTAACTCAGCTTTAGTTAATATAGGTAATTCGGAAACTCGCTGTTGTGGATCGGTAACAATCCCTGTCAGTATTGTTTGGAAATGCCCGACCATGCGATCGATTGTGGTTGCATCAAACAAGTCGCTGTTGTAATTAAACTTTCCTTCAAGTTCCTGCTCTGTTTCCTTTATCGATAGAGTTAAATCAAACTTGGTAGGAAAGTTTTCGATTTCCAAAGGAGTTAGGATGAGACCAGGGAGTTCTAATTTTTCAGGAGGCACATTCTGTAAAATGAACATCACCTGAAACAACGGATTATAGCTTAAAGAACGTTCTGGCTGTAAAACTTCTACCAATTGCTCAAACGGCACATCTTGATGCATATAGGCATCCAAAGCTACCTGTTGCACTCGTTGCAGTAATTGCTCAAAACTCGGATTGCCCGCACACTGAATACGCAGTACCAATGTGTTAATAAAGAAACCAATTAGGGACTCAATTTCATTGCGATTACGGTTAGCAATTGGGGAACCAACGATAATATCTGACTGATTGGTGTAGCGTGAAAGTAAAGTGACGAAGGCAGCCAACAAAGTCATAAACAAGGTTGTCCCAGACTGTTGGCTGAGTCTTTTGAGCTTTTGAGTGAGGTGGCGATCGAGTTGAAAAGATTGTGTACCACCTCGAAAAGTCTGAATTGGAGGTCGCGGTCGGTCAGTAGGCAATTCCAGTAGTGGTGGTGCGCCGGCTAACTGTTGCTTCCAATAGTTGAGTTGAGTGTCCAGTACTTCTCCTTGAAGCCACTGTCGCTGCCAAATAGTGAAATCGGCGTACTGTATGGGCAACTCCGCTAAAGGTGTACCCCTTTGGGGAAGCAAGCTACGCGTAGCGTCTGTCTGCGACACGCTGCGCGAACGCAGAGAAGGCATTCCTTTTGAGAAGGACTGATAAAGTACAGACAATTCGCGGATGAATACCGCCATCGACCAGCCATCAGAAACTATGTGATGCATAACGAGCATCAGCACATGGGAATTTTCTGACAACCTGAGCAGGGTAACACGCAGTAATGGATCGTGTGCTAGGTTAAACCATCGTCCAGCTTCTTGGGTAACTAACTGTCGTACCTGTGCTGACTGTTCAACTTCTGTTAACCCTTGCAAGTCCACTATTTGCATATTCACTTTCTGGTTGGAGTGAATGATTTGAATTGGGGAGCCATTCACCATCTCGAAGTTGGTACGCAACGCTTCGTGACGCCGGACAATTTCTTGCACAGCGGCCTCTAACGTGCTTACTTGAAGCGACCCAATTAAGTGCCAAACAGTTGGTATATTGTAGGTAGATTTATCTCCCTCCAGTTGGTCTAGGAACCAGAGTCGTTGTTGAGCAAAAGACAGAGGAATTGCCCCATCTCGCGCGATCGCCCGAATAGGTTCAAGATGACGATGTTCGGCTGGATTGCCTTGGTTAAGAAACGCCAAGATTTCTGCTTTGCGTTGGGCTAACTGAGTTTGCAAGTCTAGCGTCAGCTTTCCTTGAGGAGCATTACAGCGTAGGCGAGCGCCTTCAACCGAAATCTTTATATCCAAAGTGCAAAGGTAAGACAAAAACTCTTCTATAGATTTCATAGCTCTACTTCCTCTCAGTTGCCCGACTTTTTCAGAAAATTAGTTTGTAATATCATGTCCGTATAATTAGTTATGATCTCCACAGTCATTGCACCCCACCCCCACCCCCAGCCCCTCCCCGCCTGCGGGGAGGGGAGACAAAGCATAGCTTTGGCGGGGTGGGGTTCTTCAGGTTTAATAAGTAATCTAGTGGACATGATATAACTGTTTCAATATTGAAGAAATCCTTTGAATGTGCTTAAAATTCAGCTACGATCGGCATCGGAACACTGTTACTAATTAAAGATGGTAATTGTTAGCTTTTAAATGTATACTTTTTTGCAACTTCCCCAAGCTAAAACTGTTGAGTCTATTCAGCTTAAATCAATCGTGCTTTCTGTTTTTGTAGCTTGCTCTTTTCTTCGTTCCAACCATAACAAGTACCCTGCTAGGACAATCGCCAGCATTATAATTGGCACAAAAAAACGAAAACTCATCTGCACACTTTCCACCAATGCTTCAATCGGTGCTTCTGTAATATCAGTTTTAGGGGCAAGATTTGCGTTTATAGTAGTCAAAAATGAAAACAGAGTACCTGTGAGTGCTAAACCAGTTGTCTGACCTAATATATTTGACAAAGACAACAACCCTGATGCAATGCCTAACCGTTCTGGAGGCACAGATCCCATAACGGCGCTGCTGTTCGGTGAAGTAAACATTCCCAACCCCACTTGCAGCAGTATCATCCTGAGAATAAAGCCTAGTACAGTTAATTGAGTATCAAAGGTGCTGATAGCTAAGTACCCAAACACGACCAACACTAGCCCGATTAAGCTAATGATCCGCGAGCCAAAGCGGTCAGACAGAGTGCCAGCAATAGGTGCAATCACTGCTGTGAAAATAGATGTTACTGCCAGCAAAAATCCTGTCTGTTGGACTGAGTATTGTTTAACCAATTCTAGAAAGAAAGGTAAAATAAAAATCATACCTGCCATAACGGCAGCCACTATTAAACGCATTAATAAGCCGAAACTTAACTCTACAGAGCGAAAAATTTTCAGATCGATCATTGGCGAGTTACTGCGGGTTTCTACAATGAGAAAGCACCATAAACTAATCGCTGCGATCGCTAACAGAATCAGCGCTATTGGGGAGCCAAAACCCTCATTCTGGACTGTTGTCATACTAAATGCGAAGCAGCTTAATGTCACCGCTATGAGTATTGCTCCAGCTATATCAAAGCTTTTTTTAGCTTCACGCCTCACCGAATCTGGTACGGTTAGAGCGACAATTAAAATAGCAATTATACTGATTGGCACATTCACCAAGAAGATTAAACGCCAGCCCACCAAACTAATCAACAGCCCTCCTACTGATGGGCCGCTGGCAACACCTATCCAGTTAATCCCGTTAATAATGCCCAATGCACGTCCACGCTCCTCTTTTGGGAACACTTCTGCGATAATTGCCGATCCGATGACTCCGATCAACACCGCTCCCAATCCCTGGAGTACTCGAAAGCCTATTAAAAAGCCGATATTTGGTGCAGTTCCACAAAGCACAGAGCCAATGGTGAACAGAATCAGTCCACCCAAAAACAACCACTTTTTGTTCCACATATCTCCTAGACGCGCTGCAATCAGAATAAAAGCAGCGCACACCAATAGATAACTTAAGGAAACCCATTGAATGGTAGCAAAGCTAGTGTGCAGCGATTGGATCAAAGTAGGAAGGGCGAGATTGACAATGTTGATATCCACAGTGCATACAAACGCACTCATGCCAATAGCCAACATTACCCACCATTTTTTTGATGCTCCTGGGTTTGTCAGATCCTTAGATTCCTCTTGTGTGCTTTGCATGGCTATCTTTTATTAGTTATCAGAAAAATGTGTTTAAAACCCCGTGCTTCCAGCACGGCTTTAAAGTAATGATTCTGGAGTAATGAGTAATGAGTGGATGAAAAATGGGTATTTACTCATTACTTATTACTTATTACTTATTACTCATTACTCCAGACTTACGCTTGATAAAGATGGCAAAGGTTTAGGTTTCATAGCTCTACTTCCTCTCGATTATTTGACATTTCTAGCGGATTAGCCTGTAGCTGTTTCATTATGGAATGAATGCTGTCAATTCTTTTTGCCAATTCAGCTATAGTTGGTAATTCAAATAAACTGCGTAAGGGCAACTCTATAGAGAAGGCTTGGCGCAACCGTGAAAAGACTTGAGTAGCTAGCAGGGAATGTCCTCCCAATTCAAAGAAGTTGTCGTAGATGCTGACTCGTTCTAATCTTAAGACTTCAGACCAGATGGCAGCTAAAATCTCTTGGGTGGCGTTATCAGGTGGAACAAAGCTTATTGACTGGCTGAGACTGGAAGCATCTGGTACGGGCAAGGTGTGACGGTCTACTTTACCGTTGGGAGTTAGGGGGATTGTCTCCAAGCTGACGAAAGCACTAGGCACCATGTAATCTGGCAACTTCTGTTTAAGATAATTACGCAATGTACCCAAAGTAGGAACTTGCCCTTTTTGCGGTACGAAATAGGCTACTAAGCGCGGGTTTCCCGGTTGGTCTTCGCGAAGAATCACCACTACTTCCAGTAGTTCAGGGTGTTGACTTAAAACTGCCTCGATTTCTTCAAGTTCGATGCGGAAACCGCGAATTTTTACCTGATTATCAATTCGACCAACAAACTCTAGGTTGCCATCAGGTAGATAGCGGACTAAATCTCCTGTTTTGTAGATTCGAGAACTTGGCCGATCGTTGAAGGGATTTCGGATAAATTTTTGAGCCGTTAAAATTGGGTCATTCAAATAACCAAGGGCAAGACCGGAACCACCAATATAAAGTTCGCCTACTACACCTATAGGGGCTAAATTCCCCATTTTGTCCAGGATATAAACTTCTGTGTTTGGCAGTGGTCTGCCAATTGGGATAGAAGTTTTGTTACTCTTTTGACAACGCCAAGTAATGGATGATGGCCTTTCTGTCGGCCCATACTGATTGTAGAGGTCAGCACTGAAATTATTCATAAATGCTGCCATTAAATTAACTGTTAACTTATCACCTCCTGTAATAACCCGGCGTATAGATTTGCAAGTGGTAAATTCTTTTTGCTCAAGCAGCATTTGTAACATTGGAGGTACAAACCTAGCGATGGTAACTTGTTCTCGATTAATCAGGCGAATCAAATAATCAAAATCACTCGTTCTTTGCGGATGTCCGATAACAATTCTGGCTCCAGTTAAGAGTGGGATGAAAAATTCCCACACAAACATATCAAAACTGATATTTCCTAATTGCAGGATGCGGTCATTTGATGTGAAATTATGAATTTTTTGTGTTCTATCAACTCGACTAATGACACCTTCATGCGTCATTAAAATACCTTTGGGTTTTCCTGTTGACCCGGAAGTAAAAATTACATAAGCTAAGTTATCAGATGTTACTTTGCTAACTGGATTTTCTTCATTTTGTTGGGCGATCGCTTCCGAAATTGAATCCAGACAAACCACTTTCGCGCCACTTGGTGGTAAATTCTCAACAAACTGCTTTTGAGTTAACAGTACTGATGCCTGTGACTCATTTAACATATAAGCTAAACGTTCTTGTGGATAGGTAGGATCTAACGCCACAAAAGCCCCACCTGCTTTGAGAATTCCCAAAATTACCGCAGCCACTAAGAGCGATCGCTCTAAAAAAATACCCACTAAAACTTCTGTTCCAACTCCCAAGGTTTGTAAGTGGTGCGCTATTTTGTTGGCACGGCAATTTAATTCTCGGTAAGTCAGTTGCTGGTCTTCAAATACCACTGCTACTGCATTGGGATTTCTCTCCACCTGTTCCTCAAACAACTGCGGAATCAGTTGATCGGGATACTCTGCTGTTGTCTTTTCGTTCCACTCTACCAGTAATTGATGTTGCTCCGCTGCTGACAGTAGAGGCAATTCCCATATAAGTTGCCCTGGATTGGTTGCAATACCTGCCAACAAAATCTGCAAATGCTCTACCATGCGGCGAATTGTCGTCGCCTCAAACAAATCGCTATTATATTCCAGTACTCCCGTAAGCCCGTCTTTTGTCTCCGACATCAACAGAATTAAATCAAACTTAACGGTGACATTGTTGATTTCCAAGGGAGTCAAACTTAGATCGGGCAGTTCCAGTTTCCCTAACGGTGCATTCTGCAAGATAAACATTACCTGGAACAACGGGTTATGGCTTAAAGACCGTTCTGGCTGTAAAACCTCTACCAGTTGCTCAAAGGGTACATCTTGGTAAGCATAGGCATCCAAAGCTACTTGGCGCACCCGATTCAGTAACTCTTCAAAACTCGGATTGCCTGAAAGGTCAGTACGCAATACCAGAGTATTGACAAACAAGCCAATTAGTGGTTCAAGTTCTGAACGATTGCGGTTGGCGATCGGAGTGCCAACAACAATATCTTCCTGATTGCTGTAGCGTGACAGTAAGATGGCAAACCCTGTCAGTAAAGTCATAAACAGGGTTGCTCCTGATTGTTGGCTCAGGCGCTTGATCTGTTGAGTCAGGTGATGATTGAGTACAAAGGACTCGCTATTACCTCGAAAAGTCTGAACTGGAGGATGTGGGCGGTCGGTAGGTAATTCCAGTAGTGGCGGCGCTCCAGCTAACTGTTGCTTCCAGTAGTTAAGTTGAGTTTCCAGTACTTCTCCTTGAAGCCACTGGCGCTGCCAAACAGCGAAGTCTGCATACTGTATAGGCAACTCTGGTAAGGGTGTACCCCTTTGGAGAAGCAAGCTATAGCTATGCGTAGCGTCTGTCTGCGACACGCTGCGCGAACGCAGAGAAGGCACACCTTGAGAAAAGGCTTCGTACAGTGCAGATAATTCCTGCATAAATATGGCGATCGACCAGCCGTCGGAGATGATGTGGTGCATCACCAGCAGCAGCACATGAGATGCTTCCCCCAGTCGCAGTAGAGTGACTCGCACTAAAGGAGCCTTTGATAAATTAAAAGGTCGTTCAACTTCCTCAGCAATTAACCGTTTCACCTCATGGAATTGCTCTTTTTCTGATTGCTGTAAGTCTATTACTGATAGAGTTAAGCTTGGGGTAGAGGCGATCGCCTGGACTGGAGACCCATTCACTATGGGGAAGATAGTACGCAAGACTTCGTGACGGCGACAAATTTCGTGCAAAGCCATCTCCAGGGCGGCTAGGTGGAGACAACCATTAACACTCACGGCAAATGGTATGTTATAAATACTACTGCCAGACTCAAGTTGATCTAAAAACCACAGTCTAGTTTGAGCAAAGGACAAAGGCAGTTCTTGAGAGCGAGACACAGGCTCTATCGGAAACGCCATTGGGCTTTTGTGATTGTGGCGAGCAAGTTCAACCGACTCACTAAGCTGGGCTAAGACAGGCGACTCAAATAAACAGCGCAGAGGCAACTCTACACCAAAGGCTTGACGCAACCGTGAGATGACTTGAGTGGCTAGCAGCGAATGTCCCCCCAATTCAAAGAAGTTATCGTGGATGCCGATTTGTTCTACTTTCAGCACTTGCGCCCAAATTTGTGCCAGCATTTCTTCAATGGGGGTGCGTGGGGCGACATATTTGTCTGCGCCGCTTTGTAAATCTGGTTTTGGTAAAGCGCGGCGGTTTACTTTCCCACTAGGAGTTAAAGGTAAGGACTCCAAAATGACGATCGCACTAGGCACCATATATTCTGGTAGCTGGTGCTTGAGGAATTCACGTAGTTGGTAGGTTGTCAGCGATCTATCAGTAGCAGCTAGATATGCTACTAAGCGTTTATCACCCCTGTTATCCTCTCTGGCAACGACTACAGCTTGTTGTATTTGTGGGTGGGTGTTGAGGACTGTCTCAATTTCTCCGAGTTCGATGCGGAAGCCGCGAATCTTGACTTGGTTATCGATACGACCAAGGTATTCTATATTGCCGTCATCCAAGTAGCGCACTAGGTCGCCTGTTTTGTAAAGGCGTTCTGATTCATCATCCGAGAAGGGGTTTGAGATAAATTTTTCATTGGTACGCTGCAAGTCATTAATATAGCCCATCCCTACGCCTATACCTGCTATACAAAGCTCACCAATTACTCCTACGGGAACAAGTTGTAAATTTTGATCCACTATATGGAGCTTGATATTGGCAAGAGGTTTGCCTATGGGTATGGATTTATTTAAGAAATCTTTTGGTTGTTCTACTGTATACGCTGAACAAACATCTGCACATTCAGTCGGTCCATAGCTGTTCACTATTTTGGCAGAACAATATGGAGAGTTTTGCCAACTTAACAAACTAGGAATGGAAATCGGTTCTCCACCCAGAAATACATATCGTAGCGATCGGGTTTTGGCAAAACTATCATCGACAGATGTCAGGATTGAATAGAAAGTACTAGGTGTACAATTAACCCAAGTTACTCTCTGCTTGGATATCACATCCAAAATATAACTGGGGTCAAATCCATCGGGAGGTAAGTTTAATATTCCACCTATGATTAAAGGCGCAAATATATTCTTGTGAGTTAGGTCAAAACTTAAAGATGAAATCAGTATTGTACTGTCTTTTGAGGTGAATTGGTAATCTGTAACCAACCAATTGACCAAGTTAAGAAAACCACGATGGTATACACCTGCTCCTTTAGGCTTACCTGTAGAACCCGAAGTGTAGATTACGTATACTAAGTTACCGGATGTTGCGGTATTGACAGGGTTCGAGTTGCCGTTTTGCTCTATTGTTTCCCTGTCGCTGTCTAAGCAGATAATTGCACTATGCTCAGGTAGTTTGTTGACTAAATGCTGTTGGGTGAGCAGCACTTTAACTTGAGCATTTTCTAGCATAAAACTCAAGCGGTCTTGAGGATACTCAGGGTCAAGTGGCACATAAGCACCACCCGCTTTGAGAATACCCAACAGTCCCACCACCATATCTAATGAACGCTCTACACAAATTCCCACCAGGGTATCTGCTCCTACACCCAATGAGCGCAAGTAGTTTGCTAACTGGTTAGCACGGGTATTCAATTCATGATAAGTGAAATGTTCATTCTCAAAGACTACCGCCACAGCATTCGGGGTACGTGCTACCTGCTCTTCAAATAACTGATGGATACACTTGTCTAGTGGATATTCAGCTTGGGTGTCATTCCACTCCACCAACAACTGATGTTGCTCTCTTTGTGTTAGCAGAGGCAGTTCGGAAACTCGCTGCTGTGGATTAGTAACAATGCCTTCAAGCAAAGTTACAAAATGCTTTGCCATCCGGGTAATTGTAGCTTGCTCGAATAGGTCAGAGTTGTACTCTAAACTTGCAGTCAGTCCTTGCTCAGTCTCCGTCATTAACAGAGTTAAATCATATTTAGCTGTCGGGTTTTCTATTTCTAGGGGAGTTAAAGTCAAACCGGGCAATTCCAATTTTCCAGGCGGCGTATTCTGCAAGACGAACATCACCTGAAACAGTGGGGAGTAGCTGAGGTTTCTTTCTGGCTGCAAAGCTTCTACCACTTGCTCAAACGGCACATCTTGGTGAGCATAGGCATTCAAAGCTACTTGGCGTACTCGTTGCAGTAACTCCCAAAAGCTGGGATTAAGAGAAACGTCAGTACGCAACACCAAAATATTGACAAAAAAGCCAATGACAGATTCTATTTCACTACGGTTGCGGTTGGCAATTGGGGAACCAACCAGAATGTCTTGTTGATTGCTGTAGCGCGATAGTAAGATGACAAAGCCAGTCAGCAAGGTCATAAATAAGGTTGCGCCTGACTCTTCGCTTAGGCTTTTGAGTTTTTGAGTCAGATGATAATCTAGCCCAAAGTGTTTAATGCCACCACGGTTTGTCGGCATTGGTGGGCGTATGCGGTCGGTCGGAAGTTCCAACAGGGGAGGCGAGGCTGCTAATTGTTGCTTCCAATAGCTCAGTTGAGTGTCCATGACTTCCCCTTGAAGCCACTGCCGCTGCCAAACAGCAAAGTCTGCATACTGGATGGGCAGTTCTGGCAAGGGAGAAGACTTTCCAGTAGAAAAAGCTGCGTACAAAGCTGTCAGTTCGCGCCATAAAACACCTTCAGACCAGCCATCAAAGGCAATGTGATGGACACTCAGGAGTAGTACGTGTTTATTTTTACCTAGCTGCACTAAGGAAGACCGTAATAGCGATCCTTGTTCTAAATCAAATGGTTGTTGAACTTCGTTCTTGACCATTTGCAAAACTTGAGTTTCCCTTTCAGGATCTTGCTGAAGATCCACTACAGGTAAGGTCAAGCTGAGATTAGGAGCAATTACTTGAATAGGCTTGTTTTTTGAAGCTAAGAACGTAGTCCGCAATGCTTCATGGCGTCGGATAATTTCGTTGAGACTATGCTCTAATGCAGAAATATTTAGCAAACCCTGAAGGCGAAAAGCAAAGGAGACATTATAAGTGGAGCTGTCTGGCTGCAACTGGTAAAGGAACCATAATCTTTCTTGAGAAAAAGACAAAGGCGGGTGTTCATTCCGAGATACAGGCATCAAAGCTGGAGCTTGATTTTGTAAATCGAGAATGGTTGCGATCGCTTGCCAGATATTTTCTCTTGTTTTGGTTGAATTGTTTGGTTCTAATGGATTTATTTCAGCAGAATAGCTCATTGTAGTCTTCTCGCTTCAGGTTTTTAGGAACACGCTGGATTGGGTTTTGCGAAAGAAGCCTGTAGTGACATAACCTGACTTTTTTCTAAAAATTATTAGTTTTGTTTTTTATCGATCAATTGAACAACAGTTGCTATACTTTGAAAATTTTCGGAATTAATGTCATTCATTTCAAATTTAATATTAAAAGTATAACATCTCTACCTCAATTATTAAGGCTTATGAACTTCACTATAATTAAAAAATGACTATTTAGTTAATAATTTTAAAATTAAATTTAGGCAAATTAAAAGCTTTTAAGAAAGTAGCTTTCTGGAAATTTTTCAGTAATCATCACGATCGGCTTTTTGTTGGAAATAACTCGATAAGTACGAGAAAGCATTTTATCTTCTCTTGCTATATTAAAAAACTCAGATAAGTCCTCAGCTGTTTCTATAGCTGAATCGATTATTTCTTTAAAGGTCTCTAGTTTATGTTCTAACCAGACTCTACCCATTGGTTCTTGGGATTTGATTAATCTGTCTTTCAACTTGGTATCTAATCTTTCAGGTACAATCAGAGATTCAGCGTAAATAAAATTATTTAGGCTAATCTTGCCTTGTAATAATATTTTTCTCTCAATTACTTGAGTGTCAATATCCAAGCCTAAAGCTGGAATAGATTTTGTAATGACTAGTTTTTCCGATAATTTTACTAACTGAATTTTTTCTAATAAATAAGCTTCTAATATTTCTGTCAATGTGCCATCAGTTGTTAGTAAAATTCTTTGAAAAGAACTTAGCTTAAGTGGTTCGATATGCCTCTTTACCAAGGATTGATGCATAATTTTCTTTTACATTGTATGTATATTTTATTGCTTTGATGGAAGAAATTTTTTAAATTTGTATTGTCCCCAGTCCTCACTTGAAATTAAACATCAGCTGTAGTCATTGACTAGTATCTTTAATGGCTGTTTCTACTAACTGTTTACGAATTTGAGCAAGCAAGCCACCATGCTTTACCATTTCAAGCATCTCCGTAGAGGGAGGTGTAAACTGTACAATACCAGATGGGGTTTTCACTAATCCTTGGCTTGGTTCGAGATCAATAATTTCCCCTTCCAAAGCGGGTAAAGAGTCGATTTCAATTGCCAAAAGTCCAAGGTTCCAAGAATTACGAAAAAAGATGCGTCCAAACCTTGGAGCAAAGACAGCAACAACGCCAGCGGCTAGTAATGAACTGACTGCTTGTTCGCGAGAACTGCCAATTCCAAAGGTATCGTCACAGCTAATTACGTCACCAGGTTTAAAAGTTGCTGCTAAACCTGGCACCATATTCTCGAATACATGAGTAGCAAGTTCAGATGGGTCTGTAGACGCGTGCTTATATCGTCCGGGAATAATATCATCGGTAGACACGACACCAAAGACTTGACGCACGCGTAAACTTTGATAAATGTGACTCATGATAAATCTCCTGTTTTAGGTATTTCCCCATGAATGGCTGTATGTGCAGCTACTAGTGGTGAAGCAAGCCAAATTTCTGCTTTGGGATTACCCATGCGACCAAGAAAATTACGATTCATGGTGGACAAGACGCGATCGCCTGATGCAGGTATTGTTCCCTGAGTTCCCAGGCAAGAACCACATCCAGGTGGAGTCACAATTGCACCTGCACGTACTATAGTTTCTACATATCCCAAACGCAGAGCTTCAAGATATACTGTTTGCGAACCAGGAGTCACTAAACAATGGACTCTGGAATGAACTTTTCCGCGGGCAAATACCTCAGCTACTTCGGCCATATCTTCCAAGCGGCTATTAGTACAGCTACCAATAAAAACGTAGTTAACTTTTTCCCCGCGACATTCGTCTAAAGGCACAGCATTTGATGGCGAATGTGGTTTAGCAATGAACGGCGGTAAGTCACTGATGTCAAGCCGAAATCGTCTCGGATCTCCTTCCTCTGGTAGATTTATCGGTTCAAGATTATATGTATTATCTAGACCCGCTGGCAGGAATGAGCATTTAGCCCCAAGTTCAACAGCCATGTTTGCAATAGTTGCCATAGAATCAAGGCTGAGTGTGTCTAACCAATTACCGCTCCATTCAATAGACTTGTAAAGAAATGGTTTTTGTCCTAGTTTTAATAGAGTATAGAGCATCACGTCTTTGGCACGGGTATGCTGCTGGGGAACGCCATAGGTTTCAATCCAGGCTGTTTCTGGTACTCGCAGCCAAGTCTTACCAGTGATCATCGCCGCGACTATATCGGATGCTCCCATCCCTAATGCCAGACATTGCAGAGCGCCACCAGTACAAGTGTGAGAATCGGAACCAACGACAATTGTTCCAGGTTCAAACCATCCTTCTTCCAAAGCTACAACGTGACTGATACCCGTACCAGCTTTGAAAATACATAAACCTAATTTTTCGGCAAAATCTTCGGCTTCGCGCAAGCGATCGGCAATTTTGATATCAGGAGCCAAAACCGAATGATCGAAAAATACGCCGATGCGTGATGGATCGAATACCTCGGTGAAGCCATTCTCAGCAAACAGTTTACGAATTGTTGGTGAGTTACCATCTTGAAGATAAACTCGATCTACTGCAACTGTTACAAGTTCACCTGGTGCAACGCGATCGCGATTGGCATGGTTTGCAATAATTCTTTCAGCTAAAGTCATGCTACACGTTCCTTGGAAATACGAAAGTAGATATCCCGCAGTTGTTCGGGGCTAACAGAGCCACCTTGTTCGATTGCTAAGGCACGTACTTGCCTTAAACAATGTCCTAATTGGGTTTCATCAACTGTTACGCCTTGCTCTTGCAAAACATGATTTAAGATTGCCCGCCCAGAATGCTTGCCAAGGATATACTTGCGTTCTCCTCCGACTTCTTCGGGTGCAAAAGGCTCGAAAGTTTTGTTATTTTTCAGCATCCCCTTTGCATGAATGCCCGATTCATGGGCAAAAACATTGTCACCAACAATTGGTTGCCAGGGAGTTATTTTTTGTTTGCTTGCCTGAGCTACTATTTCACTCAGCTGACGTAGACGAGAAGTAACAATACCTAAATCCTTGCCGTAAAGCTGCTTGAGCGCTAGGGTAGTTTGGGCAAAATCGGGCATCCCTGCACGTTCGCCGATTGCGTTGACAGTGACATGAAAATAGCGTGCGCCAGCATTCAAACCTGCTAGAGTATTGGCTACAGCCAGACCAAAATCATTGTGAGTATGGCATTGAACATCTATGGAAGAAACCTTGACAACGCTTTCGACACGTTCAGCATAGGCTTCAGGTGTGAGGATACCGATGGTATCAGAAAGGCGTAGGCGATCGGCACCGGCTTCAGTAACGATGCACGCATATTCTTGCAAAAACGGAATTTCAGTCCGACCAACATCTTCAGCGCTAATTGATACAAAAGCACCCCGGTCTTTTGCGTATTTAATGAGATTTTTTGCTTGCTCTAATAACCAGTGGCGATCTTGACCTATGCTGTCCTTCAAATGCACATTGGATGTTGGCAAACCTATATGAACAGCCTTAAATCCAATATCTAATGAAAGAGCTACTTCTTCTTTTACACCTCGGTTCCAAGCGACTAACGTGGCATCACTACCACGAGCAATCATTGTTTTCAAGGTGTCTAGTTCTTCGTCACCCATTGCAGGAATTCCTGCTTCAATCCAGCGCACTCCAGTAGCTACGAGATAATCGTGAATAGCTAGCTTACTAGCCTTGGAAAAAGCAACACCTGCTGCTTGTTCACCGTCTCGTAAAGTTGTATCTTCGAGGATAATATCGTTTCTGATCATTGGTGGCTCCAAAATAATATTTTTTTAAAATGAGTCAAACAATTTTGGATTTTAGATTTGGGATTTGGGATTGACCCCGACCACAACTTGTACTGAGCGTAGTCGAAGTAGGGTACGGGGCTTAAGGATTTTAGATTTGTTCCACTTGACTTCGGACGGGGCTTGAACCGAAAAACCAATTCCAAAATCTAAAATTGGTAGGGTAAATATTTGAGATTTGGATTTTTGATTGCTGCCAAATCTCAAATATGCTAATTACTTTATTTCTTACAAATCAGGATCGCTACACCAAATGCTTGTTCTGAAGAAAAAACTTCCTGTCTGGTAAACGATCTGACTTTATTTAGCTCATAAAAGGTATCGTAGTTTAAGTTGTCTGGTTCTGGTAATGGAACACCACCTGCATACTTAACTGTCAACCCTGCTTTTTCGACAAGCGTCCAAACATCAGAGAATGGTCTTAAGATATCTTCAGTGAAATTATGATGTTTCCAGGCTTCTATTTCGGAAGCGTTTTTAAAATTATTCTTTAAATTGTTCTCACCCCGAATGTGGATCATTTTAGCAAATGACTGCCATGATTTTGTTGTGTTAGAACTGCTGGCACACTTCTCCGCAGTTACAAAGCAGCCACCTTTCTTTAAAAGACTTTGCAACTTTTTTAGTAAAGATAAAAACTCTTCATCATCAGCTATATGGTCAAGTGTTAGCGATGATAAGATCAAATCTTTACTATTTGGTTCAATATCATTTTGCCAATCATCACTCAAAAAAGAAGCGTGTTTGAGTATGGGAGTTATTTGCACTGAAGGTGTTTCAGATAGCTTTTGCTTTGCTATTTCTAAAAATGGCGCACTGTGGTCTAATAAGAGTAAGCTTTTCAGTTGGATGTACTGGCTGACTGTAATTGATAAATTAGCGCTGCCAGAGCCAATTTCTATACAATCTAGAGCGTCTTTATTTGAAAAATATTCGCTCACACTTTTGCCAATGAAATTTAAAGCAGGCCAGTAAAAAGGAATGTTCTCGCCAATATAACCGTCATATTTGTTGGCGACTTTAGTTTTAACGAAGTAAGTTTCTTCTACCATTGTTTTTTACCTTTTTTCTTTAATTAGAGTACAACTTCGAGCTTCGTAATAAAAATCTGTCTACTTGTAGCCAAAAACCATTTCCCTAGTTCCTAATCTCGCTATCTTTAGTTTTGTTCAATTGACTAGTCAATTGCGATCGCAATCATCCCTAACATCATTCCAGCAGCAGCAAAAAGGCGGCGCGGAGCATCACTTTCTCTGAGTAAATGAGTTCCCATAAAAGCGCCAATGAGAACGCTAATTTCCCTAGATGGTGCTATGTAGCTTACAGGAGTAAAAACCAGTGCAGTCAGTACAAGGATGTAAGATAAAGGATTTAAAAAGGCTACGCCAATTGCTTCAAGACGATGAGTAGACCATTCTGTACGAACTTTATCCCAAGAACGCAATGCAAAAGGTGCAAGTAAGGCTACACGACCCAATGTCGAACAATAATCTAACAATAGTGGTGGGATTAATAACGTACTGACCGCACGTTTATCCCATAGAGTGTATGCAGCAATAATCGTTCCAGTAAGCAGACCGTAGATTACTGTTGAACCAGTTCCCATTTTCTGGAGTTGGCGTATATCAGCACTGAGAACAAACACACACATCGCTATGAGAATTGCACCACCAAGAGCTATAGGAGTTGGTCTTTCACCGAAAAAGACAATTGCACTTACAGTCGAAAGCATCGGGCCAGTACCCCGTGCAAGGGGATAAACTAGGGAAAGATCGCCTGTGTTGTAGCCTCGTTGCAGTAACAAAAAGTACATTAAGTGAAGGATAGCGCTTCCAAGTATGAATAAGAACTCAGGAAAACCTATATGTGGCCGCTGTATTACGATAAGAGCAATCGTGATAGGTGCATAAATAATTGCTGAAAGTGTAGCAAAGAGCCATACAAAAGCAGTTCCTCCACCTGCACGTTTAGCAAGTAAATTCCAAGTAGCATGGATAAAAGCGGCAACAATAACAAGTACGATTGCAAAACTAGTCATTAAAGCTTTACAAAGAACGAAGATTAAGAAATAGATTTTAGGTCAATATTCAATTTTGTTTATGAAGTTTGGAAAGTAGTTTCAATACTAGAGTATTGAGACTTTAAGCAACTATGTCTTTCTTCTGGAAGAATTCTGCGTCGTAATGACATATTTTAAGCCTGTAAACATTCCTTTAACGAAAGATTAAAATTTATCTTCCTGCATAGAGAGAGCAACTAACACTTATTTTATATTATTTTTAGGTTTGCTTGATAAAACACTGTTAATTGCATAAGAAAGTTTATATACAGATGTTTTCTGTCTAAAAATTTTTACTAAGTTTTATAAAGAGGGTTTTTGTCAATAAGCTAAAATACTTAATTTTTTATTAAAAATAGTAACTGTATGTGGGAGATAAAGGAAGAAAGTGTCCAATGTTCGCTTTTCATAGGGCAAATGCATCTAAATATTGACGAGTCAGAATAAGAGTAAAATACGCCAATATAGCGATCCGATTTGATTTTTGAATCACTCGTAGAGGTAAGGGACTGGGGACTGGGGACTGGGAACTGGGAAGAAGGAATAAAGCTGTACTGAGTTTTGTTCAAAAATCAAATATGAGTTTTATATCACAACTACATATAGCTCCGTATGATTAAATTTTACAGTCCATAGTATTTTTGTGGTGAGCTGTACTAAGCATACAATTTACAGTTAATCAACAGCATAATCAAGAGTTCACACAAAACATCCTACTTTTCCTACTTTCAGTAGACCTAAAAGTTCTACAATGGCTAAAAAATAGTAGTGTATAATACAGTTTTTTGGGAAATGTTCAAAAAATGATTGTGAGTAATGATTCATAAGCTAAGGTTATGAATTAACTGCTTAAAGTCAACCCTAGCTAGAGCTTGGTGAAATTGATTGATTGCTCCTCAAAATTACTATTTCCCATTCTAGGTAAAAATTCCCAATAGAATCGTAAATTAAACTAATCAGCATCGAATTCTTTCGCTGCCATTTCGTCCTATCAATCACTAAATAAATTCTTCGATTCTCCGAAAAATTTTGAGTTAACCAGTTTTTTATTATCGGAAACCAAATTTTCTGGATATTCAGTACGGATATTTTGAGTTTGATTATTCAACACAATAGCTATAGCAATCCAATTTGATTTCTGAATCACTCGTAGAGGTAAGGGACTGGGGATTAGGGGCAATGGGGACTGGGAAGAAGGAATAAAGCTGTACTGAGTTTTGTTCAAAAATCAAATATGAGTCCTATATCAATTAATGATATTTGCTAAGATTTGCTTAGGCTTTTGCTTTCGTATATCTTTGATGACTCTCGATCTTCCCGACTCTCTGATTCTCGATACAGCGCTTTCAGTATCTGGATTAACTGACTATATCCGCTTGCTGTTAGAACAAGATGAACAATTGCGGCAAGTTTGGGTAACTGGCGAAGTTTCCAGCGCTAACCACCATCGCAGTGGGTTATTTTTCACGCTGCAAGATCCCGATCGCACCGCCGGAATTAAGTGTGTAGTATGGAATAGCCAATTGCCAAAACTCGCCCAAATGCCTGTTCCTGGCGAACAGATAATCATTTTGGGCAGCATTCGCGTCTATCCGCAACGAGGAGAGTATCAGTTATCAGTTTGGCAGACTCTACCTGCTGGTGTTGGTTTACAGGCGTTACGCTATCAACAACTCAAAAATCGCTTGCTGGCTGAAGGGTTATTCGACGCGCAAAGAAAGCGATCGCTCCCCACTCATCCCCAAACGATCGCTGTTGTCACTTCACCAACGGCTGCTGCTTGGGGTGATATTCAAAAAACCCTGAAGCAAAGGTATCCAGGTTTACAGGTTTTGTTTTCTCCCGCGACCGTACAAGGCGAGCAAGCACCAGAATCTATCGTCAAAGCAATTGAGCGGGTGGAAAGAGATGGACGCGCCGAAGTGCTAATTTTATCGCGGGGTGGTGGCGCGGTGGAGGAGTTGGCTTGCTTTAATGATGAACGAGTGGTGCGATCGCTAGCTAGTTGTTCGATTCCGGTAATTACTGGGATCGGCCATCAACGAGATGAATCTTTAGCAGATTTAGTTGCAGATGTATGTGTGCATACACCCACTGCGGCAGCGGAAATGGTTGTGCCAGCACTTTTAGAGTTGTATATTGAGCATCGGCAGCGAGTTGTCGCTTTACATGAGGCGGTGCATGACTTTAGAGACAATGCTGAGAATAAACTGCAAGTATTACGTAATCGTTTGCGACGTTTGCGGTTAGATCGGCAAGTGCAGCAGGAGGTGGAAAAGCTAGCTTGGAAGCGTCAGCATTTGGTGCAAATTACGACGGGGCGATCGCAGCAAGCAACGCAGCATTTAGAATTATTGCGGCAAAAGTTGGCTAGTCTTGACCCGAAAGCGGTGTTGCAGCGTGGTTATGCGGTGGTGAGAAGGGAAGATGGAGCGATCGCTCGTTCGGCGGCGGAGTTGGATGTGGGAGAAGAGTTAGTGATTCAGTTGGGGCAAGGTGGGGTTAAAGTGAAGGTTATGGAAATAAACGAACCGCAGAGGCGCAGAGGACGCAGAGAGGTTGATGGTTAAACGTAAGAGTGCTTCTAGTTCTGAGGAAGGTTGGAATTATGAAGCGAAGGTTGCTGAAATAGAGGGAATTATTACTCGCATTGAGGCGGGTGAGTTGGAATTGGAAGCTGTGTTTGACCAATTTGCAACTGCTGTGGAATATTTGCGTCAGTGCGAAGGTTTTTTGCAGCAGCGACAACAGCAGGTAGATTTGTTGATTGAAACATTAAGCCAAGAGTAGAAGCCAGAGTCTCTAGTGTAAGTTCAATTAGTCATTTCTGATTTATGCCAGAGTTCTAATGAGGAGTTGGAGAAACTGAGAATGACTGATGAGATCATTGATTTGACAAACTGCGATCGCGAACCGATCCACATTCCCAGTTTGATCCAGCCTCACGGGGTTTTACTAGTTTTGCAAGATCCCACCCTGGAAATCCTTCAGGTGAGCAGCAACAGCCAGGAAGTCGTTGGTTGTCAACCTGATGAATTGCTGAACAAGCCGCTATCAGATTTACTCAATGTCAAGCAGATTAAACTAATTCAACAATGTCTGGCAGAGGATTTTGAGAGCGTTAATCCCCTAAATATATCCATCAAACATCAAAATAAATCAATTCATTTTGATGGCATTATCCATCGTTTAGATACTATTATTATTCTCGAATTAGAGCCGAAAGAATCTAAGGAAAAAACAGGCTTTTTTGACTTCTATCAACAGGTAAGAGGAACCATTACCCGCATTCAAAAAGCACCCACACTACTGGAAATGTGCCAGATTGTGGTGACAGAAGTGCGGCGAATCACTGGTTTCGATCGCGTCATGGTCTATCGATTCGATCCGGAAGGGGCAGGTAGTGTCATAGCTGAAGACACCAATCAGGAAACACCCTATTTGGATTTACACTATCCGCCTTCTGACATTCCCAAGCAAGCCCGACAATTATACACTCTCAACTGGCTGCGGCTGATTCCAGATGCCAGCTATCAGCCTGTCACCTTAATTCCAGTTAACAATCCCTTGACAAATCAACCGTTGGATCTCAGTCTCTCGGTATTGCGGAGTGTTTCTCCATTACATTTAGAGTACATGCAAAATATGGGCGTGACCGCCTCCATGTCTATTTCTCTGATGCACGAGCAAAAGCTTTGGGGATTGATTGCCTGTCACCATTCGTCACCCAAATATATTTCTTACAATATCCGCACCATCTGCGAGTTCATTGGACAGGTGATGTCTGTGGAACTGGCAAATAAAGAAGCGAGTGAAAATATTGATTACAAAAATCAATTGAAGTCATTACAAACTCAATTTGTGGAAGGCTTGTCTCAGGCTGAGTATTTCCTGGATGGCATGGTGCAAATGAAATCTCAATTACTCAATCTGGTCAGCGCCACGGGAGCGGTGATATGTAGTGGCGGCCAGTATATTCAAGTGGGTAAAACCCCATCGGAGTCAGAGATTCACGCCTTACTTGATTGGATTAAACCCCAAGTGCATCATAACTTGTTTGAGACGCGATCGCTTACGAAAAATTACCCTGCTGCCGAGTCATTTAAAGCGATCGCTAGTGGCGTGTTAGCCCTGGAAATTTCTAAAGTTCACCACGATTACATTCTCTGGTTTCGCCCAGAGGTAATTCAAACGGTGAATTGGGGCGGCAACCCCAACAAGCCTGTAGAAGTTTACTCAGATGGCAGTTTAAGAATGTCTCCTCGCAAATCCTTTGAATTATGGCAAGAAACGGTGCAAGGATCTGCCCTGCCCTGGAAACCTTGCGAAGTTGAAGCGGTTGCGGAACTACGAAATCTGGTTGTGGGCGTTGTGTTGCGACAGGCAGACAAACTGGCATCGATTAATTTTGAATTACAACGGAGTAACGAAGAACTTGATTCTTTCGCTTATGTTGCCTCCCATGACCTAAAAGAACCGCTGCGGGGCATTCACAACTACGCTAACTTCTTAATGGAAGACTATGTAGACGTACTAGATGGCGATGGAATAGCAAAACTCCAAACCTTGGTGCGGCTGACGCAGCGAATGGAAGACTTGATCAATTCCCTCCTCCATTTCTCGCGGTTGGGACGCGCCGAACTGATCCGGCAACCAGTGAATCTAAACGAGTTAGTACCCCAGATAATCGCCACCTTGACCATTTCCCGACCACAAAGCGAAGTCGAGTTTCGCATTCCTCACCCCTTTAAGACAATTCAATGCGATCGCGCTCAGATTAATGAACTCTTCAGCAACCTGATTAGCAACGCCATTAAGTACAATGATAAACCCCAGAAGTGGGTCGAAATTGGTTTTATTGAAGGAAATGGAGAAAGAAAAGTTGCTTCTACTTCTCTAACTTTCTACGTTCGTGATAACGGCATTGGCATCTCCCCAGACCATCAGGGCAAAATCTTTGAAATCTTCCGCCGCTTACATGGACGGGACGAATTTGGCGGTGGAACTGGGGTAGGGTTAACCATTGCCCGTAAAATTGTGGAACGTCACGGTGGTAGAATCTGGGTGAAATCTACCCCCACTGAAGGTAGTACATTTTACTTCACCCTGTCAGCGGAGGCAAATACATGACTCAGATTTCAGTCTCCCCGATGCAGCAAACGCCACTACTTTTAATTGTCGAGGATAGCAATGAAGACTTTGAGGCACTGCAACGATTTCTAGGGCGATCTACCATTGCGATCGCTATTCAGAGGTGTGTAAATGGAGAACAAGCCTTGGCGTTTCTTTATCGAACTGGCAGCTATGTAGAGCGCCAGAGTGCGCCCCGTCCCGGCTTGATTGTGCTTGACTTGAACCTGCCCGGAACCGATGGACGAGAAGTGTTACGCCGGATTAAACAGGATGACAACTTGAAGATGATTCCGGTGGTGGTGTTTACTACCTCTAACAATCCTAAAGATATTGAAGTATGCTATCAATATGGTGTCAACAGCTATATTGTTAAACCAATCAATTTTGCTCAACTGAAAAGAGATATTCAAATGCTTGTGGAATATTGGTTTGAAGTAACGACATTGCCTGATTACCCGCAGGATTGGTTATGATAGAATTCTTTACATTGGTGAGGACTTTAGCGCTATTTTTAAAACACTAAGGGACTTCCAAATAAAAAAATATTCAATTAACTCTTGTGGGGTGGGCATCTTGCCCGCCCAGTCTATAGGGTGGGCAAGATGCCATTGGTGTCAACTTAACGCTAAACCCGCTTGTTGAAAACGTTTTACCCTCACCCCCAGCCCCTCTCCCCAAGAGAGAGGGGAGCTAGACATTCAATTCCCCTTCTCCTTTGGGAGAAGGGGTTAGGGGATGAGGGCGTGAGGGATTTGCAAAACGCCTGTCTGATATAGTTTTCGGCTTAAGTTGACACCAATGGCAAGATGCCCACCCCACAACATTGGATAATTTATTTCTTGAAGTTCCCTAATTTCTCTATGATAACCTGCGGAATGTGGGCTTTCACTCTATCCGCTCAATTAATTTTACGATGTCTCAGCAACAGCGCACCCTCCTAATTGTCGATGATTCCCCAGAAGATCGAGAACTCTATCGGCGATATTTGCTGCGCGATCGCGAATCTTCTTACACTATCCTAGAAGCAACGCTGGGACAACAAGGGCTAGAACTTTGGCAGCAACATCAGCCTGATGCTGTGTTGCTTGATTATCGACTGCCCGACATGGACGGACTGGAATTTCTGGCACAATTGCAACCCTCCACCCAACAGCCTTGCCTACCTGTGATTGTCGTCACTGGGCAGGGCAATGAGGCGATCGCAGTTAAGGCGATCAAAGCGGGCGCACAAGATTATATTATCAAAGAGCAAATCACCCCAGAAGGGCTGCAAATAGCAGTCAATGGGGCAATTGAAACAGTCCGGCTACGCACCCAACTACAACAGCGTATTGAACGAGAGCGCGTAGTCTCACATATTACCCAGAAAATTCACCAATCGCTGAATCTGGATGAAATTCTTCAAACAACCGTAACCGAAGTGCGAGAATTTCTGCACACCGATCGCGTCTTGGTTTTTCAGTTAAAACCTGACGGGAATGGCACAGTAATAGCAGAATCAGTTGGGACACAGTGGCGATCGCTGCTTTCGTCTACTATGTACGATCCCTGCCTTGCTGAGAGCTACATCACCTCGAATCGACCGCAACCTGTCAGGCACGATCCGGCCTCGACCGAGAATTATATCGAACGTTATTATCAGGGGCAAGTAACAGCAGTATCAGATATTCAGGATCGCACTATTGACCCCTGCCACGGTGAATTGTTGGCACAGTTTCAAGTCAGAGCTCATCTGGTTGTACCAATTCTGCAAGACAACCAGTTTTGGGGATTGCTAATTGCTCATCATTGTACCTCTCCTCGATTTTGGCAGCCCTTAGAAATTGACTTGCTTAAAGAGTTGGCAACTCAGATGAGTATCGCCTTGCGACAGGCAGAACTGTATCAGCAAGCACAGCATGAACTAAAAGAACGCCAACAGGTAGAAGCAGAATTACGCCAGAGCGAAGAACGGCTGCGATTGGCACTATCAGCTTCGCGGATGGGAACGTGGAACTGGAACATCCAAACCGGAAAAATTTCCTGGTCGGATAACCTGGAAGCCTCATTTGGACTGGAGCCAGGAGAGTTTGACGGCTCATTCGAGATGTTTGCCGCGCGAATCCACCCTGACGATCGCGATCGCGTTTTAGCAGCCGTCGAGCGTGCCATCGCCACCGGAGAAGACTATGACATTGAATTTCGAGTGGTATATCCTAATGGTACGATTCGGTGGGCACTGAGTCAGGGTAAGGTATTCTACGACCAACACGGGCAACCGATTCAGATGGCGGGTATCGATCTCGATATCACCGAACGCAAACAGTCAGCCGAAACTTTGCGCGACAGTGAGGAACGTTTTCGGCAGCTTGCAGAAAATATTGATGCGGTGTTCTGGATCAAAGAAGTACCGGAAAATCGAGTTAGCTATGTTAGTCCTGCATATAAACGCCTGTGGGGATTAAACCCGCAGGAATTGTATACAGGAGAAAAAACCTGGATAGATCGGATTCACCCAGAAGATTGTGAATCGATTCAGAGAGCGTTTTCTGAAAAAGCTGTTGCAGGTAAATTTGATGAAGAATACCGGATTATTTTAGCCGATGGTAGTATTCGTTGGGTTCACGATCGCTGCTTTCCCCTTCGAGATGAAACCGGAGAGATTTATCGGTTTGCAGGTATTGCCGAAGACATCAGCGAACAGCAAGCTGCGCTACGCGAACGCAAACAGGCAGAGCAAGCCTTGCGAGACAGTGAAGAACGCCTGCAAATGGCACTGGAAGGTTCTGGTGGCGGTCTCTGGGATTGGAATATTGTTACCAATGAAGATTATTTAAGTTCCCGATGGCTGGAAATGCTGGGATATGAGCAAGGAGATTTACCTGGGGACTTTAGCGCTTGGGAGCGACTGATTCATCCTGACGATAAAGTTTGGGTGATGGAACGGTTGAATGCTCATCTTCACGACGATTCGGTGTCTTACAAATTTGAATATCGAATGTTAACCAAGTCTGGAGAGTGGAAATGGATAGCCAACTACGGAAAGGTAGTTTCGCGGGATCGACAGGGCAATCCACTCCGCCTTTCAGGCATCCATCATGATATCAGCGATGTCTACGACGAGCTTCGCTTACGCAAACAGGCAGAACTTGCTCTGCGAAAGAGCGAAGAACGCTTCCGTACCTCAGTTGAAAATATGCTGGATTGCTTTGGGGTATACCGTGCTGTACGGAATGAGCAAGGACAGATTGTCGATTTTGTGACTGAATATGTCAATAGTGCGGCTTGTTTCAACAATCAAATGACTTATGAACAGCAGATTGGGCATGGGTTGTGTGAATTACTACCAGGGCATCGTGAAAGTGGATTGTTTGATGAATACTGCCAGGTAGTAGAAACAGGGCAGGCGCTCATTAAAGACAGCCTAGTTTATGAGGATGATTACGGAAAACAACGCTTAGTTAGAGCCTTTGATATCCGCGTGGCTAAATTTGGAGATGGATTTGTTGCGACCTGGCGAGATATCACCACTCGCCAACAAACTGAAGAAGCCTTGCGCCAGAGTGAAGAATTTAAAAACCGCATTTTAGACAGCAGTTCTGATTGCATCAAGGTATTAAGCCTCGATGGGCGGCTGCTGTACATGAATACAGGTGGACTGTGTTTGATGGAAATTGACGACTTAAATTCCTATCTCAATAATGAATGGCTCTGTTTCTGGGAAGGCAGTTCTCGGCAACAAGCAGAGGAGGCACTTGCTGCCACCAAAACAGGCAAAGTCAGCATTTTTAGCGGATACTGCCCAACTGTAAAAGGCACTCCGAAATGGTGGGAAGTGGTCATTAGCCCGATTTTGGATGCTTCTGGGCAGATGGAACGAATCTTGTTGATTTCACGAGACATTACCGATCGCAAAAAGATAGAACTCCTCTTGCAGGAGAGCGAAGCCCGGTTGAAATTGGCGTACAAAGCTACGCAATCGGGATTATGGGACTGGGACATTATCCACAATAGCGCTCATGTATCTGAAGAGTATATCAATTTGTTTGGGCTTGACCCAACCACAAAGGAAATCACATATCAACTGTGGTTAAGTATCCTGCATCCAGACGATCGCACCTCAGCCAATGAAACAGTGAGTCGCACCATCCAGCAACAGGAAGAGTACTATGAAGATGATTACCGCGTCCTACATCCTGATGGCATTCGCTGGTTAGCGGCTAGAGGTCAGGTTTTCTATGATGCTGCGGGCAATGCGGTACGGATGGTAGGTAATGTGCAGGATATCAGCGATCGCAAACAAGCTGAAATCGAACGCGATCGCCTATTGCAGCTAGAACAAGCAGCCAGAGCCGAAGCCGAACGCGCCAATCGCATCAAAGATGAATTTTTGGCGGTTCTCTCCCACGAATTGCGATCGCCTCTTAACCCAATTCTCGGCTGGACAAAACTGCTGCAAACCCGCAAATTTAGTGAAGCCAAAACAGCCGAAGCCTTAGCTACCATCGAACGCAACGCCAAATTGCAAACTCAGCTGATTGATGACTTACTCGATGTCGCCAAGATTATACGCGGCAAACTCAGCATTGAGGCTACTCCTGTGAATCTGGCATCTGTCATTGAATCTGCGATCGATACAGTAAATACAGCAGCCCTTTCCAAATCAATTGGATTGCATTCCGTACTGCCAAATATTGGGCAAGTCTGTGGAGATTCCAACCGCCTTCAACAAATCGTTTGGAACTTACTTTCTAACGCGATCAAGTTTACCCCCAAGGGAGGACGCGTAGAAACCCGACTAGAGCGAGTCAACGAGCAAGCACAGATTACTGTCAGTGACACTGGTAAAGGCATTAACTCAGACTTTCTCCCGTATATTTTTGAGTCATTCCGTCAGGAAGATGTCTCAATTACCCGCAAGTATGGGGGGTTAGGATTGGGGTTGGCGATCGTCCGGCAGTTAGTTGAGGCTCACGGCGGCACGATCGCGGCTGATAGTCCAGGTGAAGGCTTGGGAGCCACCTTTACAGTCCAGTTACCACTGCTGAATGTTGAACCAGAAATCAAGCAGATAGATGAGTTGCCACAACCAGCACTCGAACTCACGGGGATTAAAGTCCTCACAGTTGATGACGATCCCGATGCTCGTGAACTACTAACAGTATTGCTTACTGAATACGGAGCTACAGTCTTAACTGTTACCTCTGCGGCAGAAGTTTTAGCAAACCTGGAGTCCTTTAAACCTGATGTTTTAGTCAGTGATATTGGGATGCCCGAAGTCGATGGTTATTCGCTGATTCAAAATATCCGCAGCTTAACGCCCGAAAAAGGAGGAGAAATCCCCGCGATCGCTTTGACTGCTTATGCCAGAGTTGATGATTACGAACGAGCTATAACTAGTGGCTATCAACGGCACGTTACTAAGCCCCTCGATCCAGAAGAGTTAGTTCAAGCTGTGGTGGCACTTACACACGGTAAACTAAACCATCCCATTCCTCAAAATGATTCGGTTTAACCTTCAATCAACACCTGTGTTTGGATTGACCTTCAAAAGTACTTCTCGAATAATGGCGGAGGACTCCTTGGCAGATTGTGCCTCCTTTTTGAGTCTTTGTGCCCCCAAGGTTTGATTGCGATCCTCCATCCTTGAAGCAATACGATATGATAAAGAAGCTTTCTCTTCCAATGCCCTCAAAGCGATCCATAGTGCATCCTCCACGTTATCAGACTGCATGGCCAGCAAAGTTTTTGCTGAATAAGCATGACCCGTGCGGCACCGGAAGCGCAACAAATTTCCCTCTTCGAGTTCCCAGAGGGTACCGCCGCAGTCAGGACAGCCAAAAGTTGATGGTTTACCAGGTCGATTGCCTACGTTTTCTACTGCTTCCAAACTCAATTGCACTATTTGAGATTCAAACTCCATCTCGCTAGGTACTGGGTTTTCCGGTTGTACTTCCATTGCCGTATTAACTAGAGCTACTAAAGTAGAAGGAATATCTGAAAGTGGCAGAATATGGTCAATATCCTCTAGGTTCTCGATCGCATTACGTGGCATATCAGGATACAAAGCATCCTCAGGATTTTGGACAATTGCCACACCGCGCCGCATTTTTACAGCCATTAGTCCCGCCGTGCCGTCGTCAAGCAGACCTGTTAGTAGCACAGCAATCACTCGCTGCCCATAAGTTTGCGCTGCACTGCGAAACAATGGATCGATAGCAGGACGACAACGGTTTTCTTTTGCTCCCCGCGTCAAACGCAAATATCCAGGTTCTACCAGTAAATGGTAGTCAGGCGGAGCGACATAAATCGAACCATGAACAATAGCTTCGCCGTCCTGAGCTTGAGACACTGGCAACTTGCCAGCACGACTTAATATTTCTGCCATAACACTTGTGCCATGACTTGATATATGAAGGACTATAATCACAGCAGCATTGAGATCGGGCGGCAAATGCTTGACTAGATAAGTCAGCGCCTCAACTCCACCTGCTGAGGTTCCAACGACGATAATATTATGTTCAAACATTAATGTAACAATCTCACTACTATAGCAGGCGGCGTGGGCAACAAAAGCATATATACCGACAGTCTTAACATTAACGCAGCCAAAGAATTTTCTAACCTAGCTTTGAAAAAATTATATTCTTTTCGGCTTTCTTAAGGTTGGGCATGGCATTATAGCGACGCTCAAACTCTGGACGAGTGAGGCGATCGCCACTCTCAAGAGGCGGAATGTCGGAGGGAGAATCAGTTGGAGTCGAATGTTGTGAAGAGGTGTTGACCACGACCGCAGGCAGTAGAGGTGGTTAAATTGATTGTATCGTAGTGGATTAAGCGAAAAAGACTTAGTGCTAAGTCTCTACATTGTTTTTCGGTGCTAAGTCTCTTTCGACATCGCTCAAATTCAAACATTAGTTGTCAAAAATTAAGCGTTTGCAGCTAATGTTCTTCCATATATAAGAAAGGTTTAAGTATTTGCAGCTAATGTATAATTATTTTTTGCAAAGGCTTAATACTTTGCAGCTAATGTTCTTCTATATATAAGAAAGGCTTAAGTATTTGCAGCTAATGTATAATTATTTCTTGCAAAGGCTTAAGTATTTGCAGCTAATGTTCTTCTATATATAAGAAAGGCTTAAGCGTTTGCAACAATCATTGTAATCAACTTATAAATTGATTTATTTCCTGAAATATAACAGATATCATACAAAGCTACAGTGTACACACAAGTCCTAAAAAGCTGGTTTGATGAGGCTTGACTCGTTTCAGGCTGCGCCTGGGAATGCATTCATTGAGCCTTTGACTCAATGTCTTGACTGGAGGCGGAGCCTCTAAGAGGTTGTTTGAAAAGTCTTTGGCTGTATCTTTGTACTTATTGATCCCCCCTAACCCCCCTTTTTAAGGGGGGAACCGGAATCAAAGTCCCCCTTTTTAAGGGG